>JAHAFI010000016.1 GCA_018374355.1 Clostridiales bacterium
ATTCCGCGAGGTGTTTTCGCGCAGTTTGCGCGGAAATCCCGAGACATACAGCGCCAAAATGTGATGTAATCACATTTTGTGTGCATCGCGAAGCGTGTTACTGTGAACGGAGTGAACAGTAACAAAAATTCTTGTCCGGCACAATTTTTTTAAAGAAACTCTTGACACAAAACGTATAATTGTATACAATCATACAAAAATACAAATTCTCTTTAATCGGAGGCAGTTATGGAGTATCAGGAACAATCTCTGAGCGGTCAGATTTTCAATAAAATCAGGGAGGATATCTTATCGGGAACCTTTGCACAGGGAGAAGAGTTAAAGGAGGCAACGTTGGGGAAAAAGCTGGGTGTGAGCAGAACCCCGGTCCGTGAGGCGCTGCGTCAGTTGGAATTGGAAGGTCTGGTAGAAATTATTCCCAACAGGGGAGCCAGAGTTACAGGAATTTCAGAAAAAGATATTGCGGACATTTACGGGATGCGTTCCCGGCTGGAAGGACTGGCGGCCCGATGGGCGGCAGAACATATCAGTGAAGAAGAGATTGCAGAGATGGAAGAGGTCATTTTGCTTTCGGAATTTCATTTGAAAAACTCGAAAAAAGATCAGGTTGTCCGTCTGGACGGGCGGTTTCATGAAATTATGTACCGGGCGGCGGGAAGTCGTATGCTGGAGCATATATTGACGGATTTTCATCATTATGTAAAAATAGCAAGATCCACTTCGGTAAAGGCAAAAAAACGGGCAGAGGAGTCTGTAGAAGAACATAGGGCGATTCTGGATGCCATCAGAAAAAGAGATGAGGTGCTGGCGGAGAAGCTGGCCAACGAGCATATACAGCATGTAATAGAAAATCTCGATATGAAAATATGATAAAACCATAAAAATACAGTAAAATCAGGAGGAAAAAACATGAGCAAAATTCAGATGACAACACCGCTGGTAGAGATGGATGGAGATGAAATGACCAGAATACTCTGGAAAATGATCAAAGACGAGTTGCTGCTCCCCTTTATCGACCTGAAAACAGAGTATTATGATCTGGGGCTTGAGCACCGGAATGAGACTGACGATCAGGTAACCATTGATTCTGCGCTGGCAACAAAAAAATACGGTGTTGCAGTAAAATGTGCCACTATCACACCAAATGCAGCCCGCGTAAAAGAATATGACTTGAAAGAAATGTGGAAAAGCCCCAACGGAACCATTCGTGCCATTCTGGATGGAACGGTGTTCCGTACACCGATTATTGTAAACGGCATTGAGCCCTGCGTGAAAAACTGGAAAAAACCAATCACCATTGCAAGACATGCCTACGGCGATGTATACAAAAATACGGAGATGAAGATTCCGGGAGCAGGAAAAGTGGAACTGGTATACACCTCAGAGGATGGAAGCGAGACCAGAAATCTGGTATTTGACTTTAAAGGACCGGGTGTAGCACAGGGGATGCACAATATTGACGATTCTATCGAAAGCTTTGCAAGAAGCTGCTTTAATTATGCACTGGATCTGGGACAGGATCTGTGGTTTGCCACAAAGGATACCATTTCCAAAAAATATGATCATACCTTTAAAGATATTTTTCAGGAAATCTTTGATGCGGAATACAGCGAGAAATTTAAAGAGGCGGGAATTACATATTTCTATACGCTGATTGACGATGCAGTTGCCCGTGTGATGAAATCTGAGGGCGGTTATATCTGGGCCTGCAAAAACTATGACGGTGATGTGATGAGCGATATGATTTCCTCCGCATTCGGTTCACTGGCTATGATGACCTCCGTTCTGGTTTCGCCGGAAGGTTACTATGAGTACGAAGCTGCTCACGGTACGGTTCAGCGCCATTATTATAAGCATCTGAAAGGGGAAGAGACCTCTACGAATTCCGTGGCAACAATTTTTGCATGGTCCGGAGCGCTGAGAAAACGCGGAGAACTGGACGGAAATCAGGAACTGATGGATTTCGCGGATCGTCTGGAAAAAGCAACCATTCAGACCATTGAAGAAGGAAAAATGACAAAAGATCTGGCTTTGATTACCACGCTGGAAAATCCTGTTGTATTGAACAGTGAGGAATTTATCAAAGCAATCGCAGAATGTCTTAAAAAATAAGGGGGAGTAAGATGGCAGCAGAAGAAATTTTGGAAATAAGCGAACAACATAATCAGGAATTCAGAGAATTACTCCAGTATTGTCTGGCATCCGGCCGGATTGACCAGAATCTGTATCAGGAATATGACGTAAAACGGGGGCTTCGTGATTCCAACGGAAAGGGCGTGCTGACCGGGCTTACAGAAATTTCCGACGTAGTGGGCTACAAATATGAAGGCGGAAGAAAGATGCCGGCAGACGGAGAACTGTTTTATCAGGGATATAATGTGAAGGATATGGTGGCAAGCTTTGAGCACCGGAAGCAGGGGTTTGAGGAAACCATTTATACGCTTTTGTTCGGACGCATACCTAATGCCCGTCAGTTTGAGATGTTCAACAGAATCCTGAGCGATATGATGACACTTTCCAACCGTTTTATCCGTGACGTTGTCATGAAGGCATCCAATCCGAACCTGATGAACGCCATGCAGCGCTGTGTCCTGACCCTGTATACCTACGATGAAAATGCCGATGGAGTTGCCGTGGAAAATGCACTGCGCCAGTCCATGCAGTTGATCGCGAAGCTTCCGCTGATTGCGGTGTATTCCTATCATTCTTACCGGCATTTCCGGCAGGATGAAAATCTTTTGATTAAGAATGCAAAACCGGAGCTGTCTTTTTCGGAAAATATTCTGTATATGCTCCGTGAGGATGGACGCTTTACTGATCTGGAGGCAAAGGTGCTTGATATCGCACTTGTGCTTCACGCAGAGCATGGCGGCGGTAATAACTCTACATTTACCAATCATGTAGTGACTTCTTCCGGAACAGACACATATTCTGCAATCGCGGCTTCTATCGGTTCTCTGAAGGGACCGAAACACGGCGGCGCAAACCTGAAGGTTCAGGATATGTTTGAAGATATTATGGCAAACTGCGTGGACTGGGAAGATGAGGAAGCCCTGAAAAATTATCTGAATGATATTTTGGACAAAAAAGTTTTTGACCATGCAGGGTTGATTTATGGAATGGGTCATGCAGTTTATACCCTGAGTGATCCCAGAGAAGTGATTTTGAAACGTTATGCAAAAAATCTGGCGATTGAAAAAGGAAAGACCAGAGAATTTGCGCTGTATGAGAGAGTTGAGCGGATTGCAGGAGAGCTTATTATGCATAAACGGAAATTGTTCAAACCGGTCTGCGCCAATGTGGACTTTTACAGCGGCTTTGTTTATGCGATGCTGGATATTCCGAGGGAACTGTTTACACCTATTTTTGCTATTTCCCGTATGGCAGGCTGGTCTGCACACCGCATGGAAGAACTGGTAAATGCGGGTAAGATCATTCGTCCGGCTTACCGCTATGTGGGATACCACAGAGACTATCTGGAGGTTGAAGACCGGGAGGAGCAGAACCCGTTCAGTGAAGAATATCAGAAGAAATATAAACTGGATACGTTGAAAAATGTATAAGGAATTGTGAGAAGGGGTGGATGTTCCATCCCTTTTTTTGCAAAATTTGAGTTGACTTTTGTAAGAATTAAAGCTATAGTTATGGTAATATATTTCGGGGAAGCAATCTGTTTCTTCACAAAAAACATTTCTTTTTGTTCATTGCTATATTGGCACATATCTTTTATAATGTTCTTATAAAATATCCCACAATAATTATTACAATGACAGTAAAACTGCAATTAATAGTAAAGTGAGGAAAGAAATGGCTGTTCCCTGTGATATAAATACATTTTTCAGGAGGATATAATATGCACACTGTAACAGCCTTTAAAGGAAACAGAAAATATAAGGACCGTCTGTTCCGTCTTCTGTTTTCGGATAAACAAAGTTTGCTGGAGCTTTATAATGCTCTGAACAAAAGTAACCATAAAAACCCGGATGATTTGGAAATTACAACACTGAATGATGTACTGTTTATGAAGATGAAAAATGATGTGTCAATATTGCTGGATGATTATTTAAATCTTTATGAACATCAAAGTACCGTATGTCCTAATATGCCTTTGCGGGGATTGCTCTATTTTTGTGACTTGTACAGACAGTTGATCGGAGTAAAACACCTATATAGTACAAAATTGGTAAAGATTCCTACGCCGGTATATATTGTCTTTTATAATGGGAATGAAGATATCGGAGAAGAAAAAATACTCAGACTGTCGGATGCCTTTACCAATGGGAATAAGCAGTCTAAAATGGAATTGGAAGTTCGGATGCTCAATATAAATTATGGACATAACCGGGAACTGATGGAAAATTGTAAGGTATTACGGGAATATTCTATTTTCATTTCCAGAATTAAGGAATATGTGCAGGACGATTCGCTGGAGACAGCAATCGAAAAGGCAGTGGATCAGTGCATTGAGGAAGATGTGTTGAGAGATTTCCTGATAAAGAGGAGGAGCGAAGTGACGAATTCATTATTGACAGAATACGATGAAGAACAGGTTTTAGCGGATTTGAGCCGGGAGTTTTACGAGGACGGAGAAGCCGCCGGACTTCAAAAAGGACTTCAGGAAGGGGCAGAAAAAATTCTCAAAGAAAAGATAGCAAAAAAGCTGGAAAAAGGAAAAACAGAGATTCAAATAGCAGAAGAATTAGAGGAACCTTTGTCCCGTATACAGGAACTATTAAAAAAGACAGACAACAAGGGATAATCGTCTGTGAAGCCTGAAATGCTGAACAGTTACGAATAATCGGACAATGCTTATAGTGCTGACGATACCATGTATAGGAGAAAAACAGGGGGCAGAGACGTATGGAAACACTGCGTGTAATTGATGAATATAACGATAAGGGTCATCTGATTTATCTGGAGGATTATATCGGCGCTTATGTGCGTGGAAAGACGAGGGAGGAAGCGTTAAAGAAACTTCCGGCAGAGGCTGTCAGATATAAGCGCTGGCTGGGACTTGTTGATGATAAGAAAGCTGGCGGGAACAGAATCGTGCAGGAAAAAATCAGTGATTTACAGATTTGTGACGCAGATTCGGATGTGATTTTTGACAGTGAACGGCTGCCTCTGACAAAGGAAGAATATGAGAAAATAAAGTTTCTGGCATTGAAATCGGCAAAGGATTTTCTGATGATGTATGAATCCGTTCCGGATAAAACAGGCACGGTGCTTCTTAGACGAAAGACTTTTTACGGCGAGATTCCCATCACAGCCCGGGAAATGTATGAACATACAAAAAATGTAAACGCCTATTATTTTGGTGAAATCGATGTCCCGGCAGAAAATGAACCGGATTTGTATACCTGCCGGGCGAAAGCATTTGAAATACTGGAAAGCCAGCCGGATTTTCTGGAGAATACCGTATATGATGGAAGTTATGGAGAACAGTGGTCTTTGAGGAAGGTGTGCCGCAGATTTATCTGGCATGACTGCATCCACGGGAAAGCGATGTACCGGATGGCTGTAAGATTATGCGGGAAAGAAAAAATCAAAAACCCCTTTTGCTTCGAAATAATTAATGGAGAATGACATGGAAAGAGAGATTGACTTAAAAGAAATATCAGACGGAAAATTATACACCAGCAGTGACATGGTAAAAGCCGGATGCGATGACTGCAGGGGCTGTTCTGCCTGTTGTCAGGGCATGGGAGAATCTATTCTTCTTGATCCGCTGGACATTTATCGTTTGACCACAAATCTGGAATGTACCTTTGAGGAGCTGCTGGGAACCTGTGCAGAGCTGCATGTGGTAGACGGAATCATTCTGCCGAATATGAAAATGGTGGGAAAAGCGGAACGGTGCGCATTTTTAAATGAAGAGGGAAGATGTAATATCCATGCCATCCGCCCGGGAATCTGCCGGCTTTTTCCGCTGGGACGGTGCTATGAGGATGGAGACTTCAGATATTTTCTGCAGATCCATGAATGCAAAAAAGAGCAGAAAACAAAGGTGAAAATCAAAAAATGGCTGGATACTCCCGATTTAAAACAATATGAGGAGTTTACGAATCTGTGGCATTATTTTCAGAAGGATGTGCAGAAAATCTTAAAGGAAATGAATAACGAGATTATGGCAAAAAAGATCAATGTATTCCTGCTGGAACTTTTTTATCAGAAACCCTACGATAAAAAAACAGGCTTTTATGACCAGTTTGCTCAGCGTCTGGCTGAGGGGAAACGTTTCGTAGGAATTGCAGGATAAAGGAAAGGATGACTATGGATTACCAGATCATACGTTCCAACCGAAAGACCCTTGCTGTACAGATTACCAAAAACGGAGAAGTGATTGTTCGCGCTCCGTTTTTGGTTTCACGGCAGAGCTTGGAAAGGTTTTTGGACGAAAAAAAGGAATGGATCGAAAAACATCAGGAGAGTGCCCGTAAGGCAGAGGAAAACCGGATAACCATCACTCCCCGGCAGAGAGAGGAAGGAATCGAGAGAGCGAAACGGATCTTTCCCCGGCGGATTTCTTACTATGCGGAGAGGATGAAGGTTACTTATGGAAAGGTGACCCTGCGGGAGCAGAAAACGCGCTGGGGAAGCTGCAGCAGCAAAGGAAATCTGAATTTTAACTGGAAACTGGTGCTTTTGCCGGAGCGGCTTCTGGATTACGTTGTAGTTCATGAACTGGCCCATCGGATTGAGATGAATCACTCGCCGGAATTCTGGAAAATTGTAGAAAAAGAGCTGCCGGATTACCGGGAACGGCGCAAAGAATTAAAAATGTGCAGGGTGTAATGGGCTGATCGGACAGCTTTCAGGAAAATAGAATGCTTTGCAAAAGCAAAGTGTTACAAACATTTCTTTGAAAAAACAGATAAAGAGGAGTTTACGGGAGCTTGTGGCAGAGGAAAAATTTTAGTTACTTTACTATATTTTGGAACCTTGAGGAAGGAAAAAACGTGATTTTTTTTAGAAATTTCTTCCTTTTTGTGACAAATATTTGAAGTGGAAAGAAAGACATTACAAAAAAAAGAACCTGTGAAACGCCTGAATGTAAAAAAAGTAGAAAAAATATAAGATGGTTCGTGATACATTGACAATCCTTTAAAGGAAGTATATGATGCAAGCGTAGCAAAGAAATATGGCTTTTGACTGAAACGAATAGGAGGAATTTATTATGAAAAGTTTCAAAGCAGTAGCAGATATTTTAGGAGCTTCCGCATTGGTGGTAGCATCAATGATTTCATCTTTATGTATCGACGATCCACTGAACGAGGCATATCATAAACAGTTGTAAAATAAATTTGTATGAGCATGAAACGGTAAAAGCTGTTGCAGAAAATGCAGCAGCTTTTATTTTTGCGCTGGGCAGGCGTACAGCAGATAAAAATCCCTTGACAGCCCAAAAGAACCTATACTAAAATAGCTAAAGTGCGTAACTACGCTGAAGCGTACTTGAATATAAAAGAAGATAGATGGAGGTCTCTTACGTGGCTGATTATACCAATGAAATAAAGAAACGCCGGACATTTGCGATTATTTCCCATCCCGATGCCGGAAAAACCACTCTGACAGAAAAATTCCTCCTGTACGGAGGAGCAATCAACCTTGCAGGAAGCGTAAAGGGAAAAGCAACTGCCCGTCATGCAGTCTCTGACTGGATGGAAATCGAGAAGGAGAGAGGTATTTCTGTAACCTCTTCCGTACTGCAGTTCAATTATGACGGATACTGCATCAATATTCTGGATACCCCGGGACATCAGGACTTCTCCGAGGATACCTACCGTACCCTGATGGCGGCAGACTCCGCAGTGATGGTTATCGATGCATCGAAGGGTGTGGAGGCACAGACCAGAAAACTGTTTAAGGTATGTGCCATGAGAAATATTCCGATTTTCACATTCATCAATAAGCTGGACAGGGATGCCAACGATACCTTTGAACTGCTGGATGATATTGAAAAAGAACTGGGAATTCCCACCTGTCCGGTCAACTGGCCCATCGGTTCCGGTAAAAAATTCCGCGGTGTATATGACAGGAATACAAGAAAGGTTCTCACCTTTTCCGATACCATGAAAGGAACAAAGGAAGGGATCATCGAAGAAATCGATATCGAGGATTCCAGACTGGATGAAATTCTGGATGAGGATCAGAAAGAGCAGCTCATGGATGAAATCGAGCTTCTGGACGGGGCAAGTGCAGAGTTTGATATGGAGCAGGTGAGCCATGGAAAACTTTCTCCGGTATTCTTCGGTTCTGCACTGACAAACTTCGGTGTGGAGACCTTTTTGAAGCATTTCCTGAAGATGACCAGTTCTCCGCTGTCCAGAACGGCAGACTGCGGTGTGATCGATCCGATGAAGGAAGAATTTTCCGCTTTCGTGTTCAAGATTCAGGCAAATATGAACAAGGCTCACCGCGACCGTATTGCATTTATGCGGATTTGTTCCGGGAAATTCGATGCAGGCATGGAAGTGTTCCATGTACAGGGAAATAAAAAGATGCGTCTCTCCCAGCCGCAGCAGATGATGGCAGAATCCCGCCATATCGTTGAGGAAGCATATGCGGGAGATATCATCGGTGTCTTTGATCCGGGAATTTTTTCCATCGGAGATACGGTGTGCACGGCAGGGAAGAAATTTGCCTATGAGGGAATCCCAACCTTTGCGCCGGAGCATTTTGCACGGGTTCGCCTTCTGGACAGTATGAAGAGGAAACAGTTCGTCAAAGGCGTGAACCAGATCGCTCAGGAGGGAGCGATTCAGATTTTTCAGGAATACATGGGCGGAATGGAAGAAATCATTGTGGGTGTCGTAGGTGTCCTGCAGTTTGACGTACTGAAATACCGTCTGGAAAATGAATATAATGTGGACATCCGTTTGGAAAATCTGCCGTACGAGCATATCCGCTGGATTGCAAATAAGGAAGAAGTGGATGTTGAGAGACTGACAGGAACTTCCGATATGAAGAAAGTCAAAGATATGCGTGGCAATCCGCTGCTTTTGTTTATCAACTCATGGAGCGTGGGAATGACGCTGGATCGAAATGAGAATCTAAAATTGGAAGAGTTCAGCAAAAACTAAGGAAAACCCTTTTAATTTTCAAACTTTTTTGGTATAATAGACAAAGGTTGAAAAGTGGCTGAACGGACACAGATTCCAAGGAGGTTTTTAATATGGCAGAAAATAGAAAAGAAGTAAGAGATACGTATACGATATATGATAATCAGTCCATCGGCAAAGTACAGATTGCAGATGAAGTGGTTGCGATCATTGCCGGACTGGCAGCGACTGAGGTGGAAGGCGTTGCTTCCATGAACGGAAATATCACCAATGAACTGGTTGGAAAACTGGGGATGAAAAATCTTTCCAAGGGCGTAAAAGTCGACGTTCTGGAAAATGTGGTGTGTGTGGATCTGAATCTGAATCTTGAGTATGGATACAGTATTCCGGAGACATGTAAGAAGGTACAGGAAAGAGTAAAGACAGCCATTGAAAATATGACTGGGCTGCAGGTATCTGATATCAATATCAGCATTGCCAGCGTGGAACTGGAACGGACAAAATAGAAAATGTCTGGAAATGAAAGATAGGGGGTCTGGTTAAAAGACGCCCTTTTTTCACCTGTTATGTTGAACAAAGATAAAGCCTTGGCGGACTGCCGGGGCATACTTGCAGGCAGCAGTTTAAAACATACGGAGGATAGAATGGGAAGAAGAGAACAGAGAGAAAGTATTTTTCAGTTATTATTTATGACGGAGTTTAATCCATCCGAGGAGATGGCAGAACAGAGAACACTGTATCTGGAAGGAATTGAAGACCTGAAGGAGAAGGATCAGGCGTATATTCAGGAAAAATTTGAAAAAATCTGCCAACAGCAGGAGGAACTGGACGAAATTCTCAATAAGACCAGTAAAGGCTGGAAAACAAACCGCATGGGCAAGGTGGAACTGACAATTCTCCGTCTGGCAGCATTTGAGATTTTGTTTGACGAGGATGTGCCGGATCGTGTAGCCATCAACGAGGCGGTGGAACTGGCGAAGAAATTCGGAGGAGACGAATCCCCTTCTTTCATCAACGGAGTATTGGGGAAACTGGTTAAAGAATGAGTAGTGTATATTCCGTAGGGCAGGTGAACAATTACATCAAAAATATGTTTGCCCAAGACTTTATGCTGAACCGGATTTCAGTCCGGGGTGAGGTGAGTAACTGCAAATATCATACTTCGGGGCATATTTATTTTTCCCTGAAGGATACCACCGGTGCCATATCCTGTGTCATGTTTGCGGGACAGAGGAAGGGACTGGCTTTTGCCATGAAAAACGGAGACAAAGTCATTGTCGGCGGAAGTGTGAATGTTTATGAGCGGGATGGGAAATACCAGTTATATGCCAGAGAGATTTCTCTGGAGGGTGCAGGGCTTTTATATGAAAAGTTTCTTGCCCTGAAAGAGGAACTGGAGGAGATGGGGATGTTTGCCCCGGAATATAAGCAGCCCATTCCAAAATTCATCAGACGACTGGGAGTGGTGACGGCTCCTACAGGTGCAGCCATTCAGGATATACGAAACATTACCCATAGAAGAAATCCTTACATCCAGATTATCCTTTATCCGGCGTTGGTGCAGGGAGAGGGAGCCAAAGCCAGTATTGTCCGGGGCATTGAGGCGCTGGATGCGCTGGGAGTGGATGTGATGATCGTAGGAAGAGGCGGAGGTTCCATAGAGGATCTCTGGGCTTTCAATGAGGAAGAGGTGGCGAGGGCTATTTTTAACTGCTCCACCCCGGTGATTTCCGCTGTGGGTCATGAAACGGATGTGACTATCGCTGATTATGTGGCGGATCTTAGGGCACCTACGCCCTCAGCGGCGGCAGAACTTGCCGTATATGATTTTCAGGGACTGATGGAGCAGATGGAAGGTTACCGGAGACGGCTGGAATTTACCATGAACAGCAGAATAGCGCTTCAAAAGCAGAGAATCAGCCATTACCGCACAAAACTGGGGTATCTCAGCCCGGAAAATCTGATCCGTGACAGGCGGATGTACCTGCTGAAAACGGAAGAGCGGCTGGGTCAGCTTATGGAACAGGAAATCCTCAAACAGAGACATAAGCTGGGACTGTACATTGAGAGGATGAAAGGCTTATCCCCGTTAAATAAGCTGAATCAGGGATTTTCTTATGTGGAGGGAGCCGGAGGAAAAGCGGTGACCAGCGTCGCTCAGGTAAAAAGCGGGGAAGTGCTGAAAATCCATGTCCGTGACGGAGTGATCCGCTCCCGGGTGGAAGAGGCCGAAGGAGGGGACGCAGCCGTAAAACAACAGGCGTGACCTAAAGCAAAGAGCGAAGGAGCAGAGGAATGGGAAAAAAAGCAGTGAGTATAGAAGAGGCATTTTCTGCCCTAGACACCATTGTAGAGCAGTTAGAGAGCGGAGAGGCGTCTTTGGAGGAGGCTTTTTTGATGTATCAGAAAGGCATGGAACTGTTAAAAGACTGCAGCAGCAAAATTGATACCGTAGAAAAAAAGATGCTGAAACTGAATGAAAATGGTGAGTTAAGTGAATTTTAAAGAAGAATTGAAACAAAAGAAAAATCAGATTGAAGAGATCATCGCAGCCTATCTTCCCAAAGAAGAAGGATTTGCGAAGGAATTGGCGCAGGCCATGAATTACAGTATGCAGGCCGGAGGAAAGAGACTCCGCCCGATTTTGATGTATGAAACCTATCGGATGTTTGGAGGAGAATCCAAAGTGATCGAGCCTTTTGCGGCTGCCATGGAGATGATCCATACCTCCTCACTGATCCACGATGACCTTCCGGCTATAGATAACGATGAGTACCGAAGGGGAAAAAAGACGACCCACGCCGTATATGGAGAGGCGCTGGGGGTGCTCAGCGGAGACGCTCTGCTGAATTTTGCGTACGAAACGGCCTGTCAGGCATTCCGGATGGAACCGGATAATGTCAGAATCGGACAGGCATTTTTGGTACTTACCCGGAAAACAGGGATCTGTGGGATGCTGGGGGGCCAGAGTGTGGACGTAACCAACGAAGGAAAAGAGATTTCCAGAGAAATGCTGGATTATATTTACGAAAATAAAACCTCTGCTTTGATCGAGGCTTCCATGATGGTGGGTGCCATTTTAGCCGGAGCTTCCGAAAAAGAGGTGCAGAGCATAGAAAAAATCGGAAACAAAATAGGACTTGCTTTTCAGATCCGGGACGATATTCTGGATGTGACCAGCACCGCCCAAGAGCTGGGGAAACCGGTATTCAGCGATGAAAAAAACAACAAGGTCACCTATGTAACCCTTCGCGGGCTCGAACAGGCGGCAAAGGATGTGGAGCTGATTTCTGAGGAGGCAGTCCGGGGACTGGACAACTTTACAATGAAAAACGGATTTCTGGAGGAACTGGTAAAAGAACTGGTAAACCGTAAGAATTAACGGAAGCAATGAATAATAACAAAGGACGGACAGATATGATAATAGACAGGATAAAAAAGCCAAATGATGTAAAAGCGTTGACACTGTCGGAATGTGATCTGCTGGCGGAGGAAATCCGGCAGTTTCTGGTTCGGTCCCTCAGTGAGACGGGCGGACATTTAGCCTCGAATCTGGGCGTTGTGGAGCTGACCATTGCCCTTCACAGAGTATTGGAACTGCCTCAGGATAAGCTGATTTGGGATGTGGGACATCAGGCGTATACCCATAAGATTCTTACCGGACGAAAGGATCAATTTGACAGTCTCAGAAAAACCAACGGACTGAGCGGCTTTCCAAAGAGAAAAGAGAGTCCTTGTGATGCCTTTGACACCGGACACAGCTCCACCTCGATTTCCGCAGGACTGGGAATGGTGCAGGCAAGGGATCTGAAAAAAGAGGACTACACGGTGGTCTCTGTGATCGGAGACGGAGCGCTGACCGGAGGTATGGCGTACGAGGCGCTGAATAATGCGGCGGAACTGAAAAAAAATTTTATTATTGTTCTCAATGACAATGAGATGTCCATCACAAAAAATGTGGGAGGGATGTCTGCTTATCTGGGAAATATCCGGACAGCCGCATCCTACACGGAGCTGAAGATGGGAGTGACCAACGCCCTGAAAAAGATTCCAAAAGTGGGTGAGGGGATGGTGGACGCCCTTCACAAGACGAAAGACAGCATCAAGCAGTTTGTGATTCCGGGAATGCTGTTTGAAAATATGGGGATGACTTATTTAGGCCCGGTGGACGGACACAATCTCAGTCAGATGATTAAGATTTTAAATGAGGCGAAGCGGAAGCAGGGGCCTGTTCTTGTCCATGTGCTGACAGAGAAGGGGAGAGGCTATGCGCCGGCCATGCGTCATCCGGCAAGATTTCACGGGGCAAGTCCCTTTGAAGTGGAAACAGGGCTTCCAAAGTCCAATGGAAAGGCAAATTATACCGATATTTTTTCCACAGTTATGAGAAAGTTTGGGGACCGGGAACCGGATGTGGTGGCGGTATCGGCTGCTATGGTGCCGGGTACGGGTCTGAAACGTTTTGGAAATATGTTCCCCGACCGTCTGTTTGATGTGGGGATTGCGGAAGAACATGCAGTGACCTTTGCAGCAGGTCTGGCTCTGGGGGGAATGCGCCCTGTAGTAGCTATTTATTCTTCTTTTCTTCAAAGAGCAGTGGATCAGATTCTTCATGACGTCTGTATGCAGAACCTTCCGGTGGTATTTGCCGTGGACAGGGCAGGTCTGGTGGGAAGCGACGGGGAAACCCATCACGGCTGTTTTGACCTGACTTATTTATCCATGATGCCGAATATGACGGTGATGGCTCCGAAAAATAAATGGGAGCTGTCCGATATGATGAAGTTTGCCATCAAACAGGATGGCCCGGTAGCGATCCGCTATCCCAGAGGGGAAGCCTATGACGGGCTGGAGGAAAAACGCGCGCCCATTGAAATGGGAAAGGCAGAGATTTTGTGCAGGGGCAGTGAGATTGCCCTGCTTGCAGTAGGAAGCATGGTGAAGACAGCAGAGCGGGTATATGCCAATCTGCGGGGAGAGGGACAGAACGTGACTCTGGTAAATATGCGTTTTGTGAAGCCTCTGGATACCCGGATGCTGGAAGAGCTGGCAAAGGATCACAGCCTTCTGGTCACCATGGAGGAAAATGTAAAAAACGGTGGATTCGGAGAAAAAGTTCTGGAGTATTTTGGAGAGCGTACCAATAGTCCGGCAGTCCGGATCGTGGCGATTGAGGACAGGTTTGTTCCCCATGGAAGCGTGTCGGATCTGATGAAACAGCAGAGAATGGATGTGGAATCTGTGACGCTTAGGATCAGGGAATGGCAGAAGGAATTAATAGAAAACGCTGGGACAGAAAAAGAATAGCCTGAAAAGCGGGCTGTGGAAAAGACAGGAGACAGAGAATGAAAGAACGTTTGGATGTGCTGGTAGTCAGCCGCGGTCTTGCGCCGTCAAGAGAGAAAGCAAAAGCCATTATCATGGCAGGAAATGTACTGGTAGACGGCCAGCGGGAGGATAAGGCGGGCTCCATGTTTCAGGATACCGTGGAAGTTACGGTGAAAGGCCATACACTTCCCTATGTGAGCAGAGGCGGATTAAAGCTGGAAAAGGCCATGACTCATTTCGGCGCAACACTGGATGGCAAGGTGTGTATGGACGTAGGTGCATCCACAGGCGGGTTTACCGACTGTATGCTGCAAAACGGAGCGGTGAAGGTGTATTCCATCGATGTGGGACACGGACAGCTTGACTGGAAGCTGAGAAATGATGAGAGGGTGGTATGCATGGAGCGTACCAACATCCGCTATGTGGTTCCCGAGGATATTCAGGAGCTTTCCCAGTTTACCTCGATTGATGTTTCTTTTATTTCCCTGACGAAGGTACTGCTTCCGGTGAGAAATCTTTTGGAAGAAAACGGTGAGATTGTATGCCTGATCAAACCACAGTTTGAGGCAGGCAGGGAAAAAGTAGGGAAAAAGGGTGTGGTTCGTGATCCGGCGGTGCACCGGGAAGTGATTGAAAAAATCGTTGGCTATGCTCAGAGCATTTCCTTTGAAGTGCTTCATCTGGAATTTTCACCGATTAAGGGACCGGAGGGAAATATCGAATATCTCCTGCATATCCGGAAGCTTCCCGAGGGAGAATATAAGAATGAAGCGGCAGTAGACATCGATCAGGTTGTGGCGGCTGCCCACAAGGAGTTAAGCAGCAGATAAACATGGATAAATTTGCGATTATTACCAATACCATCAAGGATAAAAACCAGCGGGTGACAAATAAAATTGCCGATTATCTGACCAGCCATAAAAAAGAATGTCTGGTTTTGCAGGCGGAAGAAAAAAAAGAAGACCAGCCCTATGATTACACCGATGCCTCCAAAATCCCCGACGATACCCAGTGTGTGATCGTTCTGGGAGGAGACGGAACCCTTCTGCAGACGGCAAGGGACGTGGTGGATAAGGAGATTCCGCTGTTCGGAATCAATCTGGGAACGCTGGGGTATCTGGCGGAGATTGACCAGCATTCCATTTATCCGGCGCTGGATAAGCTGATGAGTGATCGTTTTACCATTGAACGGCGGATGATGCTGGCCGGAAGGGTGTTCCGGGACGGAAAAGAGATTGCCAGCGATATTGCGCTGAATGATATTGTAATCAGCCGGGAGGGAGCTTTGCGGGTTGTCCGGTTTAATAATTATGTCAATAATATTTTTCTGAATACATACAAGGCGGATGGAATCATCATTTCAACGCCTACCGGGTCTACCGGGTACAGCCTTTCCGCAGGAGGCCCCATTATTTCCCCGGAAGGCTCCATGATCCTTATGACGGCTCTGGCTCCTCACACGCTGAATACCAGAAGTATTGTATTTCCGGCGGAGGATGTGATTTCCGTGGAACTGGGAGAGGGCAGGGACGGTGGAGTGGAACAGGGAATGGCTTCCTTTGACGGGGCGGCCAGAGTTCCCATGGTTACCGGAGACCGGATCATGATTTCAAAATCCAGCAAGGATACCAGAATTATCAAGATTAATAATATCAGTTTTTTGGAAACACTTCGTGAGAAGATGAGTAATAGCTAGGAGGAAGCGGCAATGAAGATTGAGAGACATTCCCAGATTCTCCGTCTGATCAATCAGTATGATATCGAGACACAGGAAGAACTGGCGGACAAGCTGAATGAGAGTGGATTTCAGGTGACGCAGGCCACCGTATCCCGGGATATCAGGGAACTGAAACTGACAAAAATAGCCAAAGCCGGCGGCAGATCAAAATATGCGGTGTTTGAGACGCAGGATCAGGAGATGAGCCGGAAGTATGTCAATGTGCTGCAGGCATCTTTTCAGTCCATGGATCTTGCCCAGAATATTCTGGTGATCCGGACGGTCTCCGGAATGGCCATGGCGGCAGCGGCAGCTTTGGACGAGATGAAATTTCCGGAGATTGTGGGATGCATCGCCGGAGACAATACGATCATGTGCGTTTCCCGGAGTGCTGACGAGGCGCTGCTCTTAATGGAAAAAATCAGGAAAATGCTGGATCATATGGAGGAATAAAGATGCTTTCTTATTTGCATGTGAAAAATTTGGCGCTGATTGATGAAGTGGAAGTGGAATTCGGACCGGGACTGAACATTTTAACCGGAGAAACGGGAGCCGGAAAATCCATTTTGATGGGCTCCGTGAATCTGGCTCTTGGACAGAAGGTATCCAGAGAGATGATCCGCAATCCCAAGGATCCGGCGCTTGTGGAGCTGGTTTTTCAGGTGGATAATCCCCGGTGTGTGGAAGCTTTAAGGGAAAGGGATATTCTGCCGGAGGACGGACAGGTGATTATTTCCCGGAAGCTTACGGGAAGCAGGAATATCAGCCGGCTGAACGGAGAAATCTGTACGGCAGCTCAGATTCGGGAGATTTCCTCCCTTCTTCTGGATATTCACGGCCAGCATGAGCATCAGTCTCTTTTGTATCAGGAGCATCAGCTTGGGATACTGGATGCTTATGGAAAGGATCTTGTGGAAGAAAAAAGAGAAGAAGTCAGGGTGCAGCATCAGATATGGATGGGGCTCAAAAAGGAGCTGTCTGCCTGTCAGATGGATGAGGAAACCAGAAAACGGGAGATTGCGTTTCTTGAGTTTGTGGTGCAGGAGATTGAAGAGGCCGGGCTGGTTTTAGGAGAGGATACGGAGCTGGAAAACAGATACCGGAAAATATCCAACAGCAAAAAAATTCTGGAGAGTCTGGCAGCGGTGAAAAACCTCACCGGATATGAGACGGGAGCCGGAGAATCGGTGGGAAGAGCGTTGCAGGAGCTGGGCCGGGTGGACGGTCTGGATGAGCAGCTTTCCCAGTTGTCCCGTATGCTGGCGGATGTGGAGGGCCTTTTGGATGATTTCAACCGGGAGGTGGACTCCTATGTGGAGGATATGTCCTTCTCCGATGAAGAATTTTATGAGATGGACCAGAGATTGAATGTGCTGAACCATCTGAAGTCCAAATACGGCGCTTCCATCGAAGCCGTGCTTTCCTATCAGGAGGAAAAACAGAAGGAACTGGATACCCTGTATCATTATGAGGAGCATAGGAAAAAACTGGAAAAACAGACGGCAGAGGCAGAAAAATTGCTGGAAGAGCGCTGTGAATCCCTGTCGCAGGAGAGAAAAAAATGTGCCGGGAAGCTGGCGGAGGCTGTCCGCGACGGACTGCAGGACTTGAATTTCCTGAATGTGGTATTTGATATTGTGTTTGAACGGACGAAAAATTTTACTGCAAACGGGTATGATAAGATTGAGTTTCAGATTTCCACCAATCCCGGCGAACCGGTGCGTCCGCTGGCAAAGGTGGTTTCCGGTGGTGAACTTTCAAGGATCATGCTGGCCATCAAAACGATTCTGGCAGATAAGGATGAGACGGAGACTTTGATTTTTGATGAAATCGATACGGGAATCAGCGGAAGGACAGCGCAGAAGGTATCGGAAAAAATGGCGGTGATCGGACGGAACCATCAGGTGCTTTGCATCACCCATCTGCCTCAGATTGCAGCCATGGCAGATACGCATTTTGAAATTGTGAAAAAAGTGGAAAACGGGGAAACCACGACCAGAATCCATCCGCTGTCTGAGGAAGCTTCCGTGGAAGAACTTGCCCGGATTTTAGGCGGCGCCGAGATTACCGGACATACACTGGCGAGTGCAAGAGAGATGAAAGATTTGGCACAGAAACAAAAAAATACAAGTGTGAAATAAAGAATTCGTCACATACTAAAAGAGGATACCATGATGGCTATCCTCTTTTTGAATGAAAAGGATGTGATGAACTTGAGTAAAAGTAAGGCGAGATACCGGAGATTTTTGTGGTGCTGTCTGGGTGTGGCCATAATCGGTATGGGGGTATTGGTTCACCGTACCGTCAAAGAAAATATCCCGGATGAAATCCAGATTTTTGCCAATCAGGAAACAGACTGGGATGAAATTTTTGATAATCCGCTGGTTACTTATGATACTGCGGTAGAAGTGGCGCAAAACGGGAGCTACCATGTGGGATGCCGGCTGTTTGGGATATTTCCGTTAAAAACGGTGAAGGTGTCCACCATTGAACAGCAGAAGGTTTATGCCAGCGGAGCGCCTGTGGGAATCTATATGGAAACAGACGGTGTGCTGGTCATCGCCAGCGGGGAAATCCGGGACGAAAACGGCATCAGCCAGTCTCCGGCTGAGCATATTGTCCAGCCGGGAGATTATATCCGACGGGTAAATGGTCAGGAACTGAAAAATAAGAAACAGTTGATTCGGATGGTCAGCCGGAATCAGGGCGAGACTATGAAGCTGGAGGTGATGCGCCATGAAGAAATCATTCCTCTGGCGCTTACTCCGGTTTTAGCGGAAGACGGCTCCTATAAGCTGGGAATCTGGGTCAGGGATAACATTCAGGGAATCGGAACCATGACGTTTGTGGACGGGGAAGGGGATTTTGCGGCGCTGGGTCATGGGATCAGCGATGTGGATACCGGGGAGCGGCTGGATATTTCCAGAGGAGATTTGTACAGCGCTCAGATTCTGTCGGTGCAGAAGGGGGCGGCAGGAAGTCCGGGAGAGCTTCGGGGGGTGATTGATTATCAGGAATCACTGAAGCTGGGAAGAATCAACCACAATACTGCCAACGGAATCACAGGAGAGATGAAAAACGGAAAAATCGCAGGCATTCACCGTCAGCCCTGCGAGATTGGCTTGAAACAGGAGCTGAAGATAGATAAGGCCCAGATTCTGTGCGATGTGGGGAAAGGGGTAAAAGAATACGATATCGAGATCAGGAAAATCAACTGGAATGTAAAGGATTCCAATAAAAGCTTTGTTATTCATGTAACCGACCCGGAACTTCTGGCGCAGACAGGAGGAATCGTGCAGGGAATGTCAGGAAGTCCCATCCTTCAGAACGGAAAACTGGTGGGCGCGGTTACCCATGTATTTGTCAATGATCCGGCAATGGGTTATGGGATTTTCGTGGAAACCATGCTGGAAGAAGCCAAAAAGTAAGACAGCCATGCTGCGGGGAAAATCTTTCCCACGGCAGCGCTGTCGGTAACTGTTTTTTTGACGGGGCTTGTATGTCCCGGGAGTTCGCAGTTGTTTGCTGGAGAATAAATAGGTAGTTTTAGAAGGAAAAATTTCGAAATTCAAAAAAATAGTCACAAATCGTAAGTCGATGTCGAACGAAATTGAAACAATTACAGAAACATGACTTGATTTAAAAAAAGTTTAAACCTATAATACATAATAGTATTTGGAACACAGATTAAATCTGTGAAGGGGCCCGCTGATTCCAAACAACTAAAAATGTCAAAAGCTTTGAATGGAGGAGTGAAATGGAAAAACTGAACATTGCCATTGCAGATGATAACGAGCGTATGGTCAATTTACTGGAGACGTTGATAAACGATGACAATGAACTGGAACTGGTAGGGCAGGCAGATAACGGGAAAGATATTTACGATATCATAAAAGAAAAAGAACCGGATGTGGTGCTTTTGGATATCATTATGCCAAAGGTGGACGGCCTTACTGTTATGGAAAAAGTAAATCAGGATGACACGATGAAAAAACATCCGGCTTTTATTGTGATTTCGGCGGTAGGACAGGAGAGAATTACGGAAGATGCATTCAATCTGGGTGCATGCTATTATATTATGAAACCCTTTGACAATGAGATGATTCTGAACCGGATCAAATATTTCAAAGGAGGGAGAAGCACCAGAAGCAGAGAGCTGCGGAAAATGGGAAATTTTGAGAGTACCAGAGAGATAGCGGAGCGGAATCTGGAACTGGATGTGACAAATATCATCCACGAGATCGGTGTTCCGGCGCATATCAAAGGCTATCAGTATCTGAGGGATGCGATCATCATGTCGGTGGAGGACATGGAGATGCTTAATTCCATCACGAAGATTTTGTATCCCACCATAGCGAAGAAACACCAGACCACGCCAAGCAGGGTGGAGAGAGCAATCCGTCATGCGATTGAGGTGGCATGGAGCAGAGGAAAAATGGACACGATTGATGAATTGTTTGGGTACACGGTGAGTACGGGAAAAGGAAAACCGACAAACTCCGAATTTATTGCATTGATTGCAGACAAAATTCGTTTACAATACAAAAATGCGTAAAAAAAAGCGACATAACACTTTCCATTCGGCGCATTATGCGGTACAATAATATACAACAATATCATATAGAAATGATTAGGGAGGTTTATACGCATGAAAAAGGTGTTATACGTTGCTTCAGAGGCAGTACCATTTATTAAGACGGGCGGTTTGGCAGATGTTGTTGGATCTTTGCCGAAATGTTTTCCGAAAGAACATTTTGACGTAAGAGTCATCATCCCCAAATATGCCTGTATGAAACAGCAGTTTAAAGATCAGTTACGGTATATCACGAATTTTTACATGGACTTGAATTGGCGGCAGCAGTATGTGGGGATTTTTGAAACAGAGTACGAAGGTATTAAATTTTATTTTATTGATAACGAAGAACATTTCAGCGGCGATAAACCATATTATGGTATGCCGGCAGACTTGGAAAAATTTGCTTTCTTTTCCAAAGCCGCGCTGTCTGTCCTTCCGGTAATTGATTTCAGACCTGACATCATTCATTGTCACGACTGGCAGACAGGTCTGATCCCGGTATATCTGAAAGAACGTTTTCAGGGAAGTGATTTCTACCGGGGAATCAAATCAATTATGACCATACATAACTTGAAATTCCAAGGAGTATGGGATATTAAGACAATTAAGAGCATTACAGGACTGTCTGATTACTTCTTCACTCCGGATAAACTGGAGTCAAATAAAGACGCGAACTATCTGAAGGGCGGTCTGGTATATGCGGACGCGATTACCACTGTAAGTAATACCTATGCGGAAGAGATTAAAACTCCATTCTATGGAGAAGGTCTGGACGGACTGATGTGTGCACGGAGCAACAGCCTCCGGGGAATCGTAAACGGTATTGATTACGATGAATACAATCCGGCTACAGACTCTATGATTGTAAGAAACTATGATGCGAAAACTTTCCGCAAAGAGAAAGTGAAAAATAAAACTGCACTGCAGGAAGAACTGGGACTGGAAGTAAATCCTAAGGCTATGATGCTGGGCGTTGTTTCACGCCTGACTGACCAGAAGGGATTTGATCTGATCGCCTATATGATGGATGAACTCTGTCAGGACGGCATCCAGTTGGTAGTGCTGGGAACCGGTGAAGAAAAATACGAAAATATGTTCCGTCATTTTGCATGGAAATATGATAAAAAGGTATCCGCGAATATTTATTATTCCGAAGCGATGTCTCACAAAATTTATGCAGCCTCAGATGCATTCCTGATGCCGTCTCTGTTTGAACCCTGCGGCCTCAGCCAGCTTATGAGCCTGCGTTACGGAACTGTTCCGATTGTCCGTGAAACCGGCGGACTGAAGGATACAGTTCAGCCATATAACGAATTTGAAGGTACAGGAACGGGCTTCAGCTTTACAAACTACAACGCGCATGAGATGCTGGAGACCATCCGCTACGCAGAATCTGTTTACTACGATAAAAAACGGGAATGGAATAAGATCGTAGACCGTGGAATGGCAAGAGATTATTCATGGGGAAATTCTGCAAAACAGTATGAAGAGATGTACAACTGGCTGGCAGGATTCTAAAAATCAACCTGCCGGAGTCTTATCTTTTTCAAGATGAAAAGGCACAGCTTTTTGCCGGATGGCAGAAGCTGTGCCTTTTCATCTACGCAGGTTTTTTGACTTTGAAAGGAAAACGCCGCATAGTTTCCTTCCTTGCAGGAGATAATAAAACTGTAAATCGAGACAAGGAGGGAAAAGACATGACAAATTTAACAGAACTTGATGTACAGAATCTGCGTCATCTTATTTTAGGCTGCGAGACCAACCATTGTAAGATGCAGGAGTATGCAAAGGATGCCACAGACCCGAAGGTACAGCAGTTTTTTCAGAAAGCAGCCCAGAGCGCGATGCAGTCCAAACAGCAGCTTTTGCAGTTTTTACAGTAGGAGGGTATGACAATGATGAAGGAAAAAGTAATGGTAAATGACACTCTGGTATCCATCAACGGGGATCTGGTGCGCTACGGCGAGATGATTTCCCAGACCGGAAATCCCCAGTTGAAGGAAACTCTGAAGCAGATGCGGAATCAGTGTGAAATGTCGCAGGAAGAAATCTATCAGATTGCAAGAGAAAAGCAGTATTACGTTCCGGCGGCTCCGGCTACGCAGGAAGAAATCGCACATGTGAGAAGCATTGTGACACAGGAATCTGCTTACTAAAAAGAAAACTGTAACTATTTACAGCAGCAAAAAGTAAAAAGGAAGGAAAATGACCGGAATTGTCCTGAAAAAATCTTGACAGTCCGGTCAAATTCCTGTAATGTCAAAGTATCGAAACATTCTGCCGGCGTGTCGCCGGATTTTCCCCATAAGTTCCTCAAGTAAATACAAATATCAGTTGACAAGACAGGAAAAGTGTAATACTATGTTAAAAGAAACGAACGTAAGTTCGTGCGTTGAAAAGGAGAATATCATGGTAAAAGAAGATAAATTAAAAGCGCTGGACGCAGCTTTGGGACAGATTGAAAAACAGTTTGGAAAAGGCTCTGTGATGAAGCTGGGAGCTTCAGGAAAAGATATGAACGTACAGACCGTTCCCACAGGTTCTTTGAGTCTGGATATCGCTCTGGGACTGGGAGGAGTTCCGAGAGGACGTATTATTGAGATTTACGGACCGGAGTCCAGCGGTAAGACCACCGTTGCTTTACATATGGTAGCCGAGGTGCAGAAAAGAGGAGGGATTGCCGGATTCATCGATGCAGAACATGCCCTTGACCCGGTATACGCTAAAAATATCGGAGTAGATATTGATGAGCTTTATATTTCCCAGCCGGATAACGGAGAACAGGCTCTGGAGATTACGGAGACTATGGTGCGTTCCGGCGCTGTGGACATTATCATCGTGGACTCCGTGGCGGCTCTGGTGCCGAAGGCGGAGATTGAAGGAGATATGGGAGATCCCCATATGGGACTGCAGGCACGGCTGATGTCCCAAGCGCTGAGAAAACTCACCGGTATTGTGGGAAAATCCAACTGTATCGTTATTTTCATCAATCAGCTTCGTGAAAAGCTGGGAGTTATGTTCGGAAATCCGGAGACCACAACCGGAGGACGGGCACTGAAGTTCTACGCATCGGTGCGTATGGATGTACGAAGAACGGAGTCCATCAAACAGGGCGGAGAAGTAGTGGGTAACCGGACCAGAATCAAAGTGGTGAAGAATAAGATTGCGCCTCCGTTTAAAGAAGCGGAGTTTGATATCATGTTCGGAAAAGGGATTTCCAAGGAAAGCGATCTTCTGGATCTGGCAGTGAATTTGAGCATTATCCAGAAGAGCGGCGCATGGTTTGCCTATAACGAAGCGAAGATCGGTCAGGGCCGTGAAAATGCAAAGAATTTCCTGAGAGAAAATCCGGATGCAGCGGCAGAAATCGAGGAGAAGATCCGTGCCCATTACGGAATGGGAGCGGATGGAGAAAAACAGCCGGAGGAAGCTGCTTCTAAGACAGCGGCTCCGGAGAATGCAGGTGAGAACGAAGAATGATGATTACGGAGATCATTCCGGTAACCAGACAAAAATGCAAAATTGTGACAGATGAACAGCTTGCCTTTGTGTTATACAAGGGCGAGTTGTCTCGCTACAGGCTGAAGGAGGGGGAGGAGCTTCCGGAAAACGTCTTTCGGAAGATTCAGCAGGAGGTTCTGACAAAGAGAGCGAAACTGCGGGCTATGCATCTTCTGACCCGAATGGATTATACGGAAGCGGAACTGCAAAAAAAGCTGGAAAAGGGCGGTTACACCCGGGAAGCGGTGGAGACGGCCATGGATTACGTGCGTTCCTTTCATTATCTGGATGATGAACGGTATGCGGTCAGATACTTTGCCTCCCAGTCGGGAAAAAAGAGCAGAAAGCAGATAGAATTTGAACTGGGGAAGAAGGGAATCTCCCGGGAATTGATTGCGGCCCATAAAGAAGCGCTGGAGGAGCAGGGAGAGACGGAAGTGATTCGCAGCCTGCTGGAAAAACGATGTCCCGATCCTCAAAAGGCCGATGAGAAAGAGAAACGGAAGCATTACGGCTATTTGATGAGGAAAGGATTCCTATGCGGTGACATACAACAGGTATTTTCCGATTATTTTGAGCGGTTTTCATAAAAACAGGAGGAATCCGTTGACAAATTCGTGAAATCATTATAAAATTATAACGTTGTATGTGTACAATGAAAACTAAATAAGGAGGTGCTCCTGTGACAAATGCAATGGTTTTTTTAATTGCACTTGTTGCTGTAGTCATCGCGTTGCTGATCGCAGTTCCTGTGACTTGCAAGCTCGCTGTGGCCAATAAGGTAAAACAAGATGCCGAAAAAGTTGGTACTGCAGAAGAAAAAGCAAGAAACATCATAGATGAAGCTTTGAAAACAGCGGAAACTAAGAAACGTGAAGCTCTTCTGGAAGCAAAGGAAGAATCTCTGAAAACCAGAAACGAACTGGAAAAGGAGACAAAGGAGAGACGTAACGAACTGCAGAAGTATGAAAAGCGCGTGCTGGCAAAAGAAGAATCTGTCGACCGAAAAGCGGATGCTATCGAGCGAAGAGAATCTGAATATACAGCAAAAGAAGCAGAAATAAGAAAAAAAGAAAAGAAAGTTGACGAATTACACAATCAGGGAGTACAGGAACTTGAGAGAATCTCAGGTCTTACCTCCGAACAGGCAAAGGAATATCTTTTAAAATCTGTTGAAGACGAAGTAAAAATCGACACAGCAAAGCTCTACAAGGAATTGGAGAGCAAAGCAAAGGAAGACGCAGTAAAGAAAGCAAAAGAATATGTGGTGACAGCGATTCAGAAATGTGCCGTTGACCATGTATCTGAAACGACGATTTCCGTCGTTCAGCTTCCAAGCGATGAGATGAAGGGAAGGATTATCGGGCGTGAGGGACGAAACATCCGCACGTTGGAGACACTGACCGGTGTGGATCTGATTATTGACGATACACCGGAAGCGGTAGTTTTATCCGGATTTGACCCTATCCGCCGGGAAGTTGCAAGAATTGCTCTTGAAAAATTGATTGTTGACGGCAGAATCCACCCGGCCCGCATTGAGGAGATGGTGGAGAAAGCACAGAAGGAAGTGGAATCCATGATTCGGGAGGAAGGAGAGAATGCCGCTCTGGAAGTAGGCGTTCACGGCATCCATCCGGAATTGGTTCGTCTGCTGGGACGAATGAAATTCCGCTCCAGTTATGGACAGAATGCATTGAAGCATTCCATCGAAGTGGCTCAGTTGTCAGGACTTCTGGCAGCGGAAGTTGGTACGGATATCCGTATGGCAAAACGTGCCGGCTTATTACATGATATCGGAAAATCCATCGATCATGAAGTGGAAGGTTCCCATATTCAGATTGGTGTTGATTTATGTAGGAAGTATAAAGAATCTGCGCTGGTGATCAATGCAGTGGAAGCACATCATGGGGATGTGGAGCCGGAATCACTGATCGCTTGTATTGTACAGGCTGCTGATGCGATTTCTGCAGCGAGACCGGGTGCAAGAAGAGAGACACTGGAAACATATACAAACAGATTGAAACAGTTAGAAGATATTACAAACTCCTTCAAGGGAGTGGACAAATCTTTTGCCATTCAGGCAGGACGCGAGGTTCGTATCATGGTATTACCGGATCATGTAAATGATTCTGACATGGTATTACTTGCAAGAGATATTTCCAAACAGATTGAAGCTGAGCTGGAATATCCCGGACAGATTAAAGTCAATGTGATCAGGGAGAGCAGAGTGATCGATTACGCGAAGTAGTAATTTCACCGCTTTCTGAAAGTCAACAGACCCCATAGGGACTATATTTTAGGAATATGGTGCTTATGGGGTTTTTCAAATTAGAACAGAAGTCATAGAAAAGGAACTGCGATGAAAAAATCCTTATGTATTCGAAAATATAATCTCAGATGTAAGAAGAACCTGAAAAAAGGAACCCTGCGCATGGTGTTTCTCACCGATATCCACAACAGAACGAAAGGTGAGGAAGGGGAACGGCTCAGGCAGAGGATTGACGAGTGCCGCCCGGATTTGATTTTGGTGGGCGGTGATGTGCTGGTGGGTAAACGGGACTGTGAAACCGATACGGCTGCCGATTTTATCAAAGAACTGGCGGAATGTTATCCGGTCTGGTACGCCAATGGAAACCATGAACAGAGAATCCTCCGTTATGCAGAAGAATACGGCGGTATGGGTGAACGGTATGAGTCGGCCATCAAAAAGACAAAGGCTGTGCGGCTGGTAAACGAGAGGGCGGATATCCGGGTGAAAGGGATTCCGGTGACCATCTACGGGTTTGATCCGGATGAGAAATTTTATGATAAAGGATTTAAGAAAAAGGGAATGAAAGAAGCTCTGGAAAAAGAATTCGGGACACCTGACCGGGAAAGCTATACCATTCTGCTGGCTCATACGCCAAGATACGGGAAAGAGTATCTGGAATGGGGGGCTGATCTGACACTGTCTGGCCATTACCATGGAGGCGTCATGATGCTGGGAAAAAGGCGGGGGCTGATCACTCCGGATTTTCGCCTGTTTTCCGGGCTTTGCGGAGGAATCAGAAGGGCCGGGGAAAGCCATATGATCGTAAGCAGTGGAGTGGGAGAGCATACGGTTCCTGTGAGAATCAACAATCCCCGGGAGATTACATTGATCGAGGTGGAATTTCTTACTTGAAAATTCCGGTATTTCCCTGTAAAATAATGTAACTGGCGTACGGAGGGCGGATGCTTTCCGTACATCGGAATGCAGAGTATGAGAAATGAGGATAAATGATGGGTATACCCGTAAAACTGCAGGTATTTGAAGGACCGCTGGATCTTCTGCTGCATTTGATCGATAAGAATAAGATTGATATTTATGATATTCCCATTGTAGAGATTACAGAGCAGTATATGGAATATATTCGCCGGATGCAGGAGCAGGATCTGAATATCGTGAGCGAGTTCATGGTGATGGCGGCCACCCTTCTGGATATTAAATGCCGGATGCTTCTTCCAAAAGAGGTCAATGAAGAAGGGGAGGAAGAAGACCCCAGATCTGAGCTGGTACAGCAGCTTTTGGAATACAAAATGTACAAATATATGTCCTACGAGCTCAGAGACCGGATGGCGGATGCCTCCCGGTGTGTATACAAGCCGGGAACCATGCCGGAGGAGGTGCTGGAATACCGTCCCCCGGTAGATGTGGAAGAACTGATCGGTGACCTGACGCTGGCGAAGCTGCAGGAGATTTTCAAAAGGATTATAAAAAGACAGGAAGATAAGCTGGACCCTATCCGAAGCAAGTTTGGAAGGATTGAAAAGGAAGAGGTGAGTCTGGAGGATAAGATGGCACAAGTCTATGACTATGCGCTCACCCACAAAAGATTTTCTTTCCGGGGACTTTTGGAGAAACAGTCCGGCAGGATTCAGGTGATTGTCACGTTTTTGGCAATACTGGAACTGATGAAGACCGGTGTGATTGAGATTTGTCAGGAGCAGCTTTTTGACGATATTCAGATTACATCGCTGAAATATGAGGAGCAGAGGGATGGAACAATTAGAAGCGGCGATTGAGGCGATTTTGTTTGCGGCAGGTGAGTCGGTGGAGGTGTCGCGGATTGCAAAGGCGATTGGGCACGACAATCAGACCACGGAAAAAATCATTCGGAATATGATGCTGAAATATCAGGCGGCTGACAGAGGAATCAAGATTCTGGAGCTGGACGGAGCCTTTCAGATGTGTACCAAACAGGAGTATTACGGCTATCTGGTAGAGATTGCCCTCCAGCCGAAGAAGGCGGTGCTGACGGATGTTATGCTGGAGACACTGTCTATTATTGCCTACAAGCAGCCGGTGACCAAACAGGAGATTGAGAAAATCCGCGGGGTCAAGTGTGACCATGCCATCAACAAACTGGTGGAGTACAATCTGGTACAGGAGCTGGGCAGGCTGGATGCCCCGGGAAGACCGATCCTGTTTGGGACAACGGAGGAATTTCTGCGGAATTTCGGGGTACAGTCTACGGATGATCTGCCGGTAATCAGTCCGGTGAAGCTGGAGGATTTCAAGGCAGAGGCGGAGGAGGAGATACAACTGAAGCTGGATGTGTGATTTTCCGGAAGGAAGGGTAGAAAATCAGGAGAACCTCTGCATCAGAACATATTTTGTACAGGACTTTCATATAGTAGGTTTATAAAGATAACTATGGGGGGATTGTGCATGAGAAAATTTTGTCTGTGTATTCTGGCGGCCCTCTGTCTGCTGACAGGTTTTCCGCTTTTATGCAGCGCCGCGGAATTAAATGAATCGGAACTTTATGCACGTTCGGCATGTCTGTTGGATGCAGACTCCGGGCGTGTTTTATATGGAAAAGAAGCCAGCCAGCCGATGCCCATGGCAAGTACCACGAAAATTATGACCTGTATCTTGGCTCTGGAAGCGGAGCGGGGGGAGGAGCTGGTGACGGTTTCCGCCAATGCCGCCAGTCAGCCCAGAGTGCATATGGGGGCAGGAGAAGGGGAACAGTTTCTGCTGAATGATCTTTTGTATGCGCTGATGCTGAATTCGGATAACGATGCGGCGGTGATGATCGCAGAGCACATTGCCGGTACAGTGGAGGAATTTGCCGGGATGATGAACCGGAAGGTAGAGGAGATCGGCTGTGAGCAGACCCATTTTGTCACTCCAAACGGGCTGGACGGGGAGGATGAAGAGGGGGTCCACAGTACGACGGCGGTGGATCTGGCGAGAATTATGCGGTACTGCATTACGGATTCCCCACAGAAAGAAATGTTCCTGCAGATCACCCGCACGCCGTCCTATACGTTCTGGAACAATGGCCATACCCGGATGTACAACTGCACCAATCACAATGCGTTTCTGGGGATGATGGACGGAGCACTGACCGGAAAGACGGGATTTACCGCAGATGCAGGATACTGCTATGTGGGGGCGCTGCAGTGGGAGGGAAAGACCCTGATTGTATCTCTTCTGGCCTGCGGCTGGCCCAACAATAAGGGATATAAATGGGCGGATACAAAAAAACTTATGACTTACGGGTTGCAGAATTATACATATCGGGATATATTTGAACATAAGGAACTGGGAAGCCTTCCGGTGGAAGGCGGACAATATGAGGAAATGGCCATCGGGGAGACGGCCAGAACCCCCATTGGCTATCATACTGACCAGTCGGAGATTTCCTTCCCCCTGCTTTTAAGGCAGGATGAGCAGATACGGGTGGAGTATCAGATCCCCGAAAAACTGAAGGCGCCCGTCAATGAAGGTCAGTTGATCGGAAAGGTACAGTATTTTCTGGGGGAAGAGCTTTTGAAGGAATACCCGGTTTACGCAGAAAAACAGGTGGATGTGCTGGATTTTTCTTGGTGCCTGAAAAAAATCGGAGAAGAATACAAGGTATAAAACGTAAGGTACAGCATCCAAAAGAACGACAGCATATTGGAAACAGAAGAGAAACGGAGGAGAACATGATGCATAAGATGATGGAAGATATGGAAGACTGTCCGATCATTGCGGCGATTAAGGATGACGAGGGATTGAAGGCCTGTCTGCAGTCGGACAGCAGCGTGATTTTTGTCTTGTACGGTGATATCTGTACCGTTTCGGAAATTATAGAAAAGATTAAGGAAAGCGGAAAAAAAGCAGTGATTCATATGGATCTTGTTCAGGGGCTTTCCGGCAAAGAGGTGTCGGTGGACTTCCTGAAGAAACATACCCGGGCAGACGGAATCATCACCACCCGTCCGGCTCTGATTCGTCGGGCCAAAGAATTGGGAATGTTTACCGTTCTCCGGTTCTTCGTGATTGATTCCATGGCTTACGAAAATATACAGAAACAGTCAGCGGCGGTACAGCCGGATGTGATCGAAATCCTTCCGGGGCTGATGCCGAAGGTGATCGGCCGGATTCGCAGGACAGTCCGCCGTCCGGTGATCGCCGGGGGATTGATCAGCGAAAAGGAAGATATCATGGCGGCTCTGGATGCGGGTGCGGTGGCAATCTCTACCACCAACAGGGACGTATGGTTTATGTAAGATTTCCGTAATGTTCTTTTTCCTTGTTTTTTACAGAAATTCGTTATATACTGTAAAGACAAAGTGAGGGATAATAATTGAACCAATACAAAACTCAGGATAGCTTATGTAGAGAGAGGAAACAGAATGTTTTGTGAAAAATGTGGAAATAAAGTTCAAGAGGGCGAAAGGTTCTGCTCTTACTGCGGAAACCGGATTGAAGAGCCCGGAACTCAAGAAAAACACACGGATATTCCGGATGGCATGGGATACGGATATAAGCCGCCTGTAAAGACACCGAAAAGAATACAGGAAGATGATGATTTTGACGAGGAGTGGAGGGAAGAGGAAAAGAAAGAAAAGATCACCTTCATTATACTCGGGATTATCATCGTTGCGCTGGTAGTTTCCATTGTGATCGGAGTGATTTTCCTGCTGAGATCCAGTGGTATGAAAGAGGAAAAACGGGTTCCCCAGCTTACGGAGGAACAGAAAGAGGAACTGAACCACGGAAGAACAGAGGGTGAGGGAAATGAGGCATCTGCAGATGAGGCGGAAGTAACCCCGGAACCCACCGTGATGCCGGAATCTGATCCGCTGACAGAAGGGGAGGCAGGAGCAGTGGAAGCGGAATCCGACGGCCGGATCGCTGCGGAGAACACACCGGAATCTGTTCAGGAGACAGCTCCGGTTCCCACACAGGAAGTGACTCCGGTACCGACGCAGGAGCCGCCGGTAGTGGTGCACGAGGAAGCGGACTTTATTATTCCGGACAGCAGTACCAGATATCTGACCAATGCAGATTTGTCCTTGTTAAGCGAATGGGAGGTAAGGGTTGCCCGAAATGAAATCTATGCCCGTCACGGAAGGATTTTTAAGACCGATGACCTTGCCGAGTATTTTGAGGAAAAGGACTGGTATGTGGGATCGATTCCCCCGGAATTGTTTGATGATTCCTATCTGAATGAGATAGAAATTGAAAACATAAAATTCATTACTAATTTTGAAAAAGCGCATAATTTGAATCAGTAGACACAAAAACGGAGGTTTCCAGAAGAAAGGAAACCTCCGTTTTTGTGTATCTCTTGTCAGGCAAGCTTCTTCAGAGAATCTTCGGAAAGAATTTTCTTGAAAAAGACAAAGAACAGAGTTAATGCCGTAGTTGCGGAAATAATATCTGCGATGGGTTCTGCATAATAGATTCCCATAACTCCGAAAAAACGAGGCAGAATAATAGCCAGAGGGATCAAAAGAATCACCTTACGCAGCAGGGCGATAAAGATAGAAATCTTTGCCTGTCCCAATCCCAGAAACGTGGTCTGGCATCCGTTTTGTGCGCCGAAGATCAGCATTCCGAACATGTATACCGGCATCACCTGTTTTACAAGCTCCAAAAGCTCCGGCTGGGAGGTGAACATGGAGCCGTAGAATCCCGGAACCAGCAGGGTGGTCAGGGTGAAGCAGAAGGACAGCAGGAAGGTGGAGGTGATCAGGTATTTTGCGGTTTTGCGTACCCGGTCAAAATTCTTCGCGCCGAAGTTGTAGCTGATAATCGGCTGTACTCCCTGCGTAAATCCGCCGATGGGGATGGACAGAAGCTGCATGATACTCTGAAGGATCGTCATGGATCCCACGTACAGGTCACCGCCGTAGGTCTGCAGTCCATGATTCAGTACAATGGAAATGGCGCTTTCCGTTGACTGCATGATAAAGGGGGCTACTCCCAGCATACTGATATTTTTTACAATATTGGCAGATAATTTCATGTGGGGAAGCCGGATCCTGATACTGGATTTTTTAGAGATCAGGAAACGAAGCACCCAGATGGAACTGACTGCCTGAGAAAGCACGGTGGCTATGGCCGCACCCTGCACTCCCATATCCAGAACAAAAATAAAAACAGGGTCCAGCACGATATTGATGACTGCACCGATCAGTACGGACAGCATAGCGGTTCGTGCCTGTCCCTGAGAGCTGATAAACAGATTCAGCCCAAAGGCAATTTGGACAAAAACGGTTCCCCACAGATAAATGGTAATATACTGAAGGGAATACGTGATGGTCTGATCGCTGGCTCCAAACAGATACAGCAGTGGTTCTTTGGAAAGCTGGAATACTACGGTCAGTATCCCGGCGAAAACCAGCAGCATGGAAACGGAATTTCCGAGAATCTGTTCGGCCCGCTTTTTGTCGCCTCTTCCGAGGGCGATCGCTGCCAGCGGTGCGCCGCCTGCGCCTACAAAAGAACTGAATGCGGAGATCAGCATCAGAATCGGAAAGGTAACGCCTACGCCGGTCAGAGCCAGATGGCCCACTTCCGGGATTCGTCCGATGTAGATACGGTCTACGATGTTATAAAGCACGTTGATCAACTGGGCGATGACGGAAGGAACGGCCAATTGTACCATAAGTTTCGGGATGGATTCCGTCCCGAGACGGGTGTCTTGATTTGCGTTCATATTTGCACATCCTTTTCTAAAATCTTTTTATGTCTACTATATTTCTTTGCGGTAAGAATGTCAATAATCTAAAAAAATTCTAAAGAAAATTAAAATACAGGGAAAAGAATTGCAAAAGCAAAACGATACCGTTATCCTTAATCTGACATCCGAGGAAAAAGATAACAAGTAAATCTGACAGAGAGGAGAGACAGATATGATTCGAATGTTTCGGGAACTCAAGGGTTCTTACCGATTTGTGGCTCTGATTTTTTTGCTGCTTTTCGGACAGGCCTTTTGTGATCTGGCGCTGCCGTCCTATACTTCCGACATTATCAATGTGGGAGTGCAGCAGGGAGGAATTGCGGACAGCGTGCCGGAAGAAATCCGGGAAGAATCCATGAACCAATTATTCTTATTCATGGAAGAAAAAGAAAAACAGAGAGTAGAAGAATTTTTTGAACTGAAAGACGGGGTATATACCCATGGAAAACTGACAAAAGAGGAAAGGGAGGAGCTGAACGGCATTTTCAGCGTTCCCATGGTGTCTGTCAGCAGTCTGAAAGATGAGAAAACCGCAGGAGAAATGCGGGAGAAAATGCAGCTTCCGGAGAATACAGATCTTCTTCAGATGATAGGGGAGCTTCCGGAGGAACAGAAGGTGCAGATGCTTTCTGAGATGACGGACAAACTGACACAGATGCCGGAGTCCATCACAACGCAGGGGGCGGTGCTTTACCTGAAAAATGAATACAGGGAAATGGGAAAAGATCTGGACCGCATCCAGATGGGATATGTGCTGAATGCAGGGATAAAAATGCTTCTTTTGGCGGCGGTAATCATGACGGCCTCCATTCTTGTAACCTTTTTTTCCAGCCGTGTGGCTGCAAAGCTGGGGCACGATCTGAGAAATAAAGTATACGGCAAGGTAATCTCCTTTTCCAGCAGTGAGATGAATCATTTCTCCACGGCGTCTTTGATCACTAGGAGTACCAACGATATCCAGCAGGTGCAGATGGTATTTACCATGCTGTTTCGGATTGTCCTGTATGCACCGATTCTGGGAGTCGGAGGTGTTTTGAAGGTTTTGAAAACCGAATCCTCCATGACTTGGATTCTGGGAATCGCCGTAGCCTTGATTCTGGCAGTGGTGGGAGTTCTGTTTGCAGCCGCCATGCCGAAATTTAAGCTTTTGCAGACCCTTATCGATAAATTGAATCTGGTGAGCCGGGAAATCCTTACGGGAATTCCGGTTATCCGGGCATTCAGCCGGGAGAAGCATGAGGAAGAGCGGTTTGAGGAGGCGAATGCCAGACTGACAAAGACCAATCTGTTTGTCAATAGGACTATGACCCTTATGATGCCTGTGATGATGCTGATCATGAACGGTATCAGTGTTCTCATTATTTATAACGGAGCCCACAGCATTGACAGTGGAAATATGCAGGTCGGCGATATGATGGCATTTATCCAGTATGCCATGCAGATTATCATGTCCTTTTTGATGATCACCATGATCTCTATCATGCTTCCCCGGGCAGGAGTGGCGGCCAACCGTATCGGGGAAATTCTGGATACGGAAACGGCTATCCGCAACCCGGAAAAAACGGAAACTCCTAAGGAGGGAGAAAAGGGACAGGTAGAATTTGACCATGTATCCTTCTCTTATCCCGGAGCAGAGGAGGAAATACTGACCGATATCAGTTTTACAGCGAAAAAAGGGGAGACGGTGGCGTTTATCGGAAGTACCGGAAGCGGAAAAAGTACGCTGATCAACCTGATTCCCCGGTTTTTCGATGTAACTGCAGGTGCAGTCAGAGTGGACGGCTTGGACGTAAGAAACATGGATCTGAAAGATCTGAGAAACCGGATCGGCTACGTTCCCCAGAAAGGAATTCTGTTTTCCGGCACCATTGATTCCAATCTGAGATACGGAAAAGAGGATGCTTCCCCCGCAGAGATTGAGAAAGCTGCAGAGATTGCACAGGCTTTGGATTTTATCCGTCAGAAGGAAGAGGGACTAGAAAGCCCCATCGCGCAGGGCGGAAGCAATGTCTCCGGCGGGCAGAAACAGAGGCTTTCCATTGCCAGAGCCATTGCAAAGCAGCCGGAAATTTATATCTTTGACGACAGTTTTTCCGCTCTGGACTATAAGACCGATGTGGCTCTTCGAAAAGCCTTAAAGGAAGAGACGAAGGAGGCTACCACGCTGATCGTTGCACAGAGAATCAGCACGATCATTCATGCAGACCGGATTCTGGTTCTGGATGAGGGGCATATTGCCGGAATGGGAACACATAAAGAACTGTTAAAATCCTGCGAGGTGTATCAGCAGATCGCACGTTCGCAGTTGTCAGAGGAGGAATTGGGCAATGAGTAAGATGACACAGAAGCGTCCTCCGCGAGGACCCATGGGACACGGTCCCGTGATGGGAGAGAAGGCAAAGGATTTTTCCGGAACCATTAAGAAAATTTTCGGATATATGAAGAAATATCGGCTGCGGATGGCGGTAATGCTGGTCTTCGCCGTAGCGGGAACCGTATTTACCATCGTAGGACCAAAGATTCTGGGAAAAGCCACCACAGAGCTTTTTAATGGTCTGGTGGGAAAAATAAACGGAACCGGAGGCATTGATTTTGAAAAGATCGGACAAATTTTACTGTGGACTCTGTGCCTGTATCTGTTCAGCGCCGTATTTTCCTTCATTCAGGGCTTTATCATGACGGGAATCTCCAACGATGTGAGCTATTCCCTGAGAAAAGATATCTCGGGAAAAATGAACCGCCTGCCCATGAAATATTATGAGAGCCGTACCTACGGGGAAGTGCTGTCAAGGATTACCAATGATGTGGATACCCTTCAGCAGGGACTGAACCAGAGTATTACCCAACTGGTTACATCCGTAACCACGCTGATCGGGGTATTTGTGATGATGCTCAGCATCAATGTCTGGATGACTCTCTGTGCCCTGCTGATCCTTCCCGTGTCCATGGGAATCATCGGAACGGTGATGAAGCACTCCCAGAAATATTTCCGCCAGCAGCAGGAATATCTGGGAGAGGTCAACGGTCAGGTGGAGGAAGTATATGCCGGACAGAATATTGTGAAGGCCTTTAACAAAGAAGAGGCCGTGATCGGGGAGTTTGAAAAGACCAACCGGAAATTATATGAATCTGCATGGAAATCCCAGTTTTTCTCGGGAGTGATGATGCCGGTGATGCAGTTTGTGGGAAATATCGGTTATGTGATGGTTGCCCTTTTGGGAGGATTTCTCACTATCCGGGGAGCGATCGAGGTGGGAGATATCCAGTCATTTTTCCAGTATATCCGAAACTTTACCCAGCCGGTGCAGCAGATAGCCCAGATCACCAATATGATGCAGTCGGCAGCGGCAGCCTCCGAGAGGGTGTTTGAGTTTCTGGAGGAGGAAGAGGAGGATCAGATGGCTCAGAATCCGGTAAAATTGGAGGAAAATCTTCAGGGCAGCGTGGAATTTGAACACGTAAGCTTTGGCTATAACCCGGAACAGATTATTATTAAAGATTTTTCGGCAAAGGTGGAGCCGGGCCAGAAGATCGCCATTGTAGGGCCTACCGGAGCGGGAAAGACAACCATGGTCAAGCTGCTGATGCGTTTTTACGACGTAAATAAAGGAAGCATCCGGGTGGATGGTCACGATATCCGGGATTTCAACCGAAGTGAGCTGCGGGAATGCTTCGGCATGGTGCTTCAGGACACATGGCTGTTCCATGGAACCATCATGGAAAATATCCGTTACGGACGTTTGGATGCTACGGATGAGGAAGTGATCGAAGCGGCAAAAGCGGCTCACGCCCACCGCTTTATCAAGACCTTGCCGGAAGGATATCAGACGGTATTAAATGAAGAGACCAGCAATGTCTCTCAGGGGCAGAAGCAGCTTCTGACGATTGCGAGGGCGATTCTGGCAGATAACCGTCTGTTGATTCTGGACGAGGCAACTTCTTCCGTTGACACCCGCACTGAGGTAAGAATCCAGAAAGCCATGGATAACCTGATGAGAGGCCGCACCAGCTTTGTGATTGCCCACCGGCTGTCCACAATCCGGGACGCGGATCTGATTCTGGTCATGAAGGACGGCGATATTATCGAGCAGGGAAATCACGAAGAACTATTGGCAATGGGCGGATTTTATGCTAATCTATATAACAGCCAATTTGAAAAAATCAGCGCATAAAAAAACAGGGAATGCTGCAGGAAACTGGCGGCATTCCCTTATTTTTCAGGAGGAAAGTGATGAAAAATCTATTAGTAGCCCAATCCGGCGGACCTACGGCGGCAATCAATGCAACGGTGGCGGGAGTGATCACGGCGGCCCTTACATCCGGCAAAGTAGATGGAATCTGGGGTGCGAAAAACGGCATCAAGGGTGTTTTGGAGGAACGGTTTATCAATCTGCGGGAAAAAATCCGCAGTACCGGGGATTTGGATATTTTATGCCAGACACCGGCGGCAGCTCTCGGTTCCTGTAGATTTAAATTGAAAGACCAGGAACAGTTTGCAGAGATTATCCGTATTTTCCGGAAATACGAGATCGGATATTTTATCTATACAGGCGGAAACGATTCCATGGATACTGTGGACAAATTATCCGCATACTGTAAGGAACAGGGGATCACAGATATCAGGGTGATCGGCGCTCCCAAGACAATTGACAACGATCTGGTGGGAACGGACCACTGCCCGGGCTTCGGTTCAGCGGCAAAATACATCGGCACCACCTTTGCGGAGTTGGAAAGAGACTGCCATGTGTACGATACAAAGGCAGTGACCATCGTGGAAGTGATGGGAAGAAATGCGGGATGGCTGACAGCGGCTTCTGCACTGGCGGGAAATAACGGAGGAAAGGGACCGAATCTGATTTATCTTTGCGAGCCGGCATTTTCTACCGAACGTTTTCTGGAGGATGTGAAAAAAGAGCTGGAAAGCAATGACAGCGTTTTAGTGGCTATCAGTGAAGGTATCAAGGATGAAAACGGCGTATATATCTCTGAACAGGTACAAAGCGGCGCAGTGGATAATTTCGGACACAGTTATATTGCGGGAAGCGCCCGGGTTCTGGAGGATATGGTGAGAAGGGAGATCGGATGCAAGGTCCGCTCCATCGAGCTGAATCTGATGCAGCGCTGCGCAGCCCATATTGCCAGTGCAACGGATATTCAGGAATCGAGAATGCTGGGTATGACAGCCTGCCAGTTGGCTCTTGAGGGCGAGAGCGGCCTGATGGCTTCTGTAGAGAGGGTCAGTGATGCACCTTATCAGGTACGGTTTACAGGGGTTTCTGTAGATCAGGTTTCAAACCGGGAGAAGAAGGTTCCGTCAGATTTCATTAATGAAGAAAAAAATGGTGTGACGGAAAAAATGATGGCTTATTTAAGACCCCTGATTGAGGGAGAACCGGCGGTTATCTATGAAAACGGCATTCCGAAACATCTGTGTTTGTATTAAAACGTTTATAAAGATGAACTGTTATATAAACCGTAACTATTCAGCCTTTCAGGCTTCATAGTCACAAATGCATGCACATAAATCGCATTTCATGCGATTTAGCGCCCGTATGTCTCGGGATTGACTTGCAGATGCAAGTCAACACCTCGCGGGACAGTAGAGGGCTGAACTGCTATATAAACCTAACAAAAAATGCAAATAATGGTTGAAAAAAATCGGAAAAAATAGTAAAATTATAATCGGCTGAAATTTGTTTTCACATTAATTTATAATAGAAAATGGAGGGCTGAAGAATGAGCAAGACAGCACAAAGCGCAGCAGGTACAAGAATTGCTTCTTTACTTGATGCAAACAGTTTTGTTGAAATTGGCGGACAGATTACTGCAAGAAGCACAGATTTCAACTTATCTGCAAAAGAGACACCGGCAGACGGAGTTATTACCGGATACGGTGTGATCGACGGAAACCTGGTTTATGTATACAGCCAGGACGCATCTGTACTGAATGGAACAATCGGTGAGATGCACGCAAAAAAAATTGCAAGACTTTATGATTTTGCAATGAAGACAGGAGCTCCTGTGATTGGTCTGGTAGACTGTGCAGGTCTTCGTCTGCAGGAGGCCACCGACGCACTGAACGGTTTCGGTGAAATCTACATGCAGCAGACAAAAGCAAGCGGAGTGATTCCGCAGATTACAGGTATCTTCGGAACCTGCGGCGGCGGAATGGCATTGATTCCGGCACTGACAGACTTTACACTGATGGAGGAGAAAAAAGGAAAATTATTCGTAAACTCTCCAAATGCCATCGAAGGAAATGAAATTTCCAAATGTGATACATCTACAGCCGAGTATCAGGGAAAAGAAGCAGGTCTGGTGGACTACAGAGGAACAGAGGCAGAGGTTCTGTCTCAGATCCGTGCACTGGTAACTCTTCTTCCTGCAAACAATGAAGATGATATGTCCTATGAGGAATGTACAGATGATCTGAACCGGGTATGCAAAAATCTGGCTAACTGTGCAGGAGATACAGCAATCGCCCTGTCTCAGATCAGTGATAATCATGTATTCTTTGAAGTGAAAGCAGACTATGCAAAGGATATGCTCTGCGGCTTCATCAAACTGAACGGAACAACTGTGGGCGCTGTTGCAAACAGAAGTGAAATTTATGATGAAGAAGGAAATCTGGCAGAGAGCATGGGAACCGTTCTGTCTGCAAGAGGAGCAAGAAAGGCAGCAGAATTCGTAACTTTCTGTGACGCTTTCAATATTCCGGTGCTGACACTGACAAACGTAACCGGATTTAAGGCAACAAAATGTTCCGAAGCGAACATTGCAAAAGCAACGGCTGAACTGACTTACGCATTTGCAAATGCTACTGTACCGAAAGTAAACGTGATCGTGGGAGCAGCTTACGGAAGCGCTTATCTGGCAATGAACAGCAAATCCATCGGCGCTGACATGGTATATGCATGGCCGACAGCAGAAATCGGAATGATGGATGCAAAACTGGCAGCAAAGATCATGTATGCAGATGCTGACGCAGCTACCATCAACGAAAAAGCAGCAGAATATGCGACCTTACAGTCCAGCGTTTACTCCGCAGCAAGAAGAGGATATGTGGATACTATTATCGAAGCTGAGGATACAAGAAAATATGTGATTGGTGCTTTTGAGATGCTCTATACAAAGAGAGAGGACCGTCCGAGCAAAAAACATGGAACAGTTTAATGAGGTGAGCATATGAAGCAGAAATGGAAAAAAATTACCGGTCTGATGCTGGCGGCTGCCTGTACTTTTGCACTGACAGCCTGCGGTAAGGAAACAGAAGAAGGTTTCCAGAGAATTACCGACACTATGGTGGATGAACAGTGTGTACAGACAGCTTCTAATTTAGTGGACGCTCTGGCTTCTCTGGATGATGCAGCCATGGAACAGATTATTCTCGAGTCCAGACAGGATGCCGACAGGCAGATCGTGGAAGAATGGCAGACCCAGACAGAAACCATGGGTGCTTTAGTGGAAAAAGGTACCCCGAAGAAACCGGAGATTGACCGCGATGCAAATCAGGTTACCGTAGAGATTCCGGCAAAATTCGAAAATAGCGACGGAACGCTTACTTTCGTATTTGACTATGAAAAAGATTACGACGCAATGCTGCCCGCTTATATGACGCTGACAGAAGAGGAAACTTTTGCAGGAAACATGAAGGGCGCAGTGATCAATACAATCATGGGTGTTGGAACCGTGTTCGTAGTTCTGATTTTCCTGATCATTGTCATTTCCCTGTTTAAATACGTGGGAAAAATCGGAGCAAAGGAAGAGAAAGCAGCGCCTGCACCAAAGGCAGCTCCGGTACCAAAGGCAGAACCTGTTGTTGAAGAGGATCTGACAGATGATCTGGAACTGGTAGCAGTTATTTCCGCAGCGATTGCTGCATCTGAGAACACATCCACAGACAGCTTTGTGGTGCGTTCCATCAAAAAAGTTAATAGAAGTAAATGGCAGAGAGCCTGAGCATAGGAGGAAATTCATATGAAAAATTATACAATTACTGTAAATGGCAATGTATACAATGTAACTGTTGAAGAAGGACAGACAAGCGGCGCAGCGGCACCGGCTGCAGCTCCGAAAGCAGCGCCGGCAGCACCTGCAGCACCGGCTGCAGCTCCAAAAGCGGCAGCAGCGGGAGCAGTAGCAGTTACCGCTTCTGTACCGGGTAAAGTATTTAAAGTAGAAGCAAGCGTTGGTCAGGCTGTAAAAGCCGGCGATGCAATCGTTATCCTGGAAGCTATGAAGATGGAAATCCCGGTTGTAGCTCCTCAGGACGGTACCGTTGCAAGCATCGATGTAGCTGTTGGTGATGCAGTAGAATCCGGAGACTCTCTGGCTTCCTTAAACTAATCCAAACAGGAAAAACATCATGCTGAGATAAACAACGGGAGGTATAAACATGAGTATAATGAACACATTGTCAAACTTATGGGAACAGACCGCGTTCATGAATCTTGAGTGGGGTAACTACGTCATGATTCTGGTTGCGCTGGTGTTCCTGTATCTGGCAATCAGACACGGTTTTGAGCCATTACTTCTGGTGCCGATTGCATTTGGTATGCTGTTGGTAAATATTTATCCTGATATCATGGCAGAACCATATGTTGATTCTATGGGCATCGAACATGCAGGAGGACTTTTGCATTACTTCTTCCTTCTGGATGAGTGGAGTATCCTGCCTTCCCTGATCTTCATGGGTGTAGGTGCGATGACAGACTTCGGTCCCCTGATTGCGAATCCCAAGAGCTTTATTCTGGGTGCGGCGGCACAGCTCGGTATTTACAGTGCATATTTCCTTGCGATCCTTATGGATTTCAACGGAAAAGCTGCAGCGGCAATCTCTATTATCGGCGGCGCTGATGGCCCGACTTCTATCTTCCTTGCAGGTAAACTGGGACAGACAGATCTGATGGGACCCATCGCGGTGGCAGCGTACTCTTATATGTCACTGGTTCCGATCATCCAGCCTCCGATCATGAAGCTTCTGACAACAGAGAAGGAAAGAAAAATCAAGATGGAACAGCTTCGTCCTGTTTCCAAACTGGAAAAAATCTTATTCCCGATCGTTATCACAATTGTAGTTTGCATGATCCTTCCTACCACAGCTCCTCTTGTTGGTATGCTGATGTTAGGTAACCTGTTCCGTGAATCAGGTGTTGTAAAACAGTTGACAGAGACAGCTTCCAACGCGCTGATGTACATCGTAGTTATCCTTCTGGGTACTTCCGTAGGTGCATCCACAAGTGCGGAAGCATTCCTGAACATGGCTACACTGAAGATTGTAGCACTGGGTCTGGTAGCATTTGCTGTAGGTACAGCCGGCGGTGTTCTGTTCGGAAAGATTATGTGCAAGATGTCCGGCGGCAAGATCAATCCTCTGATCGGTTCAGCAGGTGTATCTGCCGTTCCTATGGCAGCCCGTGTATCCCAGAAGGTTGGTGCGGAAGCTGATCCGACAAACTTCCTGCTGATGCATGCGATGGGACCAAACGTAGCAGGTGTTATCGGTACTGCAGTAGCAGCCGGAACATTTATGGCAGTATTTGGAGTATAATGTAAGAAAGGAATAAGACTATGTCAGAAATTGCTAAAAAACCAATTAAAATTACTGAAACAATTCTGCGTGATGCTCATCAGTCTCTGATCGCTACAAGAATGACAACAGAGCAGATGCTGCCAATCGTGGAAAAAATGGATAAAGTCGGTTATCATTCCGTAGAGTGCTGGGGTGGAGCCACTTTCGATGCTTCTCTGCGTTTCTTAAAAGAAGATCCATGGGAAAGACTTCGCAAATTCCGCGAAGGATTCAAAAACACAAAACTGCAGATGCTGTTCCGCGGACAGAATATTCTGGGATATCGTCCGTATGCCGATGATGTGGTAGAATATTTCGTACAGAAATCTATCGCAAACGGTATCGACATCATCCGAATCTTTGACTGTCTGAACGACCTGCGAAACCTGCAGACAGCAGTAAAAGCATCCAACAAAGAAAACGGACATGCGCAGGTTGCCCTGTCCTATACTCTGGGTGATGCTTATACAATGGAATACTGGACAAACATTGCAAGACAGATCGAGGAGATGGGTGCAGATTCTATCTGTATCAAAGATATGGCTGGCCTGCTGCTTCCGTACAAAGCAACAGAACTGGTAACAGCTCTGAAAGAGACTGTTAAGATTCCGATTCAGCTTCATACACACTATACTTCCGGTGTAGCTTCCATGACATACATGAAAGCGATCGAAGCAGGTGTGGACGTTGTAGATACTGCGATGTCTCCGTTCGCTCTGGGAACATCTCAGCCGGCAACAGAAGTTATGGTTGAAACCTTCAAAGGAACTCCATACGACACAGGATTTGACCAGAACCTGCTGGCTGAAATCGCTGACTACTTCCGTCCAATCCGTGACGAGGCTCTGGACAGCGGTCTGCTGAATCCGAAGAACCTGGGTGTAAACATCAAAACCCTGCTGTATCAGGTACCGGGCGGTATGCTGTCCAACCTGACATCCCAGCTTGCAGAGCAGCACGCAGAAGACAAATTCTACGATGTTCTGGAAGAGGTTCCGCGTGTAAGAAAAGACCTGGGTGAGCCGCCTCTGGTTACACCGTCTTCTCAGATCGTTGGTACTCAGGCTGTATTTAACGTACTGATGGGCGAAAGATATAAGATGGTTACAAAAGAAACGAAAGCTGTTCTGTCCGGCGAATACGGCGCAACTGTAAAACCGTTCAACGCTGAAGTCCAGAAAAAATGTATCGGTGACAAAGAGCCGATCACCTGCCGTCCTGCAGATCTGATTCCGGACGAGCTGGATACTCTGAGAGGAGAGATGGCTCAGTGGTCCGAACAGGAAGAAGACGTTCTGTCTTATGCACTGTTCCCACAGGTAGCTACTGATTTCTTCAAATACAGAGAAGCTCAGAAAACAAAAGTAGATCCTACGGTAGCTGACAACGAAAACGGAGCTTATCCGGTATAAGGATCAAATAAAATAAAAAATAATGCCGTCTGGTCTGAGAGATCAGCGGCATTATTTTTTTGCTGGAAAAATCTGCTTTGCAGGATTTGTGCATATAAATGTAAAGTAATGTAAATGTAAGAAAAAGATTGACAAATAGATGTAAATCGTTATAATAAATATATGTGTGCGTAGAGCAAACAGATGTATACTCAGAGTGCAATGGTGGGAAAACAGGCCAATTGCACTTTTTTACTAATGTTTTGCGCATCACTTTGGTAAAGCACAAAAGAGTAAAAGAGTTTTTTACTTTGAATTAAAGGGGAATTTACAATGAAATTTTCAGAAATGCCATATAAAAGAGTCAATATGGAAGAAGTAGAGGCGAAGTTCACGGATCTCATAGAGAGAATGAAAAACGCCAAAAGCGGTGAAGAGCAGTTTGAAATCCACAGAGAATATTATCGGTTTACCGGGGATGTGGAGACAAACGTGGTTCTGGCATCCATTCGTCACGACATTGATACCACAGACGAATTTTACGAAAAAGAGCAGGAATTTTACGATGAGGTGATGCCGGTTCTTCAGAATTACAAAACAGAATATGCAAAGCTTCTGTACCAGTCGCCTTACAGAGAATATCTGGAAACAAAGATTGGGAAAGTCGCATTTAAAAATATCGAGCTTTCGCTGAAATCCTTTGACGAAAAACTGATTCCTCTGATGCAGGAAGAAAATGCGCTGGTCAGCCGTTATAACAAGCTGATCGCTACAGCAAAGATTCCCTTCGAGGGAGAGACGTACAACGTATCACTGATGAGAAAGTTCCAGACCAGTGAGGATCGGGAAGTCCGGCGCAAAGCATGGAAAGCTGTCAGTGAATATTTCCGGTCTGTGACAGAGGAGATTGATGAAATCTACGACAAGATGGTGAAAAACCGGACAGAGCAGGCTCATCAGCTTGGCTATGAAAACTATATCCAGCTTGCCTACTACCGAATGACCAGAAATTGTTATGGACAGGAGGAGGTTGCAAACTTCCGCAATCAGATAAAAGATTATTTTGTACCATTTACAAGTAAGCTTCATGAGCGCAGAAGAGAGCGCATCGGTGTGGATAAGCTTTCCTACATTGATCACGAGGTATACTTCACCGACGGAAATCCGCAGCCTATGGGTACACCGGAAGAGATTCTGGCCGCAGGACAGAAGATGTACAGCGAGCTGTCACCGGAGACCAGAGAGTTTTTCGATTTCATGCAGGAAAACGAGCTGTTTGACGTACTGGGAAGAAAGACCAAAAAGCAGGGCGGCTATATGACCTACCTGCCCAATTACAAATCCCCGTTTATTTTCGCTAATTTCAACGGCACCAGCGGAGATGTGGACGTAATTACCCACGAATGCGGTCATGCATTTCAGGGCTACCTGATGAGAGATGAAGAAATCAGGGAATTTGCAGATATTACCATGGAGACTGCCGAGATTCATTCCATGTCTATGGAATATTTTACCTATGACTGGATGGGCATGTTCTTTGGGGATAAAAAGGACAAATACCTGACCATGCATCTGGAGGATTCCTCTGCATTTGTTCCTTACGGCTGTATGGTGGACGAGTTCCAGCACCGGGTCTATGAGAAACCGGAGATGACTCCGGCAGAGAGAAAACAGGTGTGGATGGAGCTGGAAAAGGAATACCGTCCTCATATGGATTATGAAGATGATCCCTTCTATTCTCAGGGAGGCTTCTGGCAGAGACAGCTTCATATCTTCAATTATCCGTTCTACTACATTGACTACTGTCTGGCAAGCATCTGTGCGATGCAGTTCAAAGTCATGATGGACGAGGATTTCCAGAAAGCATGGGAGAACTATTATAAGCTGTGTAAGCTTTCTGCGAAGGATTTCTTTGTAAACAGTATCAAAGAAGCAGGACTTCAGAGCCCGTTTGAAGACGGTTGTATCGAAGAACTGGTGAAAAAGTTAAGTGCAAAGACATTTGCATAACATGGTATGCGATATATTCACAAATGTGTATATATAAAAAATTTCAAGGAGGACAAAAGTATGAAGAGAAAAGTAATTGCTGTACTTTTGGCAGGTTCCATGGTAGCCGGAATGATGGCTGGCTGTGGTTCCGACAAGACAACAGATACTTCTGATTCCGCTGCAACAGATGAAACCACTGAAGAAACGGAAGATGGAGCATCAGACGAAGCTGCAGACGATGAAGCTGCAGAGGAAGAGGTTGCTTACAGCAACAAACAGATCGTAATCGGCGATCTGACAGAGACCAGTGGTGACTACACACCATACTGGACAAACAACGCATCCGATTATTCTGTATACAAAATGATCACAGGTCTGGAAAACGTATCTGTAGATGCAGACGGAAAATGGCTTCTCAATGAGAGCGCTATGGAGAGTGTAGAGACAACCGATAATGAAGACGGTTCCAAAACATATACCTACACAATCAAAGACGGCCTGAAATTCAGTGACGGATCTGACGTAAAAGCTGACAACTACGTAGCATATTACCTGCTGTGGGCAAGTGATGAGATGATTGTTGGTAAAGAGGCATCCGCAGGTGTTACAACATCCTCTCAGTACCTGAAAGGATTTGACGCATACTCTGCAGGCGAATCTGATACCTTCGAAGGTGTTCACCTGATTGATGATAAAACCTTCTCTGTAACTGTAGATGCAAAATGGCTGCCATACTACTATGGTCTGGCTACAACAACTTCTAACCCGGAAGTTTACAAAGGCGGATGGCTGCCGGAAGATGTAACCATCGAAGATACAGAAAAGGGAGCAAAATTCTCTGACAACTACACAGTAGAATACATCTCTGAAACAGTTGATAACTGGAGATACAACCCGACTGCTTGTTCCGGTCCGTATACTTTCGATTCTTACGATGAAAACGGATACGCTTACACACTGGTAAGAAACGAAAACTTCGTAGGAACTTACGATGGAAAAACAGCAAACATCGAAACTGTTATCTACAAATACACACCAACTGATACTATGATGGACCAGTTGAAAACAGGCGCAGTAGACATGCTGCTGCAGATCCCGGATGGTGATCAGATCGAAGCAGGTCTTGATATGGTTGATGAAGGCGGATTTGATTACGTTAGCTTCCCGCGTGCAGGATACGGTATGCTTTCCTTCAAATGTAACCAGGGACCGACTCAGTTCGAAGAAGTACGTCACGCAGTTGCTTACCTGCTTGACAGAAACGCTTTCGTACAGACCTTCACAAAAGGTCATGGTACTGTTGTAAACGGACCTTACGGTTCACAGCAGTGGATGGTAGAAGAAAATGCTGAAGAAGTAGAAGCTCTGAATGCTTACACCTACAGCGTAGAATCTGCAATCAAAGAACTGGAAGAAGGCGGCTGGGTATATAACGAAGATGGTTCCGATTACACAGGCGAAGGCATCCGTCACAAAAAACTGGAAGACGGAACTTACATGCCTCTGGTAATCGAATGGTTCTCTTCTGAAAACAACCCGGTATCTGACCTTCTGGTAACTCTGCTTCAGGAAAACGAAGATACAGCAAAAGCCGGTATGAAGATCAACCAGACCGTTGGTACATTCAACGACCTGATCAAATACTACTATGACAACACCGAAGAAAATCCATACCAGATGTTCAACCTGGCAAACGGATTCGGTAACCCATACGATATCGCATATTCATACGAAATCGGTGGAGAATCCAACACAAACGCGATCGCTGATGAAAAACTGTACGAACTGGCAGACGGTATGAACAGAGTAGAAGAAGGCGATGACGAAACATACAGCGCAAAATGGCTGGAATTCATGCAGTACTGGAATGAAGTTCTTCCTGAACTGCCGCTGTACTCCAACGAATATCATGACTTCTTCTCTGACAAAGTACATGATTGGAGCGAGGACGGATACAACACAGATGCTTCTACAGCAATCCTGTCCGCAAATATTGAGTAATTTGAGCTTTGAGGTAGATTAAGGTTCTGAACAAAAGGTTGCCCCACGGATCACTGAAGGGTTTTCCGTGGGACAGCTCTTTTGTATAATTGACAATACAATTCATAGTAACAGATAAAATTTTATGAAAGTTGGTTGATTTATGTTAAAGTACGTTGGAAAAAGACTGGTATACATGGTAGGGGTATTCTTTGTGGTATCCATCATCATGTTTGTGTTATTTAACAATGTACCGGGAGACAGGGCCTTGAATCAGGTTCAGGCCATGAAGGGAAAAGTATCAAATGAACAGTTCCAGATCCTGTATGAACAGGCGAGGGACAGACTGGGTCTTGACGATCCTCTTCCGGTAAGATATGTAAAGTGGATGGGAAATCTTCTTCAGGGAGATTTGGGTTATTCCACATTTTATAAAAAGGACGTTATCGAGGTTATCGGTGAGCCTTTGAAAAATACGATATTTATGAATATATTTGCCACGATACTGGCGCTTGCGATTACTATTCCGTTAGGTATCCGATGTGCTGTTAAGAAATTCTCTAAATTCGACAATGCAGTTCAGGTGCTGACGATTGTGGGATACAGTGTCCCTGTCTATATCACGGCACTTGTCTTTATCTATATATTTTCAGTTAAGTTGCGGATCTTCCCGATCAGCGGTATGAACACGCCGAACTTTAAAGGCAGTGATTTCGCTTTCTTTATGGACCGTATGTATTATATGGCTCTTCCTCTGATCGTTATGACCGTTGCCTCTCTGGGAAGTATGACCCGTTACGTGCGTGCGGCTATGATTGATGCTCTGGGAATGGATTATATCCGTACCGCCCGCGCAAAAGGTCTGAAAGAAAAAGTAGTTATCTATTCCCATGCATGGAGAAATGCGCTGCTGTCCGTTGTTACACTGATCATCGGATGGTTTATGAGTATCTTTATGGGATCGATCATCATTGAAACAGTATTCCAGATCAACGGTATCGGTAAAATGTACTACGTTGGACTGATGCAGCAGGACTACGATGTAGCTCTTGCGATTCAGATGCTGTACTGTGTGATTACCCTGATCAGTAACCTGATTACTGACTTGAGTTACGGCCTTGTTGACCCGAGAGTCCGTGTAAATAAATAGGAGGAGACTGTGTGATGAGTAGTAGTAAGAATACAAAAAAGAAAAAACACTCTTTTTTCCTGTTAAAATGGCTCTTCGGTGGTAAGAGTAAGGTAGAAGAGATGGATCTTCTGCAGGAAGAACTGATGCAGAGTCCGTTCCGGACAATTGTTCGTAAGTTTATGGAAAATAAACTGGCAATGGGAGCCCTGATTGTGTTTCTGGCAATCTTTCTGGTGGTTCTGATCGGACCGATTTTTAATCCCATCAGCCTGAGTGAGCAGGAAGAAACCCAGACCAATATCGGTATGGGATTGGATATGATGGATGTACCTAAGGAGCTGCAGGGAAATGTGAAACAGATTTCCACAGGAGCTACCTTCAGTGTGGGCGTTGACAACAACGGAAAAGTTTATGTGTGGGGCCACACAAAAATCAGTAAAAAAATTGATATTAAGAGAGATATGCCTTCTCAGAAAGAACTGGGCAACGTGGTGTCCGTAGCGGCAGGTTTTGACCATGTAGTGGCTCTGAACGATGAGGGTGAAGTAATCTGTTGGGGAAATAACCGTCTGGGACAGGTAAAGGTTCCGGGAGAAGTTGAGAGAGCAAAAGGAATCAAGCAGATTGCTGCCGGTTATCAGATGTCTTATGCACTGACAGAAGACGGCAAAATCCTGAACTGGGGTAATGACAATCTGAATGACGTAAGAATTACCCGGAAAAAAGGTGACGGTAAGATTGCAAAAATTGTGGTATCCAACACAACCCTGCTGGCTTTGAGAGAGGATGGCAAGGTGGTGCATATGGGAAGCCAGAAGTCTGACGTAAGCCGTGTTCCGGAGGATCTGGAAAATGTTGTGGATATTGCAGCTACCTCCAACTCTGTTGCGGCAGTTACAGAGGATGGAAAAATCGTAACATGGGGAAAAGCCGGAAAATCAGTAACAGACATTCCGGAGTATGAAGGAAAGATAACCTCCATCTATGGCGGAAAACTGCACTTCACCATGCTTACCGATAAGGGAACTGTATACTCATGGGGTGCAAATAATTATGAACAGATTGATGTACCGAAAAAAGCAACAGATGTAGAGGCAATCTACGGAAACTATTATCAGAACTATGCGATTACCAAGAGCGGTGATGTGGTAACATGGGGTCTGAAAGGATATCTTCTGGGAACCGATGAACTGGGCCGTGACGTATTCGGACGTCTGTTGAACGGCGGCCGTATGACTATGACCATCGGTGCGGTAGCCGTTATTATCTCCACCTTTATCGGTATTATTGTGGGCGGTATCTCAGGATTCTTCGGCGGCTGGATCGATATTATCCTGCAGCGTATCACAGAGATCACGGCGTCTCTTCCATTTTTGCCCATGGCCATGATTCTGAATGCAATTATCGGAAACAGTCTGTCGGAGGATATGCGAATTTTCCTTATCATGGTAATTTTGGGATTACTGAGCTGGCCAAGCCTTGCCCGTCTGGTTCGTGCGCAGGTTCTGGCAGAACGTGAGAAGGAATTCGTTACAGCGGCGAATGCAATGGGTGTAAAACGCGGTTCCATCGTATTCCGCCACATCATTCCGAATGTAATTTCTGTAATTATCGTATCAGCAACACTGGGATTTGCAAGCTGTATGCTGACCGAGTCTTCACTGTCCTTCTTGGGATTCGGTGTAAAACTGCCTCGTCCTACATGGGGTAATATGCTGAATGGCTGCGTAAACTCCGTAGTAATCCAGAACTACTGGTGGAGATGGGTATTCCCGGCTATCATGCTGAGTATCTGTGTAATCTGTATCAATATGGTTGGTGACGGTCTTCGTGATGCCATCGACCCGAAATCAAATGAACGCTAGGAGGAAGACACAAAATGCCATTATTAGAGATTAATGACCTGCATACCTTTTTTTCTACGAAAAAAGGTATTGTTAAGGCCGTAAACGGTGTCTCCTATTCAGTAGAACCAGGTAAGACACTGGGCGTAGTTGGAGAAAGCGGCAGTGGTAAGAGTGTATCTGCCATGAGTATCCTGAAGCTTTTAGATGGAAACGGATATATCGACAGCGGAGAAATCCGTTTTGACGGGAAAAACCTTGCGGATGTATCGGTAAAAGATATGTGTAAGATCCGTGGAAATGATATTTCCGTTATTTTCCAAGAACCGATGACAAGCTTGAACCCGATTTTTACCATTGAGCGTCAGCTCAGTGAGCCGTTCATCATTCATCAGGGTATGAAGAAGAAAGAAGCGGCCCAAAAGGTTGTGGAGATGCTCAGAGATGTGCGTATTCCCAATCCGGAGGCTGTTGCAAAACAGTATCCCCATCAGTTATCCGGCGGTATGCGTCAGCGTGTCATGATTGCCATGGCGCTGGCCTGTCAGCCGAAGCTGCTGATTGCCGATGAACCGACCACAGCCCTTGACGTTACCATTCAGGCTCAGATTCTGAAGCTGATGAACATCCTGAAAGAGGAAAAAGGAACATCCATTCTGTTCATCACCCATGATTTGGGTGTTATCAATGAGATGGCAGATGATGTTGCCGTTATGTACTGCGGTCAGGTAGTGGAGATGGCTCCGGTACGTTCCATCTTTGCGGGTGACAAATATCTGCATCCGTATACCGAAGGACTGTTATACTCCATTCCCCGTCTGGATACCCCGACAGGAGTACGTCTGGATGCAATCCCGGGAGCAGTTCCTCATCCTCTGGATCTGCCGAAGGGATGTAAATTTGCACCTCGCTGCAAATACGCTACGGATAAGTGCCGTGAGGAAGAACCGACACTGGAGGAAGTGGAAAGCGGACACAGAGTGCGCTGCTTCTATCCTGAGAAAGGGGAGAGAAACGCATGAGTGAAGAAAAAAATGTATTGCTGCGGATGTCCAACCTGAAACAGTATTTCCCGATCGGAAAGAAGAAACCGGGTAAACCGCAGTCATATGTAAAGGCAAATGACGGTCTCACTCTGGATATCTACGAAGGAGAGACCTTTGGGCTGGTAGGTGAGTCCGGATGTGGAAAATCCACTTTTGGACGTACCCTGCTTCAGCTTTATAAACAGACCGGAGGACGTACCGTTTATTACGGACGCACCATTGAAGATTTCGATCTGAAATACGTGGAAAACATTTTCAAAAACCTTCCGGAAGAAAAGAAAAAATGCGAAGAACTTCAGCAGAAAATCAGCAAAATGCGGGAAGAATATGAAAAGATGCCGGAAGGCATCGCCAAGATGGCAAAGGATCAGGAGATTGCCGAGCTGGAAAGTGAAGCCAGAAATAAACTGCTGGATATCACTGCGCTGATCGGAGGAATCTATACGGCATCAGATCTGACAGAAGCCGGAAAACATTATCTGGCAGAGTATCAGGCGATGAAAGAAATCCGCAGAATCCGTGCTGAGGTTGAAAAAATTAAAGTGGCAGGAAAAGGGGAGGAAAAGATTCCTTCTCTGGAAAGCCAGATTCCTTCATTAGAGAAAAAAGTGGAGGAGGAGATTGCAGAAATTTCCAAAATCCGCGAGGCCAACAGAAAGAATCCGGAGTTTGACAAATATGAAAGCCAGAGAGACAACGGAATCAATCTGGCAGCGCTGACGGACGCGGAGATGCGTTTCCTGCGCCGTGACCTGCAGTTGATCTTCCAAGACCCGTATTCTTCACTGAATCCGAGAATGACGCTGGGACAGATCATCGGCGAGGGACTTCAGGCTCATGGAATGTTTAAAAAGAATGATCCTAAGATGCAGGATTATGTAATGGAGGTTATGGAAAAGTGCGGACTTGCGTCCTACTTCATCCACAGATATCCCCATCAGTTCTCCGGCGGACAGAGACAGCGTATCGGTATTGCCAGATCTCTGGCTGTAAATCCGAAGTTTGTTGTCTGTGACGAGGCGGTTTCCGCTCTGGACGTTTCCATTCAGTCACAGATCATCAACCTGCTGCTGGATCTGAAGGAGCAGAATAACCTGACTTACCTGTTTATCTCTCATGACCTGAGTGTTATCAAGTATATCAGCGACCGGATCGGAGTTATGTATCTGGGTAATATGGTAGAGCTTTCTACTACGGAGAAGCTGTTTGAGCATCCGTATCATCCTTACACAGAAGCCCTGCTGTCTGCAATTCCTACCACCGATGTGGACGGAAAGAAAGAGGCGATTATTCTGGAAGGTGATATTCCAAGCCCGATCAATCCTCCTAAGGGATGCAAATTCCACACCAGATGCCGTTACTGTACAGAAGTGTGCGAACATGTAACGCCTGAATGGGAAGAAGTGGAACCGGGACATTTTGTGGCCTGCCATCATAAACTGGAAAAGTAAAACGTGAAAACCAACAATAGGAGAACTTATGTTATTACAGGGTAAGATTGACAGAGCATTTAAAAAACTTCATGAAAAAAGTGATCACCCGGAGGTGGATCATTTTGCAAAGGAGCGCAAACAGGGACGGATGAAAATGGAAGACCCTGAGGAGTGCAGGATGCGTGAGGCGTTAAAGCAGCGGGAGGAAGAGGAGCGTCCGGAACTGGAAAAAGGTGATTTTCTGGCAATGGTGCTGGCGGCATTTTTGACCATTCTTCCGGTTGCAATCATTGTTCTTGTTGTAATCGCACTGGTAGGATATTTTTTCCTGATGCGTTAGAGAGAGGGCTGCGTACCGTGAGGGCGCAGCTTTTTCTATTCCCCTCAGAGGGCTGAAAGGATGGACTTCTGAACAGTTATCTTGCATCTATCAGGGCAGGCGTGCTATAATGGGGAACAGAAATACGAAATGAAAAGCAGAGAAGGTTAAGAGATGGAACAGGCAGATAATCTTTTGATAAGAATACAGAAATTTTATCATACATTCAGCAAAGGACAGAAACAACTGGCATCATATATCACAAACAACTACGACAAGGCGGTGTTTCTCACTGCCGCGCGGCTGGGAAAAGAGGTGGGGGTCAGCGAGTCCACCACCGTCCGTTTTGCCACCCAGTTGGGATACAAGGGCTTCCCGGAATTTCACAGGGCGCTGGAGGAGCTGGTGAGAAACCGGCTGAATTCCATTCAAAGAATGGAGGTCACCTACGGCCATGTGCCCCAGACCGAGATTCTGGATACGATTTTTCAGTCGGATATCGAAAAAATCAAGCTGACCATGGAACATATTGACCACAGCGCTTTTGAGCTGGCGGTGGATACGCTTTTGAAAGCAAGGACCATTTATATCATCGGAATACGAAGCTGTGCTCCGCTGGCAAGCTTTCTGAGCTTCTACCTGAATCTGATTTTAGAGGATGTGCGGCTGATCCAGACCAACAGCGCCAGCGAGATTTTTGAACAGATGATCCGAATCGGGGAGGAGGATGCGATCATCGGTATCAGCTTTCCCAGATATTCCATGCGAACTCTGAAAGCTATGGAGTTTGCAAATAACAGGAATGCAAAGGTGATCACCCTGACAGACAGCGTACATTCCCCGATCAATTTATACTCTTCCTGCAATCTGATTGCCAGAAGCGATATGGCCTCCATTGTGGACTCTCTGGTTGCTCCTCTGAGCGTAGTGAACGCTTTGGTGGTGGCTCTTTGTATGAAGCGGCAGAAAGAAGTGGTAGATACGCTGGAATCCATGGAGAAAATCTGGGATGAATATCAGGTGTACAGCAGCGATGAGATGAATCATGTGGAAAGCGCCGTAAAGGTAAGATCCGCAGATTAAGGCTGAACTGTTACGATTAAGGAGCAGAAAATGAACAGATTATTAATTATCGGAGGCGGTGCAGCCGGAATGCTGGCAGCCGTATATGGGGCTGAACAGGGCATGGAGGTGCACCTATTCGAACAGAATGAAAAACTGGGGAAAAAGCTTTTCATTACCGGAAAAGGCAGATGCAACTTTACCAATGCCTGCGGGACGGAGGAGCTTTTTGAATCCTTCCTCACCAATCCCCGGTTTTTATACAGCGCCGTTTACGGATATACGAATTACGATGTGATTGATTTTTTTGAAAACCTCGGGGTGAGGACAAAAATGGAGAGAGGGGGCAGGATGTTCCCCCAGTCGGATCACTCTTCTGACATTATTCTGGCTCTGGAAAGAAGGATGAAGGAGCTGGGAGTGAAGATTCACTTAAACAGCAGGGTAAAACGGGTTCTCACAGAGCAGAACGGACAGGAAGCTGTGACAGGAGAAAAAGTCACAAACAGCGCCCGGATTACGGGTCTGGAGCTGGAAAATGGAACACAGATTTTGGGAGAGCGGGTTCTGATCGCAACGGGAGGAAATTCCTACCCCACGACAGGCTCTACAGGGGACGGGTACCGGATGGCGAAGGAATGCGGCCATACGGTGACAGAGCTTCTGCCCTCTCTGGTTCCCATGGTGACAGCGGAAGAATACATTCCCAGAATGCAGGGGCTTTCGCTGAAAAATGTGACCCTGTCTGTTTATGACGGAAAAAAATGCGTATTCGAAGAATTTGGTGAAATGATGTTTACCCATTTCGGAATTACCGGTCCGCTGGTGTTATCAGCCAGCGGAAAAGTGGGAAAACTTTTAAAAAAGAAGTATTTGACGGCAAGGATAGACCTGAAACCTGCATTGACCAAGGAGCAGTTGGACAGCCGTTTGCTGCGGGAGTTTGAAGCAGGAAAAAACAAACAGTTTAAAAATGTGATAGACAGTATGTTCCCTTCCAAAATGATTCCGGTGATGCTGGAAATCGGAGGGGTGAACCCGATGAAGAAGGTAAATGAAATTACCAAGGAAGAACGTACGGCTTTCATTGAAAAGACAAAAGCATTTCCCATGACGATTACCGGGGTGAGGGGATTCCGTGAGGCGATCATTACCCAAGGGGGTGTGCAGGTGAAGGAAGTGGATCCTAAGACTATGGAGTCCAAAAAGGTGAAGGGGCTTTACTTTGCAGGTGAAGTGCTGGATCTGGATGCCCTGACAGGGGGCTATAATCTGCAGATTGCATGGTCTACCGCCCATGCGGCGGCTTTGGCAGCCGGAAAAAGTGAAGGATGAAAAGGAGTTGGAGTATGAGTTATACAATTGCTGTAGACGGACCTGCAGGGGCAGGAAAGAGTACGATTGCAAAAAAAGTGGCAAAGGAGCTGTCCTTTATCTATGTGGATACCGGAGCGATGTACCGGGCCATGGGACTGTATTTTCTGAGACAGGGCATCCTGCCGGAGGAAAAGGGAAAAATCGAGGCAGCCTGCGGGGATATCCGGGTATCCATTGTTTATGAAAACGGAGAGCAGCAGGTGCTCTTAAATGGTGAAAATGTATCAAAAGAAATCCGCCGGGAGGAAGTGGGAAATATGGCTTCCAAAACCTCTGTGAACCAGAAGGTGAGAGAAAAACTGGTAGCCCTGCAGCGGGAACTGGCGGAGAAGGAAAATGTGGTGATGGATGGAAGAGACATTGGAACACAGGTTCTTCCCAATGCCACGGTAAAGATTTATCTCACAGCAAGCACAAGAGAGCGGGCAAAACGGAGATATCTGGAGCTTCAGGAAAAAGGCATGGACGGCAATCTGGAAGAGATTGAGGCAGACATCCGTGAGAGGGATCACCGGGATATGACCAGAGAGATTTCCCCTCTCCGTCAGGCTGAGGATGCAGTTTTGGTGGATGCTTCCTTTCTGTCCATTGAGGAAGTGACAAAAGCAGTGATTGACGCTTTTTATAAGGCGGTTCCCGAGAGGTGCTGATATGAAGGAAAACAGCATACAGGTAGCGAAATCCGCAGGCTTCTGCTTCGGCGTAAAGCGGGCCATTGAAAAGGTCTATGAACAGGCGGAGCTGGGGAAAGAAAATATTTATACCTATGGTCCGATCATTCACAATGAGGAAGTGGTAAAGGATCTGGAATCGAAGGGCGTACAGGTGCTGAACAGCCGCAAGGAGCTGGAGGACCTTGAAAAAGGAACCGTAGTGATCCGTTCCCACGGTGTTCCCAGAGAAATTTATCAGCTCATCGAAGAAAAGAATCTGGAATGTGTGGACGCCACCTGTCCTTTTGTGAGAAAAATCCATAAAATCGTGGAAAGAGAGAGCAGAAACGGGCGCCATATCATCATTATCGGCAATGATAACCACCCGGAGGTTGAGGGAATCAAGGGCTGGTGTGAGGGAGAGGTAACGGTTCTTTCCACACCGGAGGAGGCTGAAAAACTGGAGTTTTCACCGGATACCAAAGTGTGCATTGTGTCCCAAACGACATTTAATTACAACAAATTTAAAGATTTAGTTGAAATTCTTGAGAAAAAGAGTTATGATAGAAGTGTTTTAAATACGATTTGCAGTGCGACTGAGGAAAGACAGCATGAAGCACGGCAAATTGCCTGCAAAGTAGATACCATGATTGTCATTGGCGGCAGACACAGTTCCAATACACAGAAGTTGTATGAGATATGCAAAAGAGAGTGCAAAAATACTTATTATATACAGACATGTGTTGATTTGGATGCCAGGCCTTTTCAATGTATTGGTCGCGTAGGTATTACAGCGGGGGCTTCCACCCCAAATAATATAATTGAGGAGGTTCAAAAACATGTCAGAATTAAGTTTTGAACAAATGCTGGAAGAATCATTAAAAACAATTAGAAACGGGGAGGTAGTCGAAGGTACCGTAATCGACGTCAAAGAGGACGAGATTATTTTGAATATTGGTTACAAAGCTGACGGTATTCTCACAAAGAACGAGTACAGCAATGACTCATCTATTGACCTGACTACTGTTGTTAACCCCGGAGATACCATGGAAGTTAAGGTTCTGAAAGTAAATGACGGCGAAGGCCAAGTGCTGCTGACTTATAAGAGACTGGCAGCAGAAAAAGGAAACAAGAGACTGGAAGAAGCATTCGAAAATAAAGAAGTGCTGACAGCAAAAGTATCTCAGGTACTGAACGGCGGATTAAGCGTTGTGATCGACGAAGCAAGAGTATTCATTCCTGCAAGTCTGGTATCCGATACATTTGAGAAAGATCTGACAAAATATGCAGATCAGGAAATCCAGTTCGTAATCACAGAATTCAACCCGAGAAGAAGAAGAATCATCGGTGACAGAAAACAGCTTCTGGTAGCTGAAAAAGCAGAACAGCAGAAGGCTCTGTTTGAAAGAATCGCAGTAGGCGATACTGTAGAAGGAACCGTTAAGAATGTAACAGATTTCGGTGCATTCATCGATTTGGGCGGAGCTGATGGCCTGCTGCACATCTCTGAGATGTCATGGGGCAGAGTGGAAAACCCGAAAAAGATCTTCAAAGTTGGTGAACCGATCACTGTTCTCATCAAAGATATCAATGGTGACAAGATTGCTCTCAGCCTGAAATTCGAAAATCAGAATCCATGGCTGAACGCAGATGAAAAATACGCTGTAGGAAACGTTGTAGAAGGAACTATCGCTCGTATGACAGATTTCGGCGCATTCGTTGAACTGGAAGCTGGCGTAGATGCTCTGCTGCATGTTTCCCAGATTTCCAGAGACCACGTTGAAAAACCGGCTGACGTTCTGAGCGTTGGACAGGTGATCACAGCGAAAGTTGTTGATTTCAACAGTGAAGACAAAAAAATCAGCCTGAGCATGAAAGCTCTGGAGCCGGTTGCTGAGGAAGAAGCTGTAGAAGAATAATTTCAGATATAAAAAAAGAAACAGGATGGATATGTCCTGTTTCTTTTTTTCGTCATTGGAAGCTTTTCAGCAGATGAATGGCGTAGAGCATCAGTTTTTCTTTGTCTGCGTTGAATTCATCGGCATAAGAAAACCAAAGAAGACGGTCTTTATATTCCATAGAGAATACCGGGGAAAAAACAGAGGAAGGCTGGGGGAGAAATCTCCCGGTTATTTTTTTATAACAGTTACAGGCTTTTGCTTTTTCCCGGTGCGCCTTATCCACGTATTCCCCCACGCTCTTGTGGATCGCTTCGTCCTCCAAAGGAAGATAATAATAGTTTTTGTAGTCGGTAAAGAAATGCTTCAAGGTTCCGTCAAAAAACGTCACATGAACCCGGCAGCGGCCCTCAGAGGGCATTTCCAGACGGCAGAAAGGGTTTTCAAGGCTGAAAAGGCAGGAAACAGGGCTTTTCAGGGAAAGGTCCAGAACCAGTTCTGCAGCGTCTGAAGAAAGAGATGCGCTGACCTCTTCTAAAAGCTTCCCGGAAAAAAATCCGGGGATGGACAGCAGAGGAAGAAGATGAATCATTCCCTCCACATCCTCCTGATTGTGAAGGAGGAGGGCCTTCAAAAGCCGTTCATCGGCAGATTTCAGATATTCCTGATAGCAGGCGATCAGTTCAGCCCCGGTAAAGGGATCCTTTCGGTGAAGCCCCGCGTAAACCTCCAGATCCTTCTGCCGCATATGCTCCAGTCCCATCAGTTTCTTGTAGGGCAGAAGCTTTTTGTACAGATCCAGATGTGTGAGATGTTCCCAGCTTTGCTTTAATTGGTAAAAGGTGTATTTGTGCATCAGATATGGAACGTCAAAGGTATTCCCGTTAAAGTGAATCAGAACCTTCTTTTCGTTCAGAAGATGGGAAAAGGCCAGAAGGACGTCCTTCTCTTCTCCGGGCTTTTGGCAGAACCATTGGCGGTGCACCCAGCGGCATCCGTCGAAAAATACGGCGCCCAGCAGATAGAGGTGGGAACGCCTCCATGAAAGTCCGGTTGTTTCAATGTCAAAAAAAAGACAAGATTCCGGAGAGATATTTTCCTGTTTCAGTATATTTTCCGGTACTGTTATGGGTAAATCATGGGTAATCATAGGTAAAAATCCTCTTTTTCTATATAGGTTTTGTCAGAAAAATAACAATATTTTATTCAATTATATTATATTTAGCGGAAAAAATATAGTGCTTTTTTGCAAAAATTGAGGTATAGTATATAGTGAGATGAAACTTAGAATAGAAAAAATGAAGGAGTGGAGAATCGTTTGTCATTTGAAATATTGGGTGTGGATCTGTACCACATGTTGAGTTGGTTTATCGTTTACAGTTTTCTGGGCTGGGTCTGGGAGAGCTGTTATGTATCGGTGAAGAACAGAAAGTGGGTGAACCGTGGATTTGTCAGCGGCCCGTTTGTAACGATTTACGGGGTGGGCGCAGTAGCAGTGTATGTGATTCTGCGGCCGCTGGAGGGGCGTATCTTGGGATTGTATCTGGCCGGCGTGGCGGTGACTACCCTGCTGGAATATGTGACAGGAGTGCTGATGGAGAGTATTTTCCACACCAACTGGTGGGACTACAGTGATAAGAAATATAATTTTCAGGGGAAAATCTGTCTGGGAAGTTCCATCGCATGGGGATTTTTTACATTGATCCTGTTCTATATTTTGCAGCCCGCAGTGTCGTCAGCAGTGGATAAGGTTCCGGAAAAAACAGGGGTGATACTGATTTATCTCTGGCTGGCTTATTATGTGGTGGATTTTTCCTTCTCAGCGGCGGCAGCCTTCGATCTGCGTGGAAAGATGCAGAAGCTGGACGGAGCTTGGGAGGAATTTCAGGAGTATTTCCAGTCTACCAGACTCCATGAGGCAGCGGAAGAGCTTCGGGAACGGGCGGAGCTGTACCGTCTGGAAGCAACAAGCGGTAAACTGGGTGAATATCTGGAGCAGCGCAGAGCAAAATTTCATGAGGCCTTAGAGCGCATTGAAGCGGCAGATGAAGAATTCCGGGAGAAGAGAGAAGTCTTCATGGAAAAATATGATGAATTTATGGAACGCTGTCTGACGGTGAAGAAAAGCTACCGGAAAATTTCCCGTCGTCAGATGAAGGCTTACCCCAACCTGATCAGCAAGGCGGAACGTTTGAGAAAACAGCGATTAAAAAAGGATAAAAGGCATAAAAAGTAACAAGGAAAATAAAGGAGGGTTAGTTATGGGTTTATTTACATTCAAAGGCGGAATCCATCCCAATGACGGAAAAGAGTTATCAAAAAAGCAGCCGATTCAGCCTCTGAACCCCAAAAAAGAAATGGTGTATCTGATGTCTCAGCATATCGGCGCACCGGCGGTTCCCGTGGTATCAAAGGGTGACCGGGTACTGGCAGGGCAGAAGATTGCAGATGCAGGAGGCTTTGTCTCCGCTCCGGTCTATGCATCCGTTTCAGGTACGGTAAAGGGAATCGAACCCCGTCTGACAGCAACGGGCGGAACCAGCAATGCCATTATAGTGGAAAATGACGGACTGTATGAAAGTGTGGAATATATTCCGGTGAAGCATCCGGAACAGCTTTCCAAAGAAGAGATCCGTAAGAAAATTCAGGATGCCGGTGTGGTGGGCATGGGCGGTGCAGGGTTTCCTACCCATGTAAAGCTGAGTCCCAAAGAGCCGGAAAAGATAGAGTATGTGCTGGTCAATGGGGCAGAATGTGAGCCGTATCTGACCTCGGACTATAGAAGAATGCTGGAAGAGCCGGAAAAAGTAATCGGCGGCCTGAAAGTGATCCTTCAGCTTTTTGACAATGCCAGAGGCTGTATCTGTATCGAAGATAACAAGCCGGACTGTATCGAGAAGATGAGAGGACTTGTGGAGGATGAGCCGAAAATCGAAGTAAAGGTCATGAAGACAAAATACCCTCAGGGCGGTGAGCGGATGCTGATCCATGCCATCACGGGAAGGGATATCAATTCTTCCATGCTTCCGGCAGATGCAGGCTGTGTGGTAGATAACGTGGACACGGTGGTGGCCATCTACAAGGCGGTTGTTCTGGGGATACCTCTGATGCACCGGATCGTGACGGTGACGGGGGATGCAGTCCGTACCCCTTCCAACTTCTATGTTCCCGTGGGAACGGATTTTCAGGAGCTTCTGGATGCGGCTGGCGGTCTGAAGGAGCAGCCGGAGAAAATCATTTCCGGCGGTCCCATGATGGGATTTGCCATGTTTGATCTTCATGTGCCGGTGACAAAGACCACTTCCGCGATTTTGTGCCTGACCCGTGACGAGGTGACCCATTCAGAACCCTCCGCATGTATCCGGTGCGGAAAGTGTGTGAGCGTATGTCCGGAAAATCTGGTTCCGACAAAACTGGCAACCTTTGCCGAACATAAAGACATTGACCAGTTCCTGAAATACAACGGAATGGAATGCTGTGAATGCGGATGCTGCAGCTTCGTCTGTCCGGCAAAACGCCTGCTGTCTCAGGATATTAAGTCCATGAGAAAAATCGTGCTGGCTAACAGGAAAAAGAAATAAGGGGGAAGGAAACATGAGCGAATTATTACACGTATCGTCCTCTCCGCATATCCGTTCTAATGAGAGAACCGACCGGATCATGCAGATGGTAGTCCTTGCGCTGCTGCCTGCCACTGCGGTGGGAATCTACAATTTCGGGGTGAGAGCGTTACTGATTGTTTGTATTTCAATTGCGTCCTGTGTGGCGACAGAAGAAATCTATGAAAGACTGATGCACAAAAAATCCACTGTGAAGGACTTCAGTGCGGTAGTAACCGGACTTTTGCTGGCTCTTAATATGCCGGTATCTATTCCTTGGTGGATTCCCGTGATCGGCGGTGTCTTTGCAATCCTGATCGTAAAGCAGTTGTTCGGTGGTCTGGGACAGAACATCGTGAACCCGGCGCTGGCGGCAAGATGCTTCCTGCTGCTTTCCTTCACCGGCCCCATGACAGATTTTACCGTGAAAAACGGGCTGGGAAAAATCGTGGATACCGTATCCGGCGCTACGCCTCTGGCAGAATTGAAGGCGGGAGGTCAGGTGGACGTTTTAAGCATGTTTCTGGGCAATACTGCCGGAACCATCGGTGAGACCTCTGCCCTTGCAATTTTGCTTGGAGCGGCAATTTTGATCGTGATGAAGGTCATTGATTTCAGGATTCCGCTGACATACATAGGAAGTTTTCTGGTTTTCCTGATTTTATTCGGCGGTCATGGATTTGATGCAAATTTCCTGCTGGGTCATCTCTTTGGAGGCGGTCTGATGCTGGGTGCATGGTTTATGGCGACCGATTATGTAACTACACCGATCACGAAAAGCGGTCAGCTTGTGTATGGTGTGATTCTGGGACTGCTCACCGGATTGTTCCGTGTATTCGGTGCATCCGCAGAGGGCGTTTCCTATGCCATTCTTTTCAGTAACCTTCTGATTCCGGTTATCGAACGTGTGACGGTTCCGACTGCATTTGGAAAGGGAGGGAAGAAAGCATGAGTAATAAGATTATAAAAGATGCCATGGCCCTGACCCTGATTACGCTGGTGGCAGGGGGAGCGTTAGGCGCTGTCTATGAGATCACCAAAGAACCAATTGCAAAGCAGGAAGCTTTGGCAAAGGAAAAAGCCTGTCAGGAGGTTTTCCAAGAGGCAGCAGAATTTACGGCAGTTGAGATAAGCGGTGAACTGGCAGAGAAGATCCGCAGCAGTCTGGACGATGAAAATTATCAGGCGCAGAGTGTGGAGGAGATTATGGAAGCTATGGACGGAGAGGGCAATCCTCTGGGGTATGTATTTACCGTGGTAAGCTCGGAAGGCTATGGCGGGGATATCAAATTTTCTCTGGGCGTACAGTCCGATGGAACCGTGAACGGCATTTCCATTCTTTCCATCAGTGAAACGGCAGGTCTGGGTATGAATGCCGATACACCGGAGTTTAGGAATCAGTTTGCCGATAAAAAAGTGGAAAAATTTTCTTATACGAAAAACGGGGCAAAGGACGACAGCGAGATCGACGCCCTGAGCGGCGCAAGCGTGACGACAGGCGCAATGACCAATGGAGTCAATGCAGGCCTCTGCGCCTTTCGCGTGATGGAAGGAGGGGAATAAGGGATGAAAGCAAATACACCGATGGAACGTTTGTATAATGGTATCATCAAAGAGAACCCTACCTTTGTTCTGATGCTGGGTATGTGTCCTACTTTGGCGGTAACGACTTCCGCATTCAATGGTCTCGGTATGGGTCTGACTACGATGGTGATTCTTGCCATGTCCAATATGATGATTTCCATGCTGAGAAAGGTGATACCGGACAGCGTGCGTATGCCGGCCTATATTGTGGTGGTAGCTTCCTTTGTTACGATCGTGCAGTTTCTGCTGCAGGGATTTATCCCCGATTTGTATGAATCACTGGGCATTTATATCCCGCTGATCGTTGTAAACTGTATCATCCTCGGCCGTGCAGAGGCGTATGCGTCAAAAAATAAAGTGATCAGTTCCATATTTGACGGAATCGGCATGGGTCTTGGATTTACCGTAGGTCTTACCAGCATCGGTATTGTCCGCGAACTGATCGGGGCGGGAAAGATTTTCGGAAAACAGGTTCTTGGCGGAGGGGCGACCATCTTCATTCTGGCGCCGGGAGCGTTCTTCGTTCTGGCTATGCTGGTAGCTCTGCAAAATAAGGTCAAAGCAGGAAAAGCGGCGAAAACGGGTGTACCTCAGCCGGAGGGCGGCTGCGGCTCCGGAAGCTGTGCAGGATGCTCCAATGCTATGTGCGGCAGCCGTACAGCAGAACACGAGGAAGG
>JAHAFI010000017.1 GCA_018374355.1 Clostridiales bacterium
TGGACACAGCCATTTCTATCCTTGTGCAGAAATGCACTTTTTTACGCTTTCATCTCGGCTATTGAATAACCGAGGATTCTCGCTTGCTATTCCTAAAAAGCTGCGAAACCCGAAGGTCCGCAGCCTTATCTCTTTTCTGTAAGCAGAACGATAAGCCGGGTTATGTCTTGAATGGTCATCTATCTAATCCTGCTGTTGCCAGCAGGCTCAAGCGACCCACCTAAAAGCGTGACGGGCAGCCACATTGCTTTTATTCGGTCTTGCTTCGGATGGGGTTTACATGTGCCCTCCCTGTTACCAGAGAGGCGGTAGTCTCTTACACTGCCCTTCCACCCTTACCGGCTTGCGCCGGCGGTATATTTCTGTTGCACTGGCCTTGGAGTCACCTCCACCGGACGTTATCCGGCATCCTGCCCTGTGAAGCCCGGACTTTCCTCACCTGACGCCTTTCGGCATATGTCAGCCGCGACCATTTATTCTACTTACCCGTAGATTCTATCACAGGAATAGGAAATCCGTCAAGGCTTCCGCTTATTCTTCCACTTTCAGATCCCTGTAATAATATTCCAAATCCCGGTCTGTGATTTCCCTCATCACTCTGCAGGGATTTCCCACAGCGATGCAGTTAGCCGGTATATCTTTTACTACCACGCTTCCTGCTCCTATCACGGAATTTTCCCCGATGGTAACTCCGGGACAGATCACCACATTGCTGCCGATCCAAACATTATCCCCGATAACCACCTCAAAAGAATACATTTCCCCGTGAGGACGCAGTTTATAGTGAACCGGATGGCCTGTTGCACTGATCGTAACATTGGGCGCAAACAATACACCGCTTCCTATTGTAATTTTATAATCATCCACCAGCGTAAGATTGGAATTGATATAAGTGCCCTCCCCAATCGTTACAGTCTTGCCAAAGGCAAGTGTCAGCGGCGGCTCAATCCATACGTGTTCTCCCACCGAACCGAAAATCTCCGGCAGCATCTTCACCCGCTCCTCTTTCTGCTCCGGTCTTAAATGATTAAAATCATAGCATAATCCCCTTGCCCTTGTCTGCGCAACTGCAGATTCCTCCGTGTCTGTCCAGAGTAAACCCTTCGCTTTTCTCTCTTCCATCGTCATAGTAAAAAACCTCCTAGCTTGTAATATTGTTTATCCATTTGTTTTGATAATATCTCTTCAGCACTATAGGCGTTTTGATGATCTCGTCCAGATTGATGACCACAAAAACCCATATGGGATTCCATTTAAGCAAAAATGCCGTAATGCTTCCCAGAAGCACACAAAAGCCCCACATCACCGCTCCGTCCAGATACAGGCCGAATTTTGTATCCCCTCCGGCAGTAAATACGCCGCAGAGCAAGGTATAAGTAATCGCTGCAAAGATTACATTCACCGACAGCAGCTTGTACATCACTCCAAAGTATACAAGCGCCTGAGGCGTCAGATGTAATACCATGGTTACGGGCTTTTCCATCAGCAGCATGAGTACACAGCAGACAATTCCGCTGGTCACAGAGCTTTTCATCAGAATCCGGGCATGCTGCTTTGCCGTATCAAAATTTCCTTTTCCCAGCTCATTTCCTAGAAGGATTGCTCCGCCTTCCGCCAGTCCAAAGCTGGCAACGGTAGCCACATTCTGGATCACCGCTGCAACTGAATTTGCCGCCACCGCATCCGATCCCATCCTGCCCATGATCGCATGGAGCACCGCCATAGCGCCTCCCCAAACGAATCCCTGAATGGTAATCGGATATGTAATCCTGAGAAAATCCTGTTTCAGATTTTTTTCACTGTGCCCCTTCAAAGAAACCACTTTGGTGAGAGCCAGATCCAAAATACAGATTCCCAGCTCGATTCCTCTGGCAATCACCGTCGCAAGAGCTACGCCGATCACGCCCATCCGGGGCATCCCCAGCAGTCCGAAAATAAATACCGCATTCAAACCCACATTGATCAGCAGCGTTGCCGCGGAGATCACCACGCTTTTTCTTACCTTCCGGGTTGTTTTCAGAGTTACCAGATAAACCTGCGGAAATGCGGAAAGTAAATAGGATATCCCCACAATTCTTAAATAGGTGCTTCCGATCTGTATCAGTTCCCTTTCGTTGGTAAATATCCTCATAATAACCTGAGGCGATGCCACTGCCGCCAGTGAAAAAATGAACGAAACCGTAAGGGTCAGTCTGAGCGCCAGCCGGAATATGCTGTTGACCGCCCCCCGGTCCTCCTTCCCCAGATACTGGGCCATCATAATACCGGTTCCTGCCGTAAGCCCCATGAAAAACAGGCTGAGCACAAACTGAACCTGATTGGCAAGGGCCACGGCTGATAGCTGGGCCTGTCCGATAAAATTCAGCATAAAAGTGTCTGCCGTTCCCACTGCCGTGGAAAGCAGGTTTTGCAGTATGATGGGAATCGCCAGCATGGAGAGATTTTTTGTAAATTCCCTGTTTTTAATCTGCATCATCTCCTTGTCTGTATGTTTTTTGTCTGGTATCATTATATCAACAAATATTTTTGAAAAATATACATGAATTAACAAAATATATCGATATATTCACATTTCATGATATCAGACTGGAGATAAACAAATGAGCAATATCATCATCCCCCTCGACAAAGACCTGAATTCGACCCTGACCATCGGAACAAAGGAATTCCCCATCCAATTGTTTCATGACAATCTGGAAAATTTTTCAAATGGATTTGTAAACTGGCACAAACAGAAACAGGTGGAAATTTCCGTGATACTGGAAGGAAGTGTTCGGTTAAATGAGCTTGAAAATGAAGTGGTGATCTCTCAGGGCAACGGCTTCGTGGTACTACCCGGTCAGCTTCATGCAGTAAAACCCAATCTTCATGAATCCGCAAAATATTTTACCCTGATTTTCGATCCCGCTTTTCTTTGCGGCGGAATCGGCAGTTTCTTCGAAAAGGAATACTATCTTCCTCTTCAGGACAATGCCTGTGCCTTCTTTCAGTTTTTAAAAGACGACGGACGGATGCGTCCCGTTTTTGATTCACTTTTTTGGATCTATCAGAATTTTTCGGACCCTTCTGTGCCGGAAATGCTGCAGATCCAGCGAAAATTGCAGGACTTATGGATCATTCTGTTTCAAAATACGGCTGCAGCCCACTCCCCTAAGAAATTCCGTCCCCAGAATGTACGGATTCTCCAGATGATTGAATACCTGCATCAAAACTACGCAGAAAAATTCTCCCTTGACGATATGGCGGAATTCCACAATATCAGCCGGAGAGAATGCTGCCGGTTTTTTAAAAAAATGATGAACATGACAATTTCCGAATATCTCACCGAATACCGCATCTCTAAATCTGTGGAGCTGCTTCTTCATACAACCCTGAATATAACGGAAATTTCTCAGGCTGTGGGGTTTGGCAGCTCCAGCTATTATATCTCTGCCTTTAAGGAAAAGATGGACTGCAGTCCGTTGAAATATCGGAATCAAAGCCTGTAAATTGCCGGAAACGGCTGCTATACATCAAAGCAGCCGCCTCCTACAAATTCCCGAAGGATCGAGTTATTTGGAATATCCTCGCTGGGAACTCCCACAAAATAATCCAAAAACTTCAAAAGACGCTTTGCCTCCTGATATTCAGGATCGGTGGGTTCGATTTGGAACAGCAGCGGCTCCGCATAAAGTTTCAAAACCGCCAGCTCATAAATCAGTGCGGAATTGAACATGATGTCCGCCTCCTCCTGATAAGGGAAGATATTCTCGTCCTCCCCCCTGCGGACAGAGGGCCACATGGCAATAGTCTCTCTGGCGCTTGTTCCCCGGGTTCGGTTATCCCTGACCATCCGGCGGATCATCCGGCCATCCGTAGTGGGAATCCGGTTGTGCTCATCCACATTTAACTGGGTCAGCGCACTGATATAGATTTTAAATTTGCTTTCTCTCGGAAGAGAATAACTCATTTTATCATTCAGACTGTGAATCCCCTCAATCACCAGAATGTCGTTGGGCTTCAACTGTAAAAAATCCCCTTTGTATTCCCGTTTTCCCGTTTTAAAATTGAAGCGGGGCAGTTCCACCCGCTCTCCTTTCATAAGAGCATTCATATCCCGGTTAAACAGTTCCACATCGATGGCTTCCAGACATTCAAAATTGTATTTTCCCTCTTCGTCTCTGGGAGTGTCCTCCCGGTTTACAAAGTAATTATCCACCGCAATGGGATGGGGCTTCAGGCCATGAACCGCAAGCTGCACGGACAGACGATGGGAAAATGTTGTTTTCCCTGAGGAGGACGGACCTGCGATCATCACAAATTTTACTTCCTTCTTCCTGCTGATCTCCTCTGCAATCTTGGATATTTTTCCCTCCTGCAAAGCTTCAGAAATCCAGATGAGTTCTTTGACGGCGCCCTTTGATATTTTCTCATTCAGGCTTCCTACCACATCCACATCCATCATTTCTCCCCATTTTTCCGATTCCTTCTGAACCTGAAAAATTTTTGGTGACGGAGCAAATTCCGGAAGCTTATCCGGTTCCTTCCTTTTCGGCATCTGCAAGACAAAGCCCTCGTCATACAGGTGCAGCCGGAAATACTTCAGGTATCCGGTATGCCAGACCATATATCCGTAAAAATAATCCTCAAATTCTTCCAGACTATAGATATTTACTCTGGAAACCCTCCGGTATTTGAACAGTTTTTCCTTATCGTACATTCCGTAGCGGTGAAAAAGCTCAATGGCAGAGGCTGTGGAAATGCTTCGCTTCATCACCGGAGCTTTTTTCTCCACCAACTGCCTCATATACGCCTCCACCTGCCGGAGAAATTCTTCATTCACCGCAACATCTCCGTCAATGGTATAGTAAAATCCAGAATCCACCGTAAAATGAAGAACCACTTTCCGGATTTTCTCGTGTCCGGCCACATGGTAGACAGCTTTCAGAAGCAGCAGATTCATGCTCCTCTTATACGTCTCATGGCCAATCGTGTCCGCCATGGTGATCAGTGAAAGATTGCAGTCCCGGTGAAGACGTTTGTGAAGCTCCCGCAGCCGGTTCTCCACCATCACCAGCACCACCGGATAACGGGTCTGATCCTCAAAATCTTTTACAATCTCACCGAAGTACGTTCCTTCGGGATACTCTTTCGTCTGTCCGCAGATTGTCACTTTACACATTTTCATCGCCGTACCCTCCTGTCTTTTCTGCACTCTTATACCACTTGATAGGGATGGTGGATTTTTGCCTCCTGAATCACCAGATCCGGGAACATTTTTTCCAGTTCCTTTCCCATATAAGAAATAAATCCATACTCTGTTCCGTAATGTCCCGCATCAATCACAGCAAGTCCCTGCGCCACCGCATCAATCCCTGCATGGTAATCCATATCTCCCGTAATCAGAACGTCCGCTCCTTTTTTCAGCGCAGCCTTCACCATGCTTTTGCCGGAGCCGCTGCTCACCGCCGCACAGTTCACAAGCCCTGCAGGATTTCCATACATCCGCACATCCGGAATCCCAAAATCATGTTTCACTTTTGCTGCAAGGGCTTCCAGCGTCATCTGTTGGGAAAGAAAACCGATTCTTCCGATTCCCACATCCCTTTGTTCCTCATCGGAAGCTGTCACCTCCAAAACAGAAGCATTTTCCAAGCCCAGACATTCCTGATTCAACTGAGCCATGCCCCGGACATCAAAATTGGTGTGCATCGCATAATAACACAAATCACTCTGTATCATTTTTATGAGCCTTCTGCCGATAAAATCCCCGGAATTAATCTTTTTCACCGGAGAAAACAAAAGCGGATGATGGGTAATCATCAGATCCGCCCCAAAAGCAACGGCCTGATCAAGCGTTTCCTCTGTCACATCCAGCGCAACGAAAACTTTATGGATTTCCTTATCTTCTCTTCCCACAAGAAGTCCCACATTATCCCATTCCATGGCATATGCAGGATTCCACCGTTCTTCCAGTTTTTCTAAAATATCTTTACACTTCATCATAACAGGCCAGTGCAGCATCTATCTGCCGCATTTCCTCCTCTATTTCACGGATTCTTGCTTTTGTTCTCTCTTCCTGTATTCCTTCCCGGTTCAGCTTTTCACATATCTTTGCGCACATGCTTCTTTGCTGTTTCAGATATTCTTTCAGAACCGGATGTTTTCCCTCCAAAAGCAATTTTCCGTAATGATAAAAAATTTCCCGGTCATAATGCATTTCCCCAAATTCTGCCTTCATGACCGTATAATATTTTCCGTCCTCCAGCACCATATCCTCTTTTATGATACGGTATCCAGCTTCCTCCAGATAATGACGAACCTTTTCAATCTCTGACTGGGGCTGAAGAATCAGCTCCTTCACACTTTTCAGAACCGCTTCCCCTTCCCTGAGGATCTTTACTGTCAGAGCGCCTCCCATCCCTGCAATCAGGACAGAATCCGCCTCCCCGCGGCACAGAGACTGCACGCCATCGGAGAGGCGGGTATGTATGGAGGATTCCAGTTGGAACTCCCGAATATGTTCTTTTGCCCGTTTCAGTGGGCCCTCATTCACATCCATGGCAAGGGCAGAAGGTATCCGTCCTTCCTGCACCAGTGCAATGGGAATGTATCCGTGATCAGTTCCCACATCAGCCAGCCGGTTTCCCGGCGTGACAAAGGACGCATTCATCCGGAGACGTTTGGATAAATGGATCAATCCAGATAATCCTTCAGTTTCCGGCTGCGGCTGGGGTGACGCAGTTTTCTGAGGGCTTTCGCCTCAATCTGACGGATACGTTCTCTTGTTACATTGAAAACCTTTCCTACTTCTTCCAGAGTTCTTGCTCTTCCATCGTCCAGACCGAATCTTAAACGAAGAACCTTCTGCTCTCTCTCTGTCAGTGTGCTTAATACTTCCACAAGCTGTTCTTTCAGCAGGGTAAATGCTGCTGCATCCGCCGGAACAGGTACATTGTCATCCTGAATGAAATCACCCAGATGGCTGTCCTCCTCCTCACCGATTGGTGTCTCCAGAGATACCGGTTCCTGAGAAATTTTAAGGATTTCACGTACACGGTCCACCGGCATGTTCATCTCTTCTGCAATCTCTTCCGGCGTTGGTTCACGGCCCAGCTCCTGAAGCAGTTGACGGGAAACGCGGATCAGTTTGTTGATGGTCTCCACCATATGAACCGGGATACGGATGGTTCTTGCCTGATCGGCAATGGCTCTCGTAATCGCCTGACGAATCCACCATGTAGCATAGGTACTGAATTTGTAGCCTTTGGTATAATCAAATTTTTCTACGGCTTTAATAAGGCCGAGATTTCCTTCCTGAATCAGATCCAGAAACAGCATTCCTCTTCCCACATACCGTTTTGCAATGCTGACAACCAGACGCAGATTGGCTTCCGCCAGACGTTTTTTCGCCGCTTCGTCGCCGTTTTCCATGCGTTTTGCCAGCTCGATTTCTTCCTCTGCACTGAGAAGGGGTACTTTTCCGATTTCCTTCAGATACATACGAACCGGGTCTTCAATGCTGACGCCTTCCGGTACGGAAAGGTCGATATTCTCCATATCTACCTCATCATCCTCCAGCGGAAGATCATCCGATTCCAGCAGAGCGTCTTCCTCGCTGATCCGCAGAACATCGATTCCATTGGTCTCCAGATATTCGAAAATCAGATCCATCTGCTCCGTTGTCAATGTGATTCCCTGAAAAAAATCATTGATTTCCTGATATTCCAGAACATTTTTCTTTTTCTTCCCTAATTCCAGAAGTGCTTTCAGTTTTTCCGCAAACTGGGCTTTATCCATTTCCATTTGTTTTCCACCTTCCATAGCATTATTTCATAACTATTCGAATAGTTACATTTTATCCTTAATTAAAAGAAATATGCAGATGCAGCTTGCCCGCCTTCAAATCCTCCAGTTCTTTTTTCGACTGCATCAGATTCATCAGACCCTGCATGTCCGTAGGCGCAAGATTTGCCGTACGGTGTGCAATACTGTCTTCTTTTAACCGGCATATCACATCCAGAAGCGCCCGCCTCCGTTCTTCATCCGTCTCCAAAGGAATCCGGGCGTTGAACACTGCCGCAACTTCTTTCTGTTCTTCGCTGTCTGTAAATTTGTTCAGCAGTCTTGCCGGATTCAATTCTCCCGCATGATACTGTTCAAACAGCATACCTGCCACTGTATGATACAGCGGCTTTGTAAAATCCTCCGGTCCTATATACCGGGCAACCTCCCCGAAGATTTCCGGATAGGAGGTCAGCCATGTGAGCATCAGTCTCTGAGAAAGCTCGAATCCATCCTGTTTCTCATTTTTCCTGTGCAGACCGGATTTTGGTTTCACGGGATCGGGAAGTCCCGCTCCTCTCAGCGCCAGCCGGTTCACCGTTTTTCTCAGATCCTCTGCCGGAATCCGGTAGACGTCGGCTACTGCCTGAATATAATTGCTCCGCTCGATCTCATCCTCGAACCGAAGTAATTTCTGGGCTGTTTCCTTGTAAAAATCCGTTTTTCCCTGAGGATCGTCCATGTCAAACTGCTGTTCCATGGCTTTCAGCTCAAACAGAAAGCTGTTCATGCCATGATCCAACCGTTCCTGAAAGGCTTCTGTCCCCATATTTTTTATAAATTCATCCGGATCCTTATAAGGCTTCAGGTTGATTACCTTTGTGGCCAGCCCTGCCGTTTTCAGCATGGGAATGGCTCGCAGCGCCGCTTTGGTACCTGCCTCGTCGCTGTCATAGATAATCAGGACTTCATCGGTATACCGTTTCAAGAGACTGGCCTGCTGAGAGGTCAGCGCAGTTCCCAGAGATGCCACCGCATTATTGAAGCCTGCCTGATGCATGGCTATGACATCCATGTAACCCTCACAGATAATCAGATTCCTTTTCCGCGAGACCCGGGCCAGATTCAATCCGTACAGATTCCGGCTCTTGTCGAAGATCTTCGTCTCGGGGGAGTTCAGATATTTGGGCTTTGCATCGCCCATCACCCTTCCGCCAAATCCGATCACCCGGTTATTCACATCCATAATGGGAAAAATCACCCGGTTCCAGAATTTGTCATACATTCCCCGCCGTTCATCCACATTGAACAGGCCGGATTCCCTGAGAATCTCATCTGAATATTTTTTGCTCTTCAGATAACGGTATAAGTCATCGCTGAACTTGTCCGAATATCCCAGCCCAAATTTATTGATGGTTTCTTCACTCAGCTCCCTGCCCTTTAAATAGGCCATGGGAACAGCTCCGTCCTCACGACGCAGCCTGTAATAATAATACTTTGCCGCCAGTTTATTGATCTCCAGAAGCGTGGATTTTAAATCGGCCTGAGCTTTCGCCTCTTTTGAATATTCCAACTGGGGCAGCTCCACTCCCGCACGTTCCGCCAGCATCTTCAATGCCTCCACGAAAGTGAAATTTTCGTATTCCATGAGAAATGTGAATACATTTCCCCCTGCTCCGCATCCAAAACAGTAATACATCTGTTTTGCGGGGCTTACGGAGAAGGACGGCGATTTCTCATTGTGAAAGGGACACAGGCCAAAATAGGAACTGCCCTTTCTCTGCAGCTTTACATAGCCGGAAATCACATCCACAATGTCGTTCTTCATCCGTATCTCTTCTATCAGGTCTTCTGAATAACGCATGTTCCCTCCTAATATTCTCATGTTCTCAATAATAATATTCCCTGTCGATCCGGTATTTCCTTTTTTCTTATGGGACAATTGTCCACAAATATTTGAATTTAAAAACTTCTGCCCCTAAGGACAGAAGTCATAAGCTCATTTTTGTGTTTCTGAATAGTTACCTTTTTTTCTGTATCATCCAGCCTGCAATATAGCAGACAGCCGCTACCACCATTCCATTGATGGAAGCAATTCCCCATGTCAAAAAGTTTGCAACCACAGCTCCGATGATCACCCCGGCCACCGCGAACCAGTTTACCACACAAACCGGAGCGTTCTCATCCTCGTACTCCTTTTTATTCATGAAATACGCCAATACCAGAATAATTCCCACCGGCGGCAGCGTACAGTTCAGGATATTCAGCCAGCCCACGAAATTGTAGTACAGCCATACAGCCAGAACAGTTCCGATAATACCGGACACAAGAACCATGGGTTTCTTCTTCTGATGGAAAATATTTGCCAGACCCAGTCCTGCCGAATACAGCGCATTGTCGTTGGTGGTCCAGATATTCAGTCCCAGCACCAGCACTGCCAGATAAAACAGGTTCAGACGGATCATAACCTCGAAGATATCATTTCCTCCTACAAAGATAAACGATACGGCTCCAAAGAAAAACATCAGGGAGTTTCCGATGAAAAATGCCACTACCGTTGTCAGCGCTCCCACCCGTCCGTTTTTCGCAAATCTGGTAAAGTTCGGAGTTGCCGTTCCACCGGATACAAAGGATCCGATAACCAGTCCTGCTCCTCCTACGACCGTCAGTGAACCGCTGGATACGGAAAACTGTTCGATAATCGTTCCGTCTCCCTGACGAACAGCCATAACCATAGCAACCGTTCCCAAAACAGCAACCAGCGGAACCGCCACATAGCTGACAATGGTCAGGGATTTAATTCCGAAATACGCGGATGCGGTCATGCACACTCCTGCCACTATGACCAGCCCCCACTGAGCTGCCTTGCTTCCTCCCAGCAGTTCATTGGACACCGGGATTGCAAACATGGCAAGTCCCACGCCGAACCAGCCGATCTGTGTAAAGCTGATCATCGCAGAGGACAGATACGATCCCTTGCTTCCGAACGCTCTCTGAGCCAGCAGGTCCAGACTCAGTCCTGTCTTTGCTCCCACATATCCCAAAAGTCCGGTATACAGTCCCAAAATGATTCCGCCTAAAATCAAAGCTCCTAAAAATCCCCAAAAATCCAGACCGTCCGCCAGTTCCTGTCCTACCCACATACTTGCGGAAAAGAAGGTAAATCCCAGCATGATCATAAACATGGTGATCAGGCTTCTTCTGCTTTCCGCAGGCACCGGACTGGTTGCGTAATCAATGTCTGTGGTTTGTTTTTCTGTCTTCATACTCATATTCTTCTTCCTCTCTTCGTTTCAGATACGCCCTGCCTTAGATGATATATTTTCTCAGAGCTTTGGTAAACTCCTCAATTCTTTCCTCTGCAATCTCCTTTAGGGAAGCGTTCTTTACTCCCTCGATATAGCCCAGCTCCTGACGATACAGCCACTCTGTCTCAGAACCCTGAATTTTTTCGTAGTGGTTCCATTTCAGCCATTCTTCGTAGGTGACAGGCGTGGGATATCCCAGCTTTTCATCCAGCAGCGCCTTAAAGTCAATCTGGTCTGCACGCTTCGCCATTTTCTTCCAGAACTCCAGAACCTCTTCCACATGCTCATAGATTTCGTATCTGCGGGCTCCTCCGTCATAGATGATACATTTTTCAAACAGCGGATCCCTCATGGACAGAGTCTGTCTCCGAAACTCCGGCGCCACAATACCGCCCTTCCAGTAAAAGTCCACATTCGGCAGATTGATTCCCGATACGCCTTTGTCCTGATAAGTGGCAAAAATACCTTCATAGTATACCGTGATAAAGCCTTCAAACTCCGGCCAGTATTCCCGAATTTCCTTGGTGAGCCGCTCCAAAATCTCAATACCTGTTGTTCCCCCGATGGTGAAAATGATGATATTGCGAAGCTTTGCGCCGTGATCCCGGTAAAAGTCCGTCACATATCTAAGGCAGTGCACCAGAGTATCACCTGTCGCAATGATATCTCCGATCAGCAGTGTGCTGTCCGGCACCATAGTGAGTTTGCTGTATTTGATCTCCAGTCCTGCGATCTCTTCTTTCTCAAAAACTCTTTCGCTGGACAGGAAACTGATATCGTGTACCCGGATGTGTTCCCGGTAGCAGCTCTCCTCCAGCGGATAATTCAATGCACCCCTTAAAATAGACAGAATATTGGCGGTTGTCACCTTTTTCTGCTCCTTGAAGTAATACAACATTTGGGATGTGGAGGGAATCAGGCAGTGATACACTTCATATCCTACCACCTCCGGCTTGTTCAGAAGCTTTCTGGTTTCCGCTTCTGATACCACATAATATTCATTTTGGAAGTCTCCGCCCTCCAGACGATAACAATCTACGCCCTGTTCGGAAAACTCCGGTACTAAAGATACTTCATTCCATTTTTCCATCTTGTTCCTCCCTGACATTTTTCGACAGTGACCGCATGAAAATAGCTGGCTTTTCCCTTTGAAAAGTCAGCCGCTTTCACCTGCTGGTCCATTCGTGATGTATTCATTAAGAAAGATAATATGATGAACTGCTCCGATTGTCAATATCATTTGTTTGTTTTCAATTAATATTTTGCCCATCCTACAGGTACGAATAATTCTTTATACTTCGCCATGGAATACTGATCCGTCATTCCTGCAATATAATCACAGACTACCCTCTCTAAAGGTTCGCCTCTCTGGATCAGCAGTTTGTACTCCGAGGACATGGCACCCGGCTTTTTCATGTAATACAGATACATCTCCTGCAGCATCCTTTTCGCCTTATCCTCCTCTTTTTTCGCCACGGGATTCCGGTATACGCTGGCAAACATGAGATTCCTAAGCATCCGCATGGCTTCCTCCACCTCCGGCGACATCTGAACCCTGTCTTTTCCGTAGCTGGAGGTAATAATATCGTGGATCAGGGCATTCAGCCGCTCCCGGCAGGAATCCCCCAGCACCACACGGATGGTAATGGGAATATCGTCTTCACTGAAAATCCCTGCCCTCTCCGCATCATCCATATCGTGATGGATGTAGGCGATTTTATCGCAGAGGCGTACCACCTGTCCTTCCAGCGTATGGGGCTCCCCGGCCGTCCGGTGATTCAATATGCCATCCCGCACCTCCCATGACAGATTCAGTCCTTCTCCGTTTTTTTCCAGCAGTTCCACCACCCGAATACTCTGTTTATAGTGGGCGAATCCGCTGGGGCAGATTTCATTCAGGGCCGCCTCCCCGGCATGGCCAAAAGGCGTATGTCCCAGATCATGACCCAATGCAATGGCCTCCACCAGATCCTCATTCAATTCCAGCGCTTTGGCAATGGTTCTTGCCGTCTGGGACACCTCCAGCGTATGGGTCAGCCTTGTCCGGTAGTGATCCCCCTGCGCTGCTAAAAACACCTGTGTTTTATCCTTCAGTCTCCGAAAGGTTTTCGAATGAATGATTCGATCCCGGTCTCTTTGGTATACCGTCCGGATATCGCACTCCGGCTCCGGTCTCTCCCGCCCTCTGGATTCCCTGCTGTGCGCTGCATAGGGACTTAAATTCCTGTATTCTTTTTCTTCTGCTCTTTCCCTGACATTCACGATGTCACCCCCTTTTCCTCTTATTAAGGTTATTCCCCGCTTTCTCTCTATTTCCTTTTTCTTCCTCTATCTATTCCAATATATTGCAGATTATGCTATACTTCGGATGAAAAAAGACATTTCCCTGTCATTTTTTCGAAATTCACAGCGGATTGGAGGGATTTTATTGTCATCAAAAACCATGCGTTTTCTGATTTCATGGATTATTTATGTTTCCTTTATCATCTTTGTGCTGGTCAATAAAGCCATTTTTCATTTTTTTGATTTGGAGCCGCGCCTCTGGCTGACTGTTGTCATCTGGATGATTTTATTTTTCACACCTGCTGTCTTGATTTTCTTTATGATTGTTTGGGGCGTTCAGTCCTGCAAAAATTCGGTGGGACATTTTTTTGCATCACTGGCGCTTATTATCTATATTATCGCCGCCCTTTTGTTTTTGGCAATCTGCGGATTTTTCAGTATTCTCCGCATGGATTCTGAAGAAATACTGGAAGACGGGACTATTCTGGTAACGGAACCCGGATTTCCCGATCCCGGGCCTTCTTACCGTTGTCTCAAGGTTATGTTCTTTGCCCGCCAGCCAATTGACGGTACGAGAGAATACGGTACGGATTTTGAAGATTCCTACGTTTCAGAAGAGACTGAAGAGGCTTCACCTTCCCGGATTCCGGAAGCCTCCGTTACTCCTGAAGCTGACAATGCTTCTCCCACAGGAACGCCGGAACAGGCGGCCCAATTAATCTATGACCGGATGTTTGCCTCCCAAAATAAACTCTGCAGTTTTCAGTATAATGCCAAAGGAAATCTGTACCTTGATCTGGGAGAAGGAAGCCGGGAATCCGAGGACGCGGGGATAACCACCAAAGAAACACTCACCTATGACCGAATTTCCAAAAACGGAAAGTGTTATCTGTTCGTACATTATGAATACCATTACGATTCTTCCGGTCAAAGTCTGGATAACACTTCTATTCTGAATTTTTATGCTGCGAATCTGGAAACCGGAGAAGTGGTTTCTGCGGATAAGACCTCTTGGAGCGATTCTGCCTGTGATGCTTATTATCAGGCTACCGGGGAATATTAACGCCCCTTATTCTGTCATATTTTTGGAAATGATTGGCTGAACAGCCGGATTTGAATGGGATATCCTCTGTCGAGGATATCCCTCTTCTTTATCGTTTTGTTTGATACTGTACGTTTTTCTACAGTCTTTTCTCAAAATGCTGGTAATCAATCGGGTCCGACCAGTTTCCGCCCCAACTGAATCCGTACTTTTCGAAAATCGAATAACAGATATCCCCTTCCACGATCACATGGGGATCTCCGCTGCTTCTGTCGATATAGGGCGATGCATTGGAATGTGTCCACCGCTTTTCCCCGCCGCTGTACCACACATAAGGATTTTGCTGAGGATTGATATCAATAGCGCATCCGTATGCATGTCTGGAAAGAGAACCTCCTCCCGTAATTTCACGGTAATTAAACCCGGAAGTATTATTTTCTTCAATGGAGGCCGTATCCGTAGAATCCCCGTCTCCTGTCCAATAATTGTCGATCAGAAACATGGATTGAATCTCATACTCTGCCGCAAACAATTCCTGAAAAATGTTGAGAACATCCTCCGCCACCGCCACATTGACGATAATTTCCCCAACCTGTATCTGGTGCTCAAAATTATAGTGCAGAACTTTTAAATATCGCAGCTCATCCAGCCCGATATTATCATTTTCCCGGTAAGATTTTCCATTGATCTGCTGATAAATTTCATCGTCCTTTACAATCTCATACGCTTGAAAAAACTCTGCCGTCTGTTCTGCCGAAATCGTCTCATTCACAATTGTTCCCGACTTCAATTCTTCCGGCACAGGAAGATTTTCGGCTGTTGCCATCTGTTCCTCCTGCTGCTGCGCTATTTGTGTTTCCAGCGCTTTCACTCTTTCCTTCTCTGCTTCCAGTGTCCCTGTTAAAGTCTGTACCTGTTCCTCCAAAGCACCTATTTTATCTTCCACCGCTTTTTCGGCTGCTTCCGTTTCTCTCCGCGTTCTATGCGTTCCCAGCACCATTAAAAGAACCGCAGCAAAAATCAAAAGGCTGTTTATGATCGTCAGCAGAAGAATCCCTTTGTCTCTTTTTCTATTTTTATGCATATCTTCTGCCGCTCCTTAAAAACCGTAAATTCCCATTTCCGTGATGCAGGTATCTTCCCAACTGGTTCCCGGATAAACATCCTCTATAACCAATGATATTTCATCCACCTTCACCGGTTTGCTGAATTTTATCCATTCTGTAGTTCTGTCACCTGTAAATGTCACCTGTCCTACAAACTCTCCTGCCATAATCGTGATGGTCTTTGGTTTGGCATTGCCAAAATAGTATTTATCATTTTTCCAGTTTCCCAGCTTAAATGACAGATATTCCACTTCGCTGGTATCCTCTAATTCAATATCAATGCTTTCACCAATTCCAAAGCCGTCCACGCCCTCCTGCCATGAAGTATCTTCTCTGTCATCAAACAGCAGAATGGGATTATTGTTTGTACCTTCCTGACTGATTACGGAGGATGCCTCTGCATCTGCAACTGCAAGCTTGAACAGGGTCACATTATCAATCACCGGCGCTTCCAATACCAAATCGGCCGTCAACGGCAGCTCTTCTTCCTTCACTTCTTCCTGTACAGGCTCCGGCTCTTCCTCGTTTCCGGTTTTCGATGTTTCCTCGCTCTCCTGCTGGGAAGCATCGGGATTTTCTGTTGTGCCGCCATCAGATTCGGTCAAACCTTCCGGGCTGTCTGTATCGGAAGGCTCAGACTCTGCGCCTTCCGGCTTCTCATCTTTTTCCTCTTCCAATTCAGACAGAACATCCACCTCCGGCTTCTGGGCATTTTCCTTTTCCGAATCTGTCCCAACCAGACTTTTAATCAGAAAGCCGCCTGCCACACCGACTGCTATAACTCCAACTGCTATCAGTATCGTCCACTGGAGCTTCCATTTTTTCTTTTCCGGCTCTAACGATCCGGCCGGATCCCACTCCGGCGTTCTCTGTACGGGTATTCTCTGCTGAGACGCTCTTTGTTCCGGCATTCTCTGCTGGGGCGCTCTTTGTTCCGGCATCCCCTGTCCGGGAATATCATTTCCCATCGGGGAACCACATTCCCCGCAAAATCTTGTACCTTCCGGCATCTCACTTCCACAATTTGGACAAAACATTTCTTTTCCCTCCCTCAAAATGACTCTATAAAATATTATAAAATCCTTTTAAACCCTTGTCAACTACGTCATCCTCCCTCATTCATGTACCCCTTGGCGTACTGTTACTGCTCACTCCGCCGAGGCTTTACTTTCAAAGCAGATAAAAAACCAGCCCTTTTCCTTCGGACTGGTTTTCTTCTCTTAGCTTTCTGTTTTACATCGCTGTTTTACATCGCTCTTCTGCTCTGCTTTTTTTGTAGCAATATTTCAAAATGTCGCTTCTTCTGATAATTCCTATAAAATTATCTGCATCATCCACCACAGGAACAAAATTCTGTCTCATAGCCACTTCTACCAGATCCTCCATGTCGCAGTCAATACTTACTGGAGTGTATTTCCAGCGCAGCGGAACTCTGCTGATCAGACAGTCCTCAGCTTCTCTCAGATTTAATGAATACTTTTCCTTAATAAACCGGAGCAGATCGCCCTCGGTAACAGTTCCCACATACCGTCCATTTTTATTCAGCATCGGGATAGCGGTATACTTATGGTGCTCGATTTTTTCCAGAACCTGTCGAAGAGTATCATCATTAAAAACGTGTGCAACTTCATTTTTTGGTGTCAAAAAAAATAGTATATTCATAAAACAACCCCCATTTAATTCACTGTTGTCATTATATACCATTTCTTCTCTTTTTTGGTGAAAAGCATGTGAATAATTTATAATTTTTTTCTTAATTTCCTATTCCTCTTTCCGCCTCTTCATTCTATAATAATGTAATGACAAATATCGGAAAGGAGTTTTACTTATGTCTTTTAAATCTGAAAGCTATCGAAATACTGCCGCCTCCGTCATTCGAAACTTTGAAAAACGTGGAATGCATGGTCTGTACTGTGAGACGAAAGAAGAAGTTGTTTCTGCTATCAAAGAAATGATTCCTTCCGGCTCTTCCGTCACTTGGGGCGGCTCGGAAACGCTGGTTCAGGCAGGTGTGATGGAGGCGCTCTCTGCCAGTGATTATGAACTGATTGACCGAAAATCCGCCTCCACACCTGAGGAAGCCCGTGCTCTTTACGGCCGTATCGTATGCGCCGACTATTTTCTTACCGGAACCAATGCTTTTACACTGGACGGTCAGCTCATCAATGTGGATGGAAATGGCAACCGGGTAGCCTGCCTGATGAACGGTCCCCTTCATGTCATCGTAGTGATCGGTATGAATAAGCTCTGTGCTACGGTAGAAGATGGAATCCGCCGGATTCATACCATGGCGGCGCCTCCAAATGCCGTACGGGTAGGCGCAGATACCCCCTGCTCCAAAACAGGAGTGTGCGCAGACTGTTTAAGTCCTGACTGCATCTGCTGCCAGACTGTTATCACCAGAAAATCCCGCCAGCCCGGCAGGATTACTGTGATTCTGACCGGAGAAGAACTGGGCTTCTGATTTTATTCCCGCAGGGAACGAGCCCGGCGGATATGATTGCATATCCATTCGATAACTGCTGCGAAGGTCAAAAATGAACTGCTGCAAATTGTATTTTCCTGCAGGGATTTCGCGAGATTTTTCTCGCATTTCTCTGTGTTAAAATACTTTTGCAGCAGTTCATTTATTTTTTATTGATTTTATAGACGAAAATCGTCTTATAACTTCTTACAAGTGTTTATAGAAGTGAGTAAAACCCCTGTATTTTCGATGGTTTTCCTGTTCTTGCTTGTATCTTCTCATATCTCCGCACAAGTTGGTTTTGCAAAGTTGGGCACCATTTTAGCACCACAAACAAGATGATACACATAAACACAGAACACTATTATCGCACTGGCAAAGACAGGTTATGACTACCTTACTTTACACTGCTATATTACGCATTAGAGTCTAAATAAGCCTTACAAGAAAATGCTTTACAGGAGCTAAAACCGATAAGGCTACTATCTGTTCAGCTTATTATTTCTGTTTCTTTGCAAAAAGTTCTGTAACAAGCATAGTAAAGTGGTACCCTTTCCGTAAAAATCACTCGTTTTTTATCTACAACAATAAGACAGATTTTTACTTGTAAGGGATAATCTGGCAAGACACAGCTGTATGCCTGCTTTGCAAAATTACATACATTAAGACCGTATGCATCCTTTAGGAATTAAACTCTTACAGAGTATTTTTACCGTGAATACATCTCAATGTGGTATTCAAAATATTGTTCCTGAAAATATACTGCTTTTTCAATTTCCTCTTTCGTGAAATTGATTTCTTCAGGTGCAGCAATAAGTTTATCTTCCACATCGTTATGACGATGAACTATTCCGATAACACGAGCTGAATATTCTTCGACCGGAGCATCTACTCCACACAAATACACATCAAGTTCTTCACCATCCCCACTCAATACATTTGGTATGTATCCGTAATTTATAGGATAGGTTATATCGGGGGACTTAGGATGTACACTTCCGATAGGTCTGTCTATTTTAATATGAACTGTCTTTCCGAGATAAGATTTCACAAGTGCTTTTCTCAAAGTATAAACGATAAAATCGTGTTTCCCTTTGAGATACTTTTCTCTGCCACAATCAATAGGAGCTTGCAGAGCAAGAGAAACTTTCAAATTTTCATACTCTTTGGCAACTGAAGGGGTGCTATTGAGATAGTCTCTGAAATTTATGTAATTTACCCAATCCATACTATTGGTCTGAACAATGTGAATAAAATGAGTTTGCAAATCTCCTGAACCATCATAATAGCTACCGCAAGCGAACAACAACTGATTTCTAATAGATGCCTGTGCATTGGAACGATAGTAAAAACCATTATTTTTTAGTTCTTTTTCAAAAGAAAGAATATCATTGAAATCATCGACTGCAACTGCAATATCGATTATTGGTTTTGCCTTTATGGAGAATATAGAGGTGCTTCCCACATGCTGAATATCTTTTATGACATTACCCAATATCTTCCTCAGGCGAGAAATTGTGTTCTGGGCTTCAGTTTCCCATTCTTTTTCGTGTTCGCATAGTTTAACAGTTCCTTTTTTTAATCCAATCATTCTTTGACCTCCAAATGACAATGAATTTGATAATTCCTACCATAAATATTCCCGGCTGTCTGGAAACCCTCCGTTATAATATATTCGGACATGCATCACAGTTTTACGATTGCCACACTTTGTTATATCCTGTTATAAGATTTTCTTGCCCTTGAATTTGCCTTTATAAGCAGTCAGGTAAAGAGTAAACTATATAAATGAATATGGAAAACACATTGCGATAAATCCTTTGTTTTCAGTGCCCTTATAAAATCGTGGTTTTAAAATTCAAATTTGCCACTTATATTATAGCACCCATATATGAATTTTTCTAGTTCTATTGATGATAGATAGCAGACAAGAGAGCAAAAGCAACGAGTGCTTTCGCCCCCACATAGTATGTTTTTTCTTATATCTGCTCGTATCGTTTTATGCTACCACAGGAAATCTGGGTACCATTTGGGCACCAAAGCGGCAAAATAATTGTTGTCTCAAGTGTCTTGGTCTGCGAAAAAGTCAATATTTGCAAGTCTTTTCATAGGCATAGGCTTTTTAACAACGCAAAATCAAATACTTTTTTATATATATGATTGGTTCTCTTAGTTACTCGTGTCTCAGCGCATCAATCGGATTCAGATTTGCCGCTTTAATGGACGGCAGCAGTCCGAAGATGATACCGATCGCCATGGAAAATACCACTGCAAGAACACTTGCCGGAAGACTGATGGATACCGGAGTCTGGGACATTTTTGCAATCACCTGAGATAAAATAATTCCTGCAATGACTCCCAGAAGTCCTCCGATGCTGGTCAGCACTGCGGCCTCGGTCAAAAACTGCCACAGAATCTTTTTCTTTCTTGCTCCGATGGCTTTTTTCAGACCGATTTCACTGGTTCGTTCTGTGACAGATACCAGCATAATATTCATAACACCGATACCGCCTACTAGAAGGGAAATACTCGCAATCCATAAAAGCTGCTTGTTTGTATTTTCACTGACCTTCTGAAGATTCTTTACAGTCTTTAAAAGATCTGCCGCCTTGTAGGCGATGCTGTTATCTGCTTCACCTTCCTCAGTTGTCGAGGTAGAAATTACAGATTCATTCATAATATCTTCCACTTTTTTTCCGATGCTGCTCATCGTGTCTGTATTTTCAGCCATGACGCTGACATCCACCGGTTCGTCAAAGTTGAACAGAATGGGCCATGCCGTCTGGGGAATTACAACCATTCCGTTGGAATTCTGATTATACATATAATAGTCATTCAGGCTGTTAATCACCGGCTCAAAGGCATCGGATTTTCGGATACATCCTACAATAGTAAACGGTTCGCCTCTAATTTCCAGAGTTTTTCCCACAGGGTCCTCTTCCGGAAACAGTGTCTGTACAGCAACATCATCAAGAAGAGCCACTTTTCTTATTTTGTCGTAATCTTCTTCTACAAATCCTCTGCCGTTCTGAATCACATAGCCTTTGGTTTTCAGAAAATCCAGATCTGCGCCGTACATGCTGCCGCTTTCCAGTCGGGTATCACGATAGGATACTCCATCCACCCAGCTTCTTCTGTTATAGAAAGATGCGCTTTTTACGCCTTCCAGCCCGCGGATTTTCTTTTTCTGTTCATCGGAAATCACCGTAACATTGTCGGGGATTCCCTCGTCAATATAGTATTCCCCTTCCCCACGGTAAAGTCTTACATCTACGTTGTTATTTCCTGCTCCAATTAAATTCTGCTTGATCTGTTCATTGGTTCCACGTATGGTTGAAACGATAGAGATAATCGATGCAATTCCAATGATAATACCCAGCATGGTTAAAAATGACCTCATTTTGTGGGACCAGATTCCCCCAAAAGCCAGTCTGATATTCTCAATCATCGTTATCCCTCCTAACTATACAAATCCTGCATGGTTCCGTCTTCTGTCTTTGCTCCCGCTTTGACATTTTTGCCATAAGGAAAAGCAATTTTATCCTCTGCTGTCAAGCCATCGGAAATCTCATACATTGATCCGTAAACCACACGGGCGATCTGTACCACCTGTTTTTTCAGCCGGCCTTTTCCGTCATCAATCATCACATAATACTGTCCGTCTTCCGTCCGTACAAATGCCTTTTCGATAACAATTCCGCCGGTTCCTGCGCTGCCGTCTTCCCCGGCAACCGTCAGTTCTGCGTAGCTGTTGTTCTTCAGTCCCTCCGCATTCTGAATATATGCAGTAAACGGGTACATGGAGGAATTACCGTATCCGCCGTAATCATTTCCTTCCAGAGGATAGGGTGAAATCTCTCTTACCTCAGCGGTAAAGCTGACTCCCGTATCATAGGAAAAACCATTCAGCATCTGACCTGCCTGAAGCTTATCAAGCTGCATCTCGCTGATTGTTCCCCTGATATACAGTCCTTCACTGCTGACCACCTGAATCAGCGGAGATCCGTCCGTACTTGGATGCTCCGGGTCTCCTACCGTTTTGATTACACCGTTTAAAGTACTTTCTATCGTCTGATTCTTCAGTTCTTTTTTAATCCTCTTCAGTTCCAGATCGGCTTCTTTCAAATCAAGCTGGTATCCGCGTATTTCTTTTTCCTTTTCTTTGATCTGCTTCTGGATCTCCTCTTTGGACATGGAACCGCCGTCCATGGAATCCATGAAGCCTCCCAGTGTGTTTCCTGCGGTAAGATACAGAAGTCCGGCCGTTGTATTTCCTGTGGTTACTGTACCATTGACACCGCCGCCCTCTGTATGACCGGATGGAGTTTCCGGGGTTGGGGTCTGTGGTGGAGTCGTGGATGGCTCTGTTGTTGGTGGTGTCGGAGTATTCGTCGGCTCCGGCGTATCCGTTGGTTCCGGCGTATTCGTCGGCTCCGGTGTATTCGTTGGAGTTGGTATCGGAGTATCCGTTGGGGTTGGCGTTGGGGTTGGCATACCCGTCGGTTCCGGCGTATCTGTTGGTTCCGGGGTCGGTGTAACTTCCACTTCTCCCAGTCCTACCTGATACACTGTCTCATCTTTAATCTCACCGACAGTTTCCAGATTCTTTGCACTCTGTTCCCACGCCTTCAGCAGAATCCCGCTGTAAACGCCATTTTCTCTGACCTCAATTCTGAAGTTTCCACCCAGTTCTTTCATCTGGTTAAAGAAGCTTCCTTCCACGGTTCCGTCTGCCGTCACAAGAAAAACATACGGTTTTTCTGCACTTCCGTCGCCCTTACACCAGCGTTTTTGTATCACATCATCCCCTGTAAGCTTTGAAAACGCCTGCGGATTGGCAATTATTTCTTCTTCCTCAAACAGCGCCAGCTCCGGTTCGTATTTCATATTAGGTTCTGCCTTGAAAGCCTCATCGGTAATCTTCTGCCCCCAGACCTTCATCAACGCTCCGTTGCTCAGATCCCCTTCCCGGACTTCAATCAGGAAGAAACATTTCTCTGCAGCCATTCTGTTCAGAAAGCTTCCTAAGATTACACCCTTCTGACTGCACAGAAAATGGTACGGATTTTCTTCCGTTCCCTCACCCATGTAAGGCTCAGAGGTCTCATCCAACTGCTCCAGCGCTGGTGAAGGCTGTTCTTCCGGTTCCTCCGGCATATCCGGACCGTCGATAAATCCCGGATCATCCATTCCTCCGCCATCACTGGCAGGTTTTGTATTTTTCAGTTTTTTGATTTCCCGCTGGGCTTTTTTAATATTCAGTTCGATTCCTTCCCTGTCCAGCTTTTTCATCTCCAGTTCCAGATCGACCAGCGTCATATCGTAAGAAATCAGTTTATCCCCCACGCTGACCGTCTGACCTTCTTCAACAAAAATCTCATCTACCGTCTGGCTGCTTCCCAGATAGATGTCCTGCGAAACATCCGAAGTAATGTTTCCGGACAGACTCATATCATTCATTCCGCCGCCCCAGCCCATCATTTCCTGCATGGAGATAACCTTTACCCGTTCTTCATTGCTTTTTTTCACAGCAAAAACGGTAACGCCTGTCAGAAGGATGACCCCGGCTGCCGTACCGGCTATAATCAATTTCTTCTTCACGGTCTACTCCTCCTTTTTCAAAATTCCGTCTCGAATAACTACTTTTCTATTTGCATAAGCGGCAATCTCAGCGTCATGGGTAATCATAAGAATACTGACTCCTTCATCATTCAGGCTCTGGAACAGTTCCATGACCTGCTCTCCCGATACGCTGTCCAACGCTCCTGTCGGCTCATCCGCCAGTAAAATCTTGGGATGATTGACGATTGCTCTGGCAATTGCCACACGCTGCTTCTGACCACCGGAAAGCTGGTTGGGCTGAAAATTCACCCGGTCCTCCAGTCCTACTCTGGTCAGGGCCTGCATGGCCCGCTCTCTCCGTTCTTTTTTCGGAACACCAGCATAAGTCAGCGGAAGTTCCACATTCTCCAGCGCCGTCTGCCTTGGAAGAAGCTGAAAGGTCTGAAAAACAAATCCAATCTTTTTCAGTCTCAAATCCGACATTTCATTTTCCGTACATTTGCTGATGTCCTGTCCGTCTAAAATCAGACTGCCCGATGTTGTCTGATCCAGACAGCCCACCAGATTCATCAGGGTCGTTTTTCCGGAGCCGGACGGCCCCATGATCGCTACATATTCCCCTTCTTCCATGCTAAAGTCCACATGTTTCAGCACAGGAATCACCATTTTGCCCTGAATATAATCTTTGCAGATATCTTTCATTTCAAGAATCACTGTGCATCCTCCGTTTCCTCTGTTTCTTCTTTGCTCAGGTCTTCCTCAGGCTCGCCCTCTGCGGCTTCACCTTCCGAACCTTCACCTTCTGAGACTTCACCTTCAGTCATTTCACCCTCAAGCATTTCACCTTCCGGCATCTCGCCTTCCAGTATTTCGCCCTCCGGCATTTCACCTTCTAACATCTCGCCCTCCGGAAGAGCTTCTTCTCCGTTTTCCATTCCTGCCGGATTACTCTGGCCCATCTGTCCGTTTTCACCCTTTGCAGTCTCCATTCCCGGTTCAAGACCTTCCTCCGGATAGGTAATCATATCCTCTTCTGTCAGACCGTCCGCAATCTCATACTGGAACAGATTTTCATCGTACTGTCCCAAAATAATCTCCCGTTTTTCCAGCTTTCCTTTTCCGTTATCCGTCCACACATACGGTTTGGAATCCTTGTCACAGATAAATGATTCATCCAGCCAGATTCCTGCCTTCTTTTCCTCCTGCCCGTAATCCATCTCGATATATACGTGCTGACCCAGCATCAGGCCCTCCGAGGAATCCAGTTCCACGTAAAACGGATAGGAGTTGGACTGGGTTGTGGCATCCCCACTGGAAAAATAGTAATTATTGCTGTCATTTCCCGGATTCTGCATATCCACTTCCCCCATAGTGCCCTTCCAAACCACCTCATCATCAATACGGGAGTGCACAAGCACCGGCTGTCCCGGAATCACAGAACCCATGTTCTGCTCATTAATTTTTCCTTTGATCCTGAAATCACCCATTGCGATAATCGTGATAAATGCCTGACTTTCTCCGCCGTATTCCATGGAAGAATTGCCGTTATTGATGGATTTGACAACGCCGGCCATCTCGCTGACAACCTCCGCATTTTCAAGAGACTCCTGCAGCTTTTGGATTTCTACCTGTTTGCTCTTCTTTTCGTATTCGCTCTGTTTCAGTTCCATCTGGGCGCTCTGAATCTGCATGGTATAATCCAGCTTTGCATCGGCGCTGGCATTTCTCTTTTCTTTTTCCAGCGCCGCAATTTCATTGTACTTATTTCCGATGGTATTGTTCAGGCGTTCCAGATCAAGCTGCGCCTTACTTAAATCTTCCGACGCTTTTTCTGTATCATAAATAAACAGGGGAGTTCCCACTTCAACCTCCTGTCCTTCTTCCACATAGACTTCCTTCACCGTTTTATCCTGACTGGGCTGGATTTCCAGCTTTTCCTGAGTCTCCACCACTCCTGCGAAACGGTTGATCGAGCCGTTTCCGCTTCCCGGGTTCATGATATTCTCAACGGAATTTACATATACCACATTGTCGGCAGAACCGCCGTCTCCCTTTCTTAAAAGTAACCACAGCCCGCTGCCGATCACAGCCGCGCCAACGGCTGCGGAGATTCCAATCACCATTGTCTTTTTCTTCATCACAATCCTCCTGAAATTATGTGCATACATTTGTCACTATTATAGCACGCTGTTTTTCTTAATTCTTTACTTTTCCCTTACTCTTTTTTGTATTCTCTGCTTCATATTTCATTTACAGTCATCTTTCCCTTTCGTCTCCACAGATCCGGCAATAGTTGACATTTTCTCCCATTCTGTTAAACTATATGTTATATTTCAGAAGATCTTTCCCCACTTTTATCTATACTGCGGAGGATAACATATGAAACTTTTATTACTGTATCTTGCATCTGTAAATCTGGCCGGACTGGGGCTTTTCGGTCTGGACAAATACCGGGCTGTCAAAAATAAATGGCGGATTCGGGAATCTACGTTATTTTTACTGGCTCTTCTGGGCGGCAGTCCCGGGTGCCTTGTGGGTATGTACCTTTTTCACCACAAAACCCGCCACAAAAAATTCACCATCGGGATTCCGCTGATTCTTGTTTTGGAGCTGGTTCTGGGCGGTCTGGCCTGCCAATATTTCCACAACCGTATTCCCTACCAGCAAGATCCCGAAAAGCTTGTGGAGCATGAGTTGTCTCTGCTTAAATCCTCAGACCCTAAAACCGTAGAACAATATCTGTCCTATCAGGATATTTTCCCTACAGAGTCTGCGGATAAGACCATTTCCTATGAGGTGGAATCGGTATTTACCGAATTTTTTAAAGATTTTTCTTATAAAATCAAAAAAGTTTCCACAAAAGAAAATACTGCTCAGGTGACTGTAGCGCTGACTACCATGGACGGCCAGAAACTGGCAAAGGAATATTCCCGCCGTACCCTCGTCAAGCAGATTCAAAATTCTGCCAGTCCTTCCACTGTGGAATTTTCATTGGAGGACTGCTACCTGCTTCTGGGAACGGTTTTAAAGGAGAATTCCTTTGAACCCGTCACTTCGGAATATACCGTCTCCCTGACCCGCGAGGGTAAAATCTGGTCCATTGCTTCCCCCGGAGATTTTGAATCCGCCCTCACTGGAGACTTTGCTTCTTACGTGTCAGATGTGAATCTTTTTACCCCTTCAGAGATCATTTCCATTCATCTGGATACTCTGAAAAATTTTGATTCCGAGCAATTAAGCCGTTACATGGCTCTGGACACCATTTTCTCAGGTGACACCGAATACCGCAGGACTATTTCCCGGGCGCTGGCCTCCCAGCTTCTCACATATCTGGACTATACCATCACCTCGGAAACGATTTCCCCGGACGGTTCCACCGCTGCCGTAGAAATGGAACTGACCAGCTATGACTGCCATTCCATGATGAACCAGTATCGGGAAAAGGTTATGGAGTATACGAAAACTGCTCAGGCTCTTCAGGACGGAATTTCCGGGCGCCTGACAAAAGCCGGAGAACTGCTCATTTCCTGTATTTCTGAAAATACAGTCGCCGCTACCACCGCCTTCACCATTGAGCTTCATAATGACGGAGCAAACTGGACTCTGGAAATGAATGACGAAATCACGCAGGCTCTACTGGGAAATATCAATGAAGCCATTCAGGAAATTTCTGCTCAGTTACAGGAGTAAGGCTGGTTTCCAGCCTTACAATTTCCGTTTCAGATAAATCATATCAATCAACTGCTTTCCACCCTCTATAATCGGATGGTCATAGTTGTCCACAAAAAAATTTTTTATCACATGGCTTCTCTGAAAGCCGCATTTTTCATAGAACGGAATGGTCAGCGGACTGTCTCCCGTTCCCACCATCAACACGGAATATTGATTCCGATATGTTTCCTCAACAAACTTCAGCAGCTTTCTTCCATATCCACGCTTTTGCCCCGATGGCTCCACGGCCATATTCTTTACTTCCAAAATGCCGTTTCCCTCATCCGTCACCACACAAACTGCCTGTATTTTCCCGTCCTCCAGAAGGAACATCGTCCCTCTTTCCAGATAACGGTCAATCATCTCCTCCTGCTCATCACCTAGAAGGAGCAATGGGAGATAGTTCTTTTTATTTTCTCTTACTTCTGTTATTTTCATAGTCTCCACCAATTTCTATCCCCTGAATGTATACTTCTGTCAGGGAAATGGCCTTTTATAGTTTTATAGTTTTTTACATTTTTTTCTTGACTGCCTGATGATACTTTGTTATTCTGAAACAAAACAATTCTGGCTCATCTGATTCCCCCCCCCAAAAAAAACATCTTCAAATTCCGGCTCCTTGATAATTGAATAGACTTTACACTCTTTACATGATATAATTTGTAAAATCCCGATATAAGGAGGCGATTTTATGGCATTATCCAAAAAAGACCTGCAGGCAATTGCTGATCTCTTTGAACAGAAATTTGATAAAAAGTTCAAACCTGCGTTCGATGCTGCTTTTGATGAAAAGTTCAAGCCTGCATTCGATGCTGCTTTTGATGAAAAATTTGATCAAAAGTTTGACGAAAAATTCGATCAGCGGTTTGACGAAAAATTCACACCTATTGATAACCGTCTTTCCTCCATCGAAAACACTGTGGAGGAGATCAAACAAACTGTCACCAAAAATTATGGAATGCTGGAAGAATTCTATGTTTACCAAAAAGAAAAAAACACAGAAACCTCCGATACCCTTGACAGTTTAAGATACCATAAAAGAGTGTAAAGCTTATTGAGTTATCAAGCCCAGCGCTCTTTTTTACTGCGGCTCCCTCTTCCACCGTTCAATTGCCTCCATCCGTTCCTTCATTTCCCGTTCTCTGCCCTCATTGGTGGGCCGGTAATACTTCCGTCCTCTCATGGATTCCGGCAGGCATTCCATATGAGTCAGTTTCTCCTCCGTATCATGGGCGTACTGATATCCTTTCCCATACTCCAGCTCCTTCATCAACTTTGTAGGCGCATTTCTAAGCTGCAAAGGCACCGGCTCCGCCCGCTGGTTCCTCACATCCTTTTTGCACGTTTCACAGGCTGTATACAAGGCATTGGATTTGGGGGCAAGGGCCAGATAAGTCACCGCATGGGTGAGATTTACATCGCACTCGGGCATCCCGTTAAAATGACAGGCCTGATAAGCCGCCACCGCAACCTGCAAAGCCCTGCTGTCCGCCATTCCCACATCCTCACTTGCAAAACGAATCAGTCTCCGTGCAATATAGAGAGGATTTTCCCCTCCCTCCAGCATCCGCATCATCCAGTAAATCGCCGCATCCGGATCACTGTTCCTCATAGATTTATGCAGGGCAGAAATCAGATTATAATGCTCCTCCCCTGTCTTATCGTACAGCAGGGATTTCCTGCTGATACACTGGGCTACGCCCTGATCGGTGACGGTAATCGCTTCCGCACTGATCTCCCCATTCGTTACCGCCATTTCCAGCGTATTCAAAGCCGTTCTGGCATCTCCATTGGCAAATCCCGCAATAGCTGCAATCTGCTCATCGGAAATTCGTATCCTCTGATTCCCGTATCCTTCTGGATTTTTTAACGCATTTTTCAAAAGCTGCTCCAAATCCTTCTGTTCCAGTCCCCGCAGCACAAAAACCCTGCATCTGGACAGCAGCGCACTGTTCACCTCAAATGACGGATTCTCCGTAGTAGCCCCAATCAAAATGATACTTCCTTTCTCCACAAAGGGCAGAAAAGCATCCTGCTGGGCCTTATTGAATCGATGAATCTCGTCTACAAACAGAACCGTTCGGATTCCCATCCGGCGGCTTTCCTCCGACTGTTTCATAACCTCTTTAATTTCTTTGATTCCGCTGGTCACCGCACTGAAGTTGATAAAATCCGCCTTTGTCCGCTCCGCAATAATACTGGCCAGAGTAGTCTTTCCCACTCCCGGCGGCCCCCAGAAAATCATAGAAGATATCTGATCCCGCTCGATCATCTGCCGCAGCATCTTTCCTTCTCCCAGCAAATGCTCCTGTCCCACAAACTCCCTTAAACTCACAGGGCGAATACGGCTTGCCAACGGCATTGTCACACTCCGATTATCAAACAGTGTCATCTGTTCCATCAAACATCCCCTCTTTTCCATTCTACATTTTTCTGTACAACCATTTTTTCCGCCTAAACCTTGCACATATTATAACACTTTTCGGAAATTAATTTCTACACAAAAAAAGCCGATTTTGATCCACGGCAGTCCCGTAAGATTCAAAATCAGCTTTTCAATACTCTCTATCTCTGCGGCTTTCTTCGCATTTCCCGGATTTTTTTCAAAATAATATCCCTTGCCTCCAGCGCCTGTTCCTTTCCCATGGCTTCCACTCCTTCCAGCGGATAGCTGATTCCCAGAACTTTGTATTTATCCGTTCCCATGGTATGATATGGAAGCACCTCCAGCCCTTTCAAATTCCGGAAGGAAGCAAGAATCTCTCCCAGCCTTTCCAGATGGGCTTTTCCATCCGTAATTCCGGGAACCACCACATGACGAACGATCATAGGAATCTGCGCCTTTTCCAGCGCATGGGCAAATTTCAGCACCGGCTCCTGACTCTGTTTTGTCAGTTCTTTGTGTCCCTGTGGATCGCTGTGCTTAAAATCCAGCAGTACCAGATCCAAACAGGAAAACAGTTCCTGAAATTCTTCCTTTTTCCTGTCATTGTAAGTAATTCCCGAAGTATCCAGACAGGTATGGATTCCTCTCTTTTTTGCTTCCCGGAATAATTCCGTAAGAAAACCCAGCTGCAAAAGGGGCTCTCCTCCTGTGGCCGTGATACCCCCATTGCGGTAGAAATTTTTATTTTTTTCATAGATCGACAGAATCTCATCCACATCCATGACTTTTCCCTTTCCCGGTTCCCATGTGTCCGGATTGTGGCAGTACTGGCATCTCATGGGACAGCCCTGAAAAAATACCACAAAACGGGTTCCGGGACCATCAACGGTCCCGAAGCTCTCCAGTGAATGAATATTTCCTGTCTCCGTCTTCCGATTACATTCCATCATGGAAAGTTCTGGAAATAACCTCATCCTGCTGTTCTTTTGTCAGCTTGTTAAAGTTTACAGCGTATCCGGATACACGGACCGTAAGCTGAGGATATTTTTCCGGATGTGCCTGAGCATCCAGCAGAGTTTCTTTTGTAAATACATTTACATTCAAATGATGGCCGCCTTTTTCTGCATATCCATCCAGTAAATTTACTAAGTTATCAATCTGTGCATTGCTGATATTCATATCGAATTCCTCCTGTTATGTTCATTTATAAATGTTCTTACTCTTCACCTAAGTTTGCATTGGGCTCGCAGCAGGCGCAGTCTGCTTCCAGTTCAAATGTGATGTCGTCAAAGGTAACCACATCATCCTTACCCAGCGCTCCCGGAATGATGGAGAAGGTATTGGAAATACCATCCTGAGCATCTTTAAACGGCAGCTTTGATACGGAACTCAGGCTGGCAACCGCCCCCTTGCTGTCTCTTCTGTGCATGGGATTTGCACCCGGTGCAAAAGGTTCTCCCGCTTTTCTTCCGTCCGGTGTGGAACCTGTAGCCTTACCGTATACCACGTTGGAGGTAATGGTAAGAATCGATGTTGTCGGAATACCTCCGCGGTAGGTATGATTTCCTTTAATATATGCCATAAATTCGTGTACGATGTCGTATGCGATATCATCTACTCTGTCATCATCATTTCCGTATTTCGGGAAATCGCCTTCTACTTCGTAATCTACAACAATTCCATTTTCATCTCTGACTGCTTTTACCTTTGCGTATTTGATTGCGGACAGAGAATCTGCTACTACGGACAGACCTGCGATTCCCGTAGCAAACCATCGGGTAACTTCCTTATCGTGAAGCGCCATCTGCAGTCTCTCATAGCAGTATTTGTCATGCATATAGTGGATGACATTCAGCGTGTTGACATAGACCTCTGCCAGCCATTTCATCATCTCACGGAACCGTTTCATAACTTCATCGTAATCCAGATACTCCGATGTGATCGGACGGTATTCCGGTCCAACCTGCTTTTTGCTCACCTCGTCGATACCGCCGTTGATCGCATACAGCAGACATTTTGCCAGATTCGCTCTTGCTCCGAAGAACTGCATTTCTTTTCCCAGACGCATGGAAGATACACAGCAGGCAATAGCATAATCATCCCCATGTGTCACACGCATCAGGTCATCATTTTCATACTGAACGGAAGAGGACTCGATGGAGGTCTTCGCACAGAAACGTTTGAAGTTTTCCGGCAGTCTTGTGGACCACAGAACTGTCAGGTTCGGTTCCGGCGCTGTTCCCAGATTTTTCAGGGTATGCAGGAAACGGAAGGACATCTTTGTTACCAGAGAACGTCCGTCAATACCCATACCACCGATGGATTCTGTTACCCATGTGGGGTCACCGGAAAACAGTGCGTTATATTCCGGAGTTCTTGCAAATTTTACCAGACGCAGTTTCATGATGAAATGGTCTACAAATTCCTGAATCTCTTCCTCTGTAAAGGTTCCGTTTTCCAAATCCCGCTGAGCATAAATATCAAGGAAGGTGGAGGTACGTCCCAGAGACATTGCCGCTCCGTTCTGTTCCTTGATTGCTGCCAGATAACCGAAATACAGCCACTGGATTGCTTCTTTTACGTTTGACGCCGGTTTGGAAATATCAAATCCATAAATATTTCCCAGCTCTTTCAGCTCTTTTAAAGCCTTGATCTGCTCAGAAAGTTCTTCCCTCTGACGGGTAACATCCGAATACATAATGATTCTGGTAGTATCTTTCTGATGCTGTTTATCTTCAATCAGACGGTCCACACCGTAAAGGGCAACTCTTCGATAGTCGCCGATAATTCTGCCTCTTCCGTAAGCATCCGGCAGACCGGTAATGATGTGGCTGGAACGGCACGCTCTCATCTCCGGTGTATATGCATCAAATACTCCTTCGTTGTGGGTCTTTCTGTGTTTGCTGAAAAATTCCACAACCTCAGGATCCACATGGTAGCCGTTATCTTCACACGCCTTCACGGCCATACGGATTCCACCGTAAGGCTGCAGTGCACGTTTAAAAGGTTTGTCCGTCTGAAAACCTACAATTGTCTCTTTCTCTTTGTTCAGGTAGCCCGGTCCATGAGAGGTGATGGAAGAAACGATTTTGGTGTCCATATCCAGAACGCCGCCTTTTTCTCTCTCTTCTTTTGTCAGCTCCATAACCTGTGCCCAAAGTTCTTTTGTACTTTCCGTTGCATCCTTCAGGAAAGAATCGTCACCCTCGTATGGTTCGTAGTTTTTCTGAATAAACTCTCTGACATCGATTTCCTTCTCCCATATTCCGCCGCTGAAACCTTCCCATTCTTTTCGCATTCTGTATCCTCCTTGTAATTGTTTTATCATTGCCGTTGTATTTATCTTATTTTATTGTTAAAAAATAGTCAACAAATATATGCTATGTTTTTGATAAAAAACAAGATTTAGTGTCAATCCTGCCCACCTCTTCCCAAATCTGGTAAATCAACAGTTGATTTTTTCTATTCTTAGGAATATCCAGTGGATTATTGATAAATATTCTACAATAAAATCTTTGCTTTTATTGTCTGCAATCTGAGAAATTTCATTCAAATGTCTTATTTTCCCATCTGAAAAATTTGAAGATTAAAAAAAGAGGCTTCCGCCCCTTTTTTAATCCTCATCCAGCATATAGGCCGCCACCAGCTTCGCCGTATTTTCCACCCCCAGCATATGGGTTCTCTCACGGCCATGGCTTGCAAAGCATCCCATACCGACAGCTCCGGCGCTTAGGTTCGCTCCCCCGCGGATCGCCGCTCCTGCGTCTGTTCCATAACGGTAGAACACATCCACTGCATAATCGCATCCTGCTTTTTTTGCCTGTCTGATCAGGCGGGAAGTCATTTCTCGGTCATAGGGTGAGAAATTGTCTTTGCAGCAAATGCTTACGGATTTCTCCGTTCCGTTATAGTCCGGCCCAATGAGCCCGATATCCACTGCCAAAAATTCTTCTGCCTCCGGGGGAACGTAAGCTCCTCCGTGGTTAATCTCCTCGTAATGGGTAAAACTCAGCAGGGTGCGGTATTTCGGCTTCATTCCCTGATCCTTTAAAAATTTTACAGCTCCCAGAACCGCTGCCACGCAGGCTTTATCATCGATAAAGCGGGATTTGATATACCCCTTTTCGGTATATTCAAAGTGCGGTTCCACCGAGATGATATCTCCGTTCTCGATTCCCAAAGCCCGCACCTCTTCTTTGGAGGTGATTCTCTGATCCAGACTGACAATCATGGAGTTTTCATCTCTCACAATGCTTCTGGCATCATCAAATACATGGGTGGAATGGGATCTGCACACCATCAGCCCGGTATATTTTTTCCCGTTTCTGGCATGTATCGTCACAGATTCGCCTTCCAGACTGGTAAAATTCACTCCTCCCAGCGGACGGACCAGAAGATTTCCTGCGCTGTCCACACCCCTTACCACCAGTCCCAGCGTATCCAGATGGGCGCTCACCAGAACCGTTTTTTTATTGTCTTCCCCTTCCAGTTCTATATAACCGGTGTGTTTTCTGTCATAGGTGGCGGCAAGCCCCAGTCCGGCTGCCAGCTTTTCCATGACAGGATTGATTTCTTCATAATAGCTTACCGGACTAGGGGTATTTACCAGTGTTTTGAAGCAGTCCAGCATATATTGGTTATCCATCTTATATTCCATAAACAGTCTCCGATTTTTCTATTAGAAATTATCCCCTTTTAATTTCAGAACCTCCAAAAGCAGACGTCCCGTTTCTTCCACCGCATGAATGGAGGTGCGCTCCATTCCGTGAGAAGAGTAGGTTCCCATTCCAAAAGCCGCCGCCCGGACGTTATTTCCCGCTCGCAAAGCTGCTGTGGCATCCGTACCGTATCGGTAAAACACATCCACTACATGGTCAATCTGCGCCTCTTTGGCTGCACGGATAATATCTCCTGTCAGCCCTCTGTCATAGGGTGAAAAATTATCCTTTACACAAATAGATACCTGCTCTTCGCTTCCGGCATGATCCGGGCCGATCACTCCGATATCCAACGCAATGTAAGAGCTCACTTCCTTCGGTACATACGCACCCCCGTGGCCGATTTCCTCATAATACGGAAAGGCAAACAGGGTATCGTAGGAAGGCGCTATGTGATGTTCTTTCATGTATTTCAATACGGCAAACACGGCAGCCACACAGGCTTTATCATCGATGAACCGTGATTTGATATATCCGGTTTCCGTCACTGTGAAATGAGGCTCCAGCGAAATAGTATCCCCGATTTCAATCCCCAGTGCCTTCACCTCTTCTCTGGAATGAACGTCCTCATCCAGAATAATGACCATATTGCTCTCATCTCTGATCGCTGTTTTAGCCTCATCGAACACGTGAACTGAATGGTACTGACATGCTGCCAGTCCCGTATATTTTCTTCCGTCACGGGTGTGAATGGTTACGGATTCGCCCTCCACATTGTTGTAGTTGATTCCTCCCAGATTTCTCACCCGGATCAGGCCGTCCTTGTCAATCGCCCGGATCATCAGTCCCAGCGTATCCACATGAGCGCCGACGCAGATGGTTTTGCTGCTGTCCTCTCCTTTGACCCTGATGTAAGCGGTCTTTTTTCTATCGTAGGTCACTTCGTATCCCAAAGCTTCCGCATACGTTTCCAGAAGAGGATTCATCTCATCATAGTAGCCTACCGGACTGGGGGTATTGATTAATTCTTCCATTGTTTCCAGTAAGTATTTTCGATCTGTCACTTGCTCTATCCTCCATTTTCAGAAAAGGCGCTGACCTTTTTCAAAGTCAGCGCCTCATAACTTCTATCTGTTTTCTGCTTCAGAAATTATTCGTAACTATTCAGCCTTTCAGGCTTCATAGTCACAAATGCATGCACATTTTAGCGCCCTTATGTCTCGGGATTGACTTGCATTTGCAAGTCAACACCTCCGGGACAGTAGAAGGCTGAACTGTTACAATTATTCTTCAGCTCCGTACAGAGTAACCAGTTTCTTCAGGTAGCTCAGACGATCTTTTGCTTCGGATTCGTTCTTAGCAAACAGTCTTGCTGCCTTTTCAGGATTGGAACGTTTCAGAGAATTGTAACGAACTTCTCCATCCAAGAATGCCTGATAATCTTCTGTAGGCTCTTTGGAGTCCAGAGTGAATTTGCTTTCAGCTGCCGGGTTGAAGCGGAAGTTGTGCCAGTAACCACTCTTAACTGCCAGTTCTTCTTCAGTCTGAGCTTTGCTCATACCTTTCTTGATACCATGGTTGATACATGGAGCGTATGCAATGATCAGAGATGGTCCCGGATAAGCTTCTGCTTCAGAGATTGCTTTTACAGTCTGGTTGAAGTCAGCACCCATGGAAATCTGAGCAACGTATACATATCCGTAAGACATAGCGATGGAAGCCATATCTTTCTTCTTCACTTCTTTACCGCCTGCTGCGAACTGGGCAATTGCTCCGGTAGGAGTAGATTTGGAAGCCTGTCCGCCTGTGTTGGAGTAAACTTCTGTATCGAATACCATAACGTTGATATCTTTTCCACTTGCTAATACGTGGTCAACACCGCCGAATCCGATATCGTAAGCCCATCCGTCACCACCGAAGATCCACTGGGATTTCTTAGCTAAGAAATCTTTGTTGTCAACGATGTCTTTGCAGACTTCACAGTCACATCCGGACAGAACTTCTACCAGTTTGTCTGTTGCAGCGCCGTTTGTAGCACCTACGCTGTAAGTATCCAGCCATTCTGCACATGCAGCTTTTACTTCTTCAGAAGCTTCCTCGCTTGCAGCTACAGCTTCCACTTTCGCTTTCAGGCCATCACGGATTGCTTTCTGAGCCAGCAGCATACCGTAACCGAACTCTGCGTTGTCTTCGAACAGAGAGTTGGACCAAGCCGGACCCTGTCCTTTTTCATTTACAGTGTAAGGTGTGGACGGTGAGGAGTTACCCCAGATAGAAGAACATCCTGTTGCGTTAGCGATGTACATTCTGTCACCGAACAGCTGAGTGATCAGTTTTGCGTATGGTGTCTCACCACAACCTGCACAAGCTCCTGAGAACTCTAACAGAGGCTGTTTGAACTGAGAACCTTTTACGGTATTTTCTTTAAATTTAGCGATAACATCTTTTTTCTCCGGCAGAGTTACTGCGTAGTCGAAGAATTTCTGCATTCCCATGTTTGCTTCCAGATTTTCCATAGCCAGTGCTTTTGCACCTTTTTTACCCGGGCAGACATTTGCACAGGAACCACATCCGGTACAATCCAGAGCGGATACTGCGATTGCAAATTTGTATTCTTTCATTCCTGTCATTTCCAGAGCTGCAGGAGCGTTAGCTGCTTCTTCAGCAGTCATAGCTACCGGACGGATAACAGCGTGCGGACAAACGTATGCACAACGGTTACACTGGATACAGTTTTCCGGATTCCATACAGGAACGTTTACTGCGATACCACGTTTTTCGTAAGCGGATGTTCCGGATGGTGTTGTACCGTCAACATAAGCGGTAAATGCAGATACAGGCAGGCTGTTTCCTTCCTGAGCAGATACTTTCGCCTGAATATTGTTAACGAAATCAACAGCATCTTTTCTTCCGTTCTCAGCGTGAGTCATGAACAGTCCTTCATCGGCTGCATCTTTCCAGCTTTCCGGTACCTGGATCTCAACGATCTGTTTTGCACCTTCATCGATGGCTGCCCAGTTCTTAGCAACTACGTCATCACCTTTACGGCCATAGGTTGCTTTTGCTGCTGCTTTCATCAGTTCGATGGCATGTTCTTCAGGAATGATAGATGCCAGTTTGAAGAATGCAGACTGCAGAATTGTATTGATACGGGTTGGTCCCATACCTGTCTCAATACCGATTTTTACACCGTCGATGGTGTAGAATTTGATATTGTGGTTAGCGATAAATGCTTTTACCTGTCCCGGCAGATGCTCTTCCAGACCAGCCATATCCCATGGACAGTTCAGAAGGAATGTACCGCCGTCAACCAGTTCCTGCACCATGTTATATTTGTTGATGTAGGACGGGTTATGACATGCTACAAAGTTAGCCTGTTTGATCAGGTATGTAGATTTGATCGGTTTCTTACCGAAACGCAGGTGAGACATTGTAACACCGCCGGATTTTTTGGAGTCATAGTCAAAATATGCCTGTGCATACATGTCTGTGTTGTCACCAATGATCTTGATGGAGTTTTTGTTTGCACCTACAGTACCGTCTGCACCCAGACCCCAGAATTTACAGTTGATGGTTCCTTCCGGAGTTGTTACCAGAGGAGCGCCTGTTTCCAGAGACAGATGGGTAACGTCATCTACGATACCGATTGTGAATTTTTCTTTTGTATTGTTTTCATATACAGCTACGATCTGTGCCGGAGTTGTGTCTTTGGATCCCAGTCCGTAACGGCCTGTGAAGATTGGTGTATCGTTGAATTTTGTTCCTTTTAAAGCAGCAACAACATCCAGATACAGAGGCTCGCCCAGAGCACCCGGCTCTTTTGTTCTGTCAAGAACAGTAATCTGTTTTACAGATTCCGGAATAGCGTCAACCAGCGCCTGTGCGCAGAATGGTCTGTACAGACGAACTTTCACTACGCCGACTTTTTTGCCTGCTGCCTGCAGGTAATCGATGGTTTCTTCAATGGTGTCATTTACAGAACCCATAGCTACGATTACGTGTTCAGCATCTGCTGCACCGTAGTAGTTGAACAGCTTGTAGTCTGTTCCGATCTTTTCATTAACTTTATCCATGTATTCCTGTACGATTGCCGGCAGAGCATCGTAGAACGGGTTACATGCTTCTCTTGCCTGGAAGAAGATGTCCGGGTTCTGAGCAGAACCTCTCTGGCATGGATGGTTCGGGTTCAGAGCATTCTTACGGAATGCAGCGATCGCATCCAGATCAGCCATATCTTTCAGATCTTCGTAATCCCAGGTTTCGATTTTCTGGATCTCGTGGGATGTACGGAATCCATCGAAGAAGTTGATGAATGGAACTTTTCCTTTGATAGCTGCCAGATGAGCAACCGGAGTCAGATCCATAACTTCCTGTACGGAAGATTCACACAGCATAGCTGCACCTGTCTGACGACAGGCATAAACGTCTGAGTGATCACCGAAAATAGATAATGCATGGCTTGCCAGAGCACGGGCAGATACGTTGAATACGCCCGGAAGCTGTTCACCAGCGATTTTGTAAAGGTTTGGAATCATCAGCAGAAGACCCTGTGAAGCTGTATAAGTAGTAGTCAGAGCACCTGCTGCCAGAGAACCGTGTACTGCACCTGCTGCACCGGCTTCGGACTGCATCTCAGTTACCTGAACTTCCTGTCCGAAAATGTTTTTTCTTCCCTGGGTAGCCCATTCATCTGTAGCTTCAGCCATAACAGATGATGGAGTAATTGGGTAAATGGCTGCTACGTCGGAATATGCATAGGATGCATGAGCGGCAGCATGATTACCATCCATGGTTTTCATTTTTCTTGCCATTTTTATTTCCTCCTTGAAATAATATAAAAAATAAAAATTTTATCTCTTCGAAAACGAAGAGTTTTTAACCCTTGTGAACTATTATACCATGCTTTGGATATCCTGTCCATTTATTGATGCAAAATCATGGAATGTTTCTCGAAAAAAACAAAAAACAGGGCAGTATTCCCGTATTCTGGCGGGAACCTGCCCGGTATTCTTTTACTTATTTACGATTTTCGCCATGGTTTCCCATTTATCTTCCATATCCTTCACCAATTTAAACTGTGTTCTGGCACGGTCCAGATTCTGTCCTTCATAATGGGTCTTAAAGTAGGTATCTCCCTCCAGATAATCGGTGAGGAATCTCATGCCGCACTCGAAGGTCATGATTTTTGCACCCATCGGCAGTGTCTCCACTTCCCTTTTTGTCAGGCTGCCTCTGCATCCTTCCATAAATCCGTCAAAGTATGCCTCGAAAAGTCCCATGTCGCACCATACCTTGTCCAGATTTTTTTCATCCTCCGCCGCAGTGCTTGCTCCAAAACGGATGGTGTCACCAAAATCATGAGCAGCGAATCCCGGCATAACGGTGTCCAGATCGATGACGCAGATGGCTTTTCCGCTTTCTCTGTCAAACAGTACGTTATTCAACTTCGTATCATTGTGTGTTACACGCAGCGGAAGTTCTTCTTTTTCCAGAAGATCTCCAAAGAAATGGCAGTCCTTTTCCCGTTCCATTACAAAACAAATCTCTTTTTCCACTTCTTTTGCTCTTCCCATCACATCTGCTTCCAGCGCTTTTTTGAAGTTTGCAAACCGGTTCACTGTATTATGGAAATTCGGAATGGTTTCATGCAGCTCCTTCGCCGGAAAATCTGCCAGCAGATACTGGAAGTTTCCAAAAGCGATTCCGCTCTTGTTCAGCTCCTCACAGCCTCCTGCATCATAGCTTACGGTATCTGTGATAAACGGATACACTCTCCAGCCGTCACCGCTTTCTTCCCTGTAGTATGACTCTCCTTCTTTTGTCGGAATGATCTGCAGCGTCTCTCTGTCCGGATCGCCCCCCTGTGCCAGGATTTTTTCTTTCAGAAAACCTGTGACACGTGCAACATTTTCCATCAGCTCATCGCTGTTTTTGAAAATGTCACCGTTCATTCTCTGAAGAATATACATCTTTTCTTTTCCTTCATTTTTCATCACCACACGGAAGGTATCGTTGATATGTCCGCTTCCATACGGTTCTGCACTGAGCACTTCCCCCGCCAGTTCAAACTTCCCAATAACATTCAACAGTCTTGCCTGCTCCATCATTTTTATTCCTCCCAAAGTTTTTCCGGATATTTTCCTTCATCTTTCAGTGTCTGGATAGCTTTAACTACCACCGGTTTATCTTCTTTATAAGTTACGCCGTACCATTTGTCCAGAGATTTCAGTACCTTTACGTCTGCCTTGTCCTCTGCCAGAAGCTCGCCTACAACAGACGGGAGGAAATATTCTCCCTTCATCGGATTGGTCTTCATAGCTGCTTCCAAAAATGCCGGGAACCGTTCATTCAGCTCTTTTAACAGACTTGCGGAGAATCCCCACATGTTCATGGATACGGTGCTTCCCTCCGGGATCTGTACCCAAGTTGCTCCCTCGTCCTCTGTATAAGCTGCGCCTTCCGGTCTCTTCTCGATTCTTGTGCGCTCGTTGATGCCTACCAGATAATTGTTTTCATCGGTAACACACACACCTCTTGCCACATGTCCGTTTTCTGTCAGTGTATTTTCCAGCACATAGCCAACCATTGTATAGTGGTATTTTGTATCGTCTTCGTTCTCTGTGAGGAAATTGTAGATCAGCCGGAACGCATTGCTTCCATAGTAATCATCCGCATTGATCACGGCAAACGGTGCATCAAGGGTTCCCAGACAGCTCAGTACCGCATGGCCGGTTCCCCATGGTTTCACTCTTCCTTCCGGAACCTGATAGCCTTCCGGCAGATTGTGAAGATCCTGATATACATAGGATACTTTCATAATCCTGCTGATTCTATCTCCGATACACTCTTTGAAATCCTGCTCATTTTCTTTTTTGATGATAAAAATGACTTCTTCAAATCCTGCCTTCTTTGCATCAAATATGGAGAAATCCATAATGATGTGTCCCTGAGCGTCAATCGGGTCAATCTGTTTCAGGCCTCCGTAGCGGCTTCCCATTCCTGCTGCCATAATAACTAATACCGGTTTTTTCATGATACTTCATCCTTCCTTTCTTTACGAGATACTTCCGTATACATCATACCACATTTGTTCCTGTTAGTACCAGATTAACACGTTTACTTTCCTTTGGATTTAGACAATATTTACTTTTCTTTGCACAAAAATTCCTATATAATATTTTTATAACTATTCAGGACCCTGTCCTTCATAGTCACAAATGCATGCGCACGCGCTGCATTTCATGCAGTGCGGCGCTCGTATGTCTCGGGATTGCCTTGCATTTGCAAGGCAGCACCTCGCGGAACAGTGACCTTCTGAACAGTTGCATATTTTTATACTTAACCGAGAGAGGAGGAATCTGCATGGCCTTTGAGAGTCTGGAGCTTCGGGAAGAACTCCACATTTCCAGAATCATCACCATACACTATTTTGAATATACCAGCACCTACCATTTTGAGGGAGAATCCCATGATTTCTGGGAATTTCTCTGTGTGGATAAGGGGGAAGTGGAGGTTATGGCGGGAGACCGCTCCCATACCCTGACCCGGGGACAGATAATTTTTCATAAACCAAATGAATTCCACAGCGTCAAGGCCAACGGGAAAATCGCCCCCAATCTGGTGGTTATTGCCTTCCGGTGCAGTTCTCCCTGTATGGATAAATTTGAAAACCTGATTACCAGTATCGGTGAGACCGAACGGACTTTTCTGGCAAAGATTATCCACGAAGCAAAAAAATGCATCAGTACCCCGTTGGATGATCCCTATACCCAGAAAATGGACCGAAAGCCCAAAGCTCCCTTCGGTTCCGAGCAGATGATCAAACTATATATGGAACTTCTGATGATCTCCATGATCCGTCAGATGGAAACCGGAAAACGGCCCGCTCCCGCCGTAAAATCCATGAAAAAGAAAAATGACGCCCTGCTCTACGGAAGAATTACCGCCTATCTGGAGGAGCATATCTGTGAAAGACTGACCATCGAAGAAATCTGCAGGACCAATCTGGTTGGAAGATCCCAGCTCCAGAAATTATTCCGGGAGGAAAACCAGTGCGGCGTCATTGATTATTTTTCCCATATGAAAATCGAAGCGGCAAAGCAGATGATCCGGGAGGACAGAGACAATTTCACCCAAATTTCCGATTATCTGGGCTATGCTTCCATCCATTATTTCTCCCGGCAGTTCAAAAAGATCACCGGGATGTCGCCCTCCGAATACGCTTCCTCCATTAAGGCCCTGTCCGATTAAAATCTGCCCGTCTGAATAATGGTGGCTGTTTTTTCAAAATTTTGTTTTTCACTTGCAATTTATCAGCAAATAGGATAGTTTTATAGTATAGCAATACGTAACTGTTCAGAAGGTCACTGTTCCGCGAGGTGTTGCCTTGCATTTGCAAGGCAATCCCGAGACATACGAGCGCCGCACTGCATGAAATGCAGCGTGTGTGCATGCATTTGTGACTATGAAGGACAGGGTCCTGAATAGTTACAGCAATATAAAAAATATAAAGGGGGATTCTTCCAATGAGAATTATCGTAACAAAAAATTATGACGACATGAGCAGAAAAGCAGCCAATATCATCTCCGCACAGGTTATTTCCAAACCGGACTGCGTACTGGGACTGGCTACCGGTTCTACTCCCATCGGAACATACAAAAATCTGATCGAATGGTACAAAAAAGGCGATCTGGACTTCTCCAAAGTTTCCACAGTGAATCTGGATGAGTACCGCGGACTGGATCATGACAATGACCAGAGCTACTACTATTTCATGATGAACAATTTGTTCAAACATGTAAATATCGATCTGGCAAACACCCATGTTCCCGATGGAACAGAACCTGACTCCGACAAAGCCTGCGCTGATTACGAAGCAATCGTAGAAAGCTACGGCGGCGCTGACTTACAGCTTCTCGGTCTGGGACACAACGGACATATCGGCTTCAACGAGCCGGCTGAAGATTTTTCCAAAGCTACCAACTGTGTGGATCTGACAGAGAGCACCATTCAGGCAAATGCCCGTTTCTTCGAAAAGATTGAAGATGTTCCCACACAGGCTTACACCATGGGTATCGGAACCATCATGAAAGCGAAAAAAATCCTTCTGGTTGCCAGCGGAAAAGACAAAGCTGAGATCGTGAAAAAAGCATTCTTCGGCCCTGTAGTTCCTCAGGTTCCGGCTTCTATCCTTCAGTTCCACCCGGATGTTACTATCGTACTGGATGAAGATTCCGCATCCCTGCTGTAATTATCAGATCAAGGAGAGCTGCTATGTTTCATGCAATTGATTTTGAATCATGGGACAGAAAAGAAATCTATAATGCTTTTGACGGCTATCTCTACTGTATGACGGTGGAGCTGGATGTGACGGAATTTCTCCAAACCATTCATAATTTGGAGAAAAAATTCTATCCCTCCATCTGCTACTGTATCACAAAAACAGTAAATGAAAACCGGAATTACCGCTACGCAAAGGTATCCGGAAACATCGGCTGCTGGGATCAGGTGCATGCGCATTATACGGTTCTGAGAAGAAACACCGATCATCTCTTTACCCACCAGCGTACCCTGTATTCTGAGGACTTTTCTTCCTTCTATCAGCGTTTTCTGGAGGATAAGGCAGAGGCTGAAGCCGCTGACAGCCTGTATTATGACAAAAGCGGAGCCATGGACAATGTCCACATCTCCATCATGCCAAATACAAGCTACACGGGACTCAGCTATTCCAAACCGGCTTCCTTCACCGGGTACGGCACCCCTGACACCAGTTTTGTTCCCTTCATCATGATTGGCAAATACCATCCGGTGGGGAACCGTGTAAAAATGCCGGTTACCGTGGAGTTTCATCACGCCGTCAATGACGGCTATCACGCAGAACAGTTCTTTCAGCTTCTGGAAGAATGCTGCAGAAATTTTAAAGGATAACTATCCTTCATAAAAGAATGCCAGATACAGCATGGCAATACCAATCAGCAGGATCACCACTCCCATCACCGTGCGGAGGTTCCTGCTGATTTTTTCATATTTGGGATCGTACATCCAGCGCTCCACCACGCTGTAGCTGGTTCCCGCAAGAATCAGAAGAATGCTGTGCCCCAGAGCAAACATAGCCAGCAGAAAGATTCCCCACAGGGTACTGCCTGACTGGGCCGCCATAGCCAGCAAGGCAATCATTACCGGCGTGGAGCAGTGGGAAGCTATGGCGCCGCTGAGCATGCCTGCCAGAAGAGCCCCCAGATACCCTCTTTTGCTCACCTTCGGGCCGCACCGACACTTCCCTTCTGATTCGCTGCAGTCCACCGGATGCTCATGAACATGCTCATGATGATGGTCATGACATTCACATCCATGTTTTCCGTGCTCTGTCCCTCTACCATAATCGTGAGGGTGGTGAGGTATGATATGGATCACACCCCAAATCTGCAGCGCCATCAAAATCATCACAACTGCCAGAAAAAGATACCACCAAAACCCGATTTCGTGCAGCAAATGTCCCAGCGCCGAAGCCAGTGAACCGAAAATCAAAAAGGTAACCCCAAGACCTGCCGCCATGGTCAGGGAAAGCCGGAACGCTTTCCGGGTATTATTTTTTGCGGAGCCTCCAATATAAGCAATCACCATGGGAACGCTGGAGAGGGAGCAGGGAGTGAAAGAAACAATCACCCCTGCGATAAATGCCAGCACCGGAGCAATCCATAAGTAATCCTGTATCATTTCAGCCAAAATATTCAGCCATTCTGTCATATTTCTCACCCTTTCTTACTGTCATGCTCATCCCTTTTCCAATGCTCTGAGCATCTTCAAACAAATGAACATATGAATGATTTTTCATTTTCTATAAAATGCAGATAAGGGGCGTGACTTTAGAGATTGTTCTCCAAAAGGCACTGCCCCTTACCGTTTTTCTTTTGTATATCTTCAGTTACATATCTTCTTAGTTATCTTCTTCATTCATCAGATAAACCTGACGTTTTCTTGCCATTTCATCACTTGCCAGATATTCGTCGTAAGTGGTGATCTTGTCGATCATGGAACCGTTCGGCATGATTTCCATGATACGGTTTGCTGTTGTCTCCACGAACTGATGGTCATGGGAAGCAAACAGAAGCACGCCCGGGAACTTGATCATTCCGTTGTTCAGCGCTGTGATAGATTCCATGTCCAGATGGTTGGTAGGCTCATCTAGAATCAGGACGTTTGCCCCGGAGATCATCATTTTGGACAGAAGGCAGCGCACCTTCTCTCCACCGGAAAGCACTTTTACCTTCTTCACTCCGTCCTCACCGGCAAACAGCATTCTTCCGAGGAAGCCGCGTACATAGGTCACATCCTTGATTTCGGAATACTGGGTCAGCCAGTCTACGATAATCAGATCGTTGTCAAATTCGCTGGTGCTGTCTTTTGGGAAATACGCCTGAGAGGTGGTAACACCCCATTTATAATTTCCTTCATCCGGCTCCATCTCGCCCATCAGGATTTTGAACAGTGTTGTTTTCGCCAGCTCATTTCCGCCTACGAAAGCAACCTTGTCTTCTCTTCCCAGCGTAAAGGTGATATTGTCCAGAACCTTCACTCCGTCAATGGTTTTGGACAGATTTTCTACCATCAGCACTTCATTTCCGATTTCACGGTTTGGACGGAAATCGATGTATGGATATTTTCTGCTGGAAGGACGCATCTCATCCAACTGAATTTTTTCCAGAGCTTTCTTACGGGAGGTAGCCTGTTTGGATTTGGAAGCATTGGCGCTGAATCGGGAAATAAATTCCTGCAGCTCTTTGATCTTCTCTTCCTTCTTTTTGTTGGCTTCCTTCATCTGTTTTACGATCAACTGGCTGGATTCAAACCAGAAATCGTAGTTTCCTGCATAAAGCTGAATCTTGCCGTAGTCGATGTCTGCGGTATGGGTACAAACCTTGTTCAGGAAATAACGGTCATGGGATACCACGATAACCGTATTTTCAAAGTTAATCAGGAATTCCTCCAGCCATGCGATAGCATCCAAATCCAGATGGTTGGTAGGCTCGTCAAGAAGCAGGATATCCGGGTTGCCGAAAAGAGCCTGTGCCAGCAGGACTTTTACCTTCTCACTTCCGTTCAGGTCTGCCATCTGCGCATAATGCTGCTCTGTGGGGATACCCAGACCATTTAAAAGCTGTTCTGCGTCGGACTCTGCGTTCCAGCCGTCCATCTCTGCAAACTCTGCTTCCAGTTCACTGGCCTTGATACCGTCTTCCTCGGTAAAATCCTCTTTCATGTAAATCTGTTCTTTTTCTTTCATGATCTCATACAGACGGGCATTTCCCATGATAACGGTATCCAGTACGGTATACGCATCATATTTGAAATGATCCTGCTGCAGGAAAGAAAGGCGCTGTCCCGGAGTAATATTGATATCTCCGTGGGTAGTCTCCAACTGACCGGACAGGATTTTCAGGAAAGTGGATTTTCCCGCGCCGTTGGCACCAATCAGTCCGTAGCAGTTTCCTTCGGTAAATTTGATATTTACATCTTCAAATAAAGCTTTTTTTCCAATTCGTAATGTTACATTATTTGCTGCAATCATGTCATCAATCCTTTTCTCACTTGAATATCATCGGTTGCTAAAACTCACAGTAAAGCCGGAGGCCTTGAAAGGCCGCCGGCTCTTATCCTACAACGTATACTATTGTACAGGAAAAATAAAGATTTGCAAGAGGTAAATTGCATTTTTCTGTAAAATTTTCCTCTCTGTATTGCTCCAGCTTTTTTTCACAAGCTATCTCCGAAATTGTTCGCCTAAAGTTATCTTGCAAATCCATTGCATCTTTTCTAAGTGTTGTCGTTTCGAATTAGCTTTGTCCATTTTACGCCATCTGTCGCGCATTTAATAATTTTTCCGCAAATATCCTTCAATTACTTCAACAAATTCTTCTGCTTTTGCGTATTGTTCTTCCGCATCCTTGGCCGATACAGTCAAAAACCCTATTATTCCTCACTAAACGGCGTCCCATCAAGGTCATAAGGCGTCACCTGATAAACGTAATAATTCAACCAGTTTGTATACAAGTTATTCGCATGGGCCCGCCACAAAAGCAGCGGTTTATTCTCCGGGTTATCCTCCGGATAATAGGATTCAGGAATACTGATCTCCAGCCCTTTGCCCTTATCTCTTTTATATTCTCCGTCCAAAGTGATACGGTCATACTCCGGATGCCCCATCACAAAAATCTGCCGTCCTTCCTTCGCCATGCACAAAAATACCCCTGCCGCATCCGATTCTGCCAGCACGGTAAGCTCCTTACAGTTGTGGATATCCTCCGCCGGAACCTCTGTATGACGGGAGTGCGGCGCCAAAAATGCATCGTCAAAGCCTCTCACCAGCGGAATTTTTCTGTTTTTCACCCGATGCCAGAAAAGCCCGAACATCTTCCCGGAAAGCTGTTTTTTCTGCAGTCCGTAGTGATAGTAAAGCCCTGCCTGAGCTCCCCAGCACAGATGAATCGTGGAGGTTACATGGGTTTTCGTCCACTCCATGATCTCTGTCAGTTCCTCCCAATAGTCCACTTCCTCAAACTCCATCTGCTCCACCGGGGCTCCGGTAATGATCATTCCGTCAAATTTTTTATCCTTTACCTGAGAAAATTCCAGATAAAATTTGTTCAGATGGCTGGTGGAGGTATTTTTGGATTCATGGCTTTTCGCCGCCATAAATGTCACATCCACCTGAAGAGGAGTATTGGACAGGGATCTTAAAAGCTGAAGCTCCGTCTCCTCCTTTAAGGGCATCAGATTCAGAATCAGAATCTGGATCGGACGGATATCCTGATGCATCGCCCGTCCCTCTTCCATCACAAATATATTTTCTCTTTCCAGAATCTCCCTTACCGGAAGATCTTTTTGAATTTTAATCGGCATTCTTTTCTTCTCCTTACATCAGCGGAGCAACCAGACGCAGAACCCTTCCGTAAAAACGGGTACGCAGCTTCTCCTTTTTATATACTTCCATGGTAATCTCCCGGCACTGTTTCAGTGTTTCGGAAAAATCTTCCTCTATTTTTTCAATCTCCTCTACCTTGTACATCAGCGCTGCACATTCAAAATGCAGATACAGACTGCGGTAATCCAGATTGATGGTTCCCACCACCGCTTTTGTATCATCCGAAGTAAACATCTTCGCATGAACAAATCCCGGCTCATACTGGTAAATCTTCACCCCGGCCCGCAAAAGCTCCGGATAATAGGTTTTCCCCAGCGCAAACGCATACTTTTTATCGGGAATCCCCGGCATAATGATTTTTACGTCTATTCCCCGTTTAGCCGCATAGCTGAGGGCGGTTATCATCTCATTATCCAAAATCAGGTACGGCGTCACAATATGTACATACTCTCTTGCCGTATTCAGGATATCCATATAAACCAGTTCTCCCATTGGCTCATCATCCAGCGGACTGTCACCGTAGGGAATCACGAATCCTTTCACTGACTCTTTCAGCCCGGGAAGCTCTGCATCCAGATACCGGGAATAATTTTCACTTCTGACATTCGTATCCCAAAGCTGCAGGAACATCCAAGTAAAGCTGCGCACAGCCTCGCCCTTGATCATCACTGCCGTATCCTTCCAGTGCCCGAACCGTTCCTTTTCATTGATGTATTCATCCGCCAGATTGATTCCCCCGGTAAATGCAGTATGGCCATCGATTACCGCTATTTTCCGATGGTCACGGTTATTCTGGGTTGTGGAAAGCGCCGGTTTGATCGGATTAAATACTTTGCACTGGATTCCCAAAGCTTTCAGCTTTTCGGGATAATTATGGGGCAGCAGCGCCACAGTACAGGTTCCGTCATACATAAACCGGACCTCCACCCCTTCCTTTGCCTTTTCCTTTAAAATATCCAGTATGGTATTCCACATCCTGCCTTCCGCCACGATGAAATACTCCATAAAAATAAATTTTTTGGCTTTTTTCAGTTCTTCCACCAGCGCCTCAAATTTATCCTCACCCAGAGGAAAATACTTTACGGATGAATTTTCATACGTAGGAAATCCTCCCTTGCGGGAAATGTACCGGGCCAGATTTGCCATCTGACGGTCATCCTCCTCCAGCTTTTTGCAGGCCTGCTGATCCTGAACCATATACTTTCTTATCTTTCTGGAAGATTCATTGAGCATCTGGTTCATAACTCTTGTCCCAATCTGCGTCTCCACAAAAAGATACATCAAAACACCAAACACCGGAATCAATGTAATCGGTACCATCCAAGCAAGCTTAAATCCGGGATTGCCCGGCCTGTTGATGATGATAATGACCGTTGCCGCCGACAGCAGGCTGAAAAACCAGTAGGCATACACCACATACTCCTGAAGTTTCCCGAATGCCACCACCAGAATGCCTATCTGGATCAGCAGCATCAGAAGGATAACACCGGTTCTTCCGAATACAATATGAAAGGCTCCCTTTTTACCTTTTTCTACTATCTGTTGTCCTTTTTCCGCTTCATAAAGCTCCTGAATTTTCCCCATAATCCACCCGATTTCCTGAATACTTTCTTTACAAGTAATGTTTTCTTTATTCTAATCAATATCCCCCAAAATGTCAATCACACCTCTTCTTTTGTTCTGTCCGGATCAGCCCATCATCTGAAGGAGTTCTTCCTCAGAAATCACCGGTACGCCCAATTCCCGGGCTTTCTTGTTTTTTGAGGAGGCGGATGCCGTGTCGTTGTTGATCAGATAATTGGTTTTTGAGGTTACGCTGCCCGTCACCTTTCCTCCCCGTTTCTCAATCTCCGCCTTCACCTCATTCCGGTTGGCAAAATGGCTGACGCTTCCGGTAATCACAAAATTCATCCCGGCAAAACGCTGTTCATTTTCCTCCTTCGGCGCTTCCTGAATTTCCAGATGGGAAAGCAGGTGGGTGAGCTTCTCTTGTCTGCCCTCATTGCTGAAAAACTCCACAAAGCTTTTTGCAATCACAGGGCCGATTCCATCCACTTCAGACAGCTCCTCCTCCGTGAGATGGCGGATTTTTTCAATGTCATAGCCGAACTGGCGGCAGATCACTTTTGCATTGGCAAGTCCGATATTGGGAATTCCCAGCGCATAAATCACCCGTGGAAGCTCCGTCTTTTTGGCCTTTTCCAGACTTTCCATCAGATTTTGAAAGGATTTTTCCCCAAATCCTTCCATCTCCATAATTTCTTCCCGGTATTTTCCGATTTCGAAAATATCTCCCGGATCACGCAGAAAACCTCTGCCGATAAATTTTTCCAGCGTTGCCTCCGAAAGCCCGTCTATATTCATGGCATCTCTGCTCACAAACAGCGTAAAGCCCTTGATTGCCTTTGCAGGACACTCCGGGTTTCTGCAGTACAGGGATTCCACATCATTGACCATCTCCACACGGGCGGGACCCCCGCAGGCCGGACAGCATTCCGGAATATTTTCCACTCCGCTTCCGGTGAGGTTTTCTCCAATCTGAGGGATGATCATATTTGCTTTGTATACACGAATCTTATCTCCGATTCCCAGCCTCAGCTTTTTCATAATACTGATATTATGAACGCTGGCTCTGCTGACAGTGGAGCCTTCCAGCTCTACCGGAGTGAAAATCGCCACCGGATTGATAAGCCCGGTTCTTGACGGACTCCACTCGATTTCTTCCAGCGTTGTTTCTGCCATCTCATCCGCCCATTTGAATGCAAATGCATTTCTCGGAAATTTTGCCGTCCGGCCCAGAGACTCTCCGTAAGCGATATCGTCATATAAAACTACCAGACCATCGGAGGGGAAATCATTTTTCTGCACCTGCCCGGCAAAATAATCCATGGCTTCATCCAGATTTTCTCCTGTCACCATACGGTATTCCACCACTTCAAATCCCTGTTCCTTCAGCCATTCCATCTGGCGGCGGCTGGAATTTTCAAAACCCTCACCCTCTGCCCGGACCAGCGAGAAAGCATAGAAACGCACGTGGCGCTCCGCCGTAATCTGATTGTTCAATTGACGCACCGAGCCGCTGCACAGGTTTCGGGGATTTTTGTATTTTTCCTCTGTTTCCGCAATCCGACTGTTGATCCGTTCAAACTCCGAATACGTAATAATGGCTTCCCCCCGCAGGATCAGCTCCCCCTTAAATGGAATCTGAAGGGGAATATTGTCAAATACCCGGGCGTTGTTGGTCACCACTTCGCCGATAACCCCGTTTCCTCTTGTAACGGCCTTATACAGCCTTCCTTCACGGTAGGTAAGCACAATGGTCAGTCCGTCCAGTTTCCATGACAGAAGCGCATTCTGACCGCCGATAAACGCTCGTAAAGCTTCCCTGTCCTTTGTCTTGTCCAGAGAAAGCATGGGAGATTCATGTGCTTCCTTAGGAAGTTCATCCACCGCCTCGTATCCTACGGAAACTGTAGGACTTCCCGCCAGCACCATCTGGGTTTCTTCCTCCAGACGTACCAGTTCATCATACAGCTCATCATATTCCCGGTTGCTCATGATTTCCCGGTCTTCCTGATAATATGCTTTGGCTGCCTCCTGCAAAATAGCTGACAGCTCTTTCATTTTCCTGATTGCTTCCTGTTTGTTTTCTCCGTTCATGATCTGTCCCTCTCTGTTTTTCTTTCCGCCTGCTGTTTCGCTGACAGGGAAGAGGATGATGCCAGAAGCCTTTCCAGCTCCCTCTGCTCCTCTCCCTGAATATTTCTCCATGCTCCCTCTTTCAGACTGCCCAGACAGATATTCATAATCCGTATCCGCTCCAGACTTATCACCCGGTATCCGCATGCCTCGCACATCCTTCGAATCTGACGGTTCAGCCCCTGTGTCAGTATAATGTGAAATTCTTTCGTATCGGTCTGCCAGACCCTGCACGGTCTGGTCACCGTATCCAAAATAGGAACTCCGCCTGCCATTTTTTTGCAGAATTCTTTGTCTATGGGCCGATTGACCGTCACAATATATTCCTTTTCATGATAGTTCCCGGCACGCATGATTTTATTCACCAGTTCCCCATCATTTGTCATCAGCAAAAGACCTGTAGAATCCTTGTCCAGTCTTCCCACCGGAAAAATTCTTTTGGGATAGGCAAGATAATCGATCACATTGTTTTTTTCCCTTTTTTCCGCAGTGCACACGATCCCTTTTGGCTTATGAAAAGCTAATAAGACCCGTTCCTCCTCTTTTTTCACTGCTTTTCCCCGGACACACACTTTTGCTCCGGGATCGATCTTCATCCCCAGTACGGCTGTCCTGCCGTCCACGGTGATAAGACCCGCCTCTGTAAGCCGGTCTGCCTCTCTTCTGGAGCATACCCCCGCCTCACTGAGATATTTGTTCAGTCGTACCTGTTCCATTTTCTGTCTCCTTTTAAACATGTACCTGTCTGTCAGTTCCATGATAAAAACGGGAGTGCTGCACACTGCAGCACTCCCTGATTTTCTGCTTACCGAAATAAATCGCCCCGCACATATCCTTCTTTGCCATCAAAGGTGATCTTAATCCAGTCACCGTCTTCACCCACCTTTGTAACCTCCTGTCCGCCTGTCAGTTCTCCGATCTTATCGGAATCTGCGGATGCCTCTGCTCTCACGTTGCAGTTGGATTTTACAGTAATGGTGGCTCCGTTTTCAGCCTCCATAGCCGCGGAACCTTCTACACCCAGTTCTGACAAATAGCTGCTCAGAGCCGTATCTGATGCCAGTGCATCGTCATATGCCGTCTGCTTCTCAGCAAGGAAATCCTCTACATCCTGCTCGTTCATCACTGCTGTCATATGATCCTGCTGTTCCTGATTCGGCTCTGCAACAATATACAGAGTACCGTCCTCTTTTGTCTCCACATACAGACAGCTTACACCCGGAAGTACCGTATCGTACCCCACATACTTGTGCCCGTAGCAGGCAAATACAACATAACTGGTATCCGTCAGTCCTTTTTTCGTATAGGCTTCAATACTGCTGTAGCCTTCTATGTAACGTGAATTTGTAATGGCACTTTCCTCTGCCGGATCAAGCTGATCCACCAGTGTTTTCAGCGTATCCGTATCACGCGCTCCCAAAGCTGTATAATACTTCTCCATCAATGCATTCACAGTGGGATATGCATTCTTTTCCAGCGGGTTTTCTTCCTGTTTGGCCTCTTCTGTAGGTTCCGGCGTATCGGTCACATCCGCTTCCGGTTCTTTTGTATCCTCCTCAGAAGTCTCCTGCTGCTGTTCCGTTTTTTTCTGCTCCTCCTTACTGTCATCTCCAAAAGCAGATGCCAGAAAACGGATTCCAAAAAACAAAACCAGTAAAACAGCGATGATCGCTAACCCCAAAAGAATATAGCGAAGATTGTCTGAAAGCCACTCTCTAAAATTGTCCATATCGTAATCCTCCTTTACCGGGCACGACCAATGGTGTAACGTAAAAACGCATCTGGAGGGATTCGAACCCCCGACACATGGTACCGGAAACCATTGCTCTATCCCCTGAGCTACAGATGCGTATTGGTGAGCTACTCACTCACACCTGTACACTATACCACATCTGTATTCTTTTGTAAAGAGTTCATCTCACTAAATATGGATTTTCTGATCCTCTTCCGAATAATAATAGGCGTGATCCGCCAAAACCTCCCGGGGATCTACGTGTTCTTTATTGATCTGCGCTACCATTTGGGACAATTCCTCCTGCGTATAATAATCGGTTCCGGGTACCAGAATACACTCGTGAATGCTGCTGGGCAGAATATAAAAGCGGTTCCCCAGAATCCTTCTCGCCTGTTCCATAATACCCGGGTAAAGAATGACTCCCGCTCCCAACTGCCGCTGTCTGTTTGTCAAAATATACATGGGCATTTTTTCTTCCCCTGAAGCCTCACTCATATCCTCCTCAATCCCGGCTACCTGAGCCATGGTCAAAAACTCAGCAGGCATGGAAAGGCAGGTATATTTCACAGCATTTTTTACCAGCTCTTCCTCTGTGATTTTCCACAGACGCAAATGTCCGTTGCGGATCATCACTGTGGCCGGCACCTCATCGTCCTCCACCTGACAATAAAATACCATCGCCAGATCCAGTACCTTGCGCCACGGAATCCTTTCCAGTTCCTCCCTGTTTTTTTCCCGGTTGACAAGCTTATAATAGATGTGCGTTTTCAGTTTTTCATAATCCCTGAAAAAGTCCCTGTCTGTCCGCACTCTGGGCTTATAATGTTCATAGCTCCAGAGAATCTTTTCCACAAGCTGTTCCAGTGTAATTCCTCTCTTCCAGAATTCATAGTATTCCTGCATGTAAATAACCGGAGAAGCATGTTCTCCCTCTTCCGTGAATATCATTCCCTCCATAACGATTCCGTTATTTTTTGGAATCTGCTCAAAGGAAACCCTTATCTTCTGCCCAAATGCCTGCTGCACCAGTTCCAGTAATTTCATTTTAAATGCCTGATAATCCAAATTTCATTTCTCCTTTTTTTGAAATTCAGATATTCTGTGGGGAAAACCGCACGAATGTGCTTTTAAGAAAATATGAGAAAGTGTTCGTTCAAAGCAGAGTATCTGCTTTCTTCTATTTTACCGCCGGAATGGTGAAAATGCAACTAAACATTTTATGAATTTTCGCAAAAAAACAGAAAAAAACCCCGGAAAATAAGCCTTCCGGGGTTATCTGGCATTAACCAGCTTCATTCCATTATACGCGGGACAGATATTCTCCGCTTCTTGTGTCGATTTTGATCTTATCTCCCTGATTTACGAACAGCGGTACGTTTACCTGTGCGCCTGTTTCAACGATAGCAGGTTTTGTAGCGCCCTGAGCGGTATCGCCTTTGAATCCCGGCTCTGTTTCTGTAATCTCCAATTCTACGAACAGAGGCGCTTCGATAGCGAATACACTTCCGTTGTAAGAACAGATCTTAACAACTTCGTTCTCTTTTACAAATTTCAGGGAATCTCCAACGGTGTTGGCATCTACTGCGATCTGGTCATAAGTTTCCATGTTCATGAAGTTGAACAGGTCACCGTCTGCATACAGGTACTGCATATCTACTCTGTCGATACGTGCCTGTGGGAATTTTTCAGTAGGTCTGAAAGTTTTTTCTACCACACCGCCATTAATAACATTTTTTAATTTTGTTCTGACAAAAGCTGCACCCTTACCCGGTTTTACATGCTGAAATTCGATAATCTGAACAACGTTGCCATCGATTTCCAAAGTGATACCATTTCTGAAATCTCCTGCTGAAATCATATTCTATTTCCTCCTTAATTTGTAATTATCCGTTTTGTATTCTGCTGATTTTTGTAATTACCAGCCTGCCGGATAGTTACCTTAGTTTTTACTAAAGCATGGCTATATCATATTTTATAATAATTACAGGGATTTTTCAACTTATTTTTTCAAATATAACTATATTTTTCCCATCCAATATACACAAAAAGGGCTGCCGCAAAACGAAAAACAGCCTGCGGCAACCCCTCCCGGTTCTCTAAAGGGATTAGAACAACTTATATTATGCTAATTACTTGCAAAGTTTTTTAAATTCATCAGCTACAAACTGAACTTTTGTTCCGATAATAACCTGAACAGCAGTTTTGCTTGGTCTGATGACACCTGCTACACCTGCAGATTTGATTTTCTTTTCATCAATTGCTGTGTAATCTTTGATTTCCAGACGAAGTCTTGTGATACAGTTGTCGATGTTTTTCACATTTCCTTTTCCGCCAACACCTTCCAGAATGATTTTAGCAACTTCTGTAAAGTTATCATTGGAAAGAACTACTTTTGCTTCATCCGCATCGTCATCTTCACGACCCGGTGTTTTCAGATTGAATTTTACAATAACAATTCTGAACACCACATAGTAAATCAGAGCTGCAACCAGACCAATCGGAATCAGCCACAGCGGAGACATTGCGAATGGCGCCTTAAAGCTCAGGAACCAGTCAACAAAACCTGCACTGAAGTTAAATCCTGCACGTACAGGAAGAAGTGCTACAACTGCTACAGAAATACCTGTCAGTAATGAATGCAGAACGTACAGTCCCGGAGCCAGGAACATGAAAGCAAATTCCAGAGGCTCGGTAACGCCTGTAAAGAAAGAAGACAGAGCAGCGGCCAACAGAAGACCTCCTGCAACTTTTTTCTTGTTTTCTTTTGCTGTGTGGTACATAGCCAAAGCTGCTGCCGGCAGACCGAACATCATAACAGGGAAGAAACCTGCCATGTACATACCTGTCTGTCCCAGAACTCCGCCTTCCATGGTTCCCCAGAACTTACCGATATCATTGATATTAGCAACGTCGAACCAGAATACAGAGTTCAGTGCATGGTGCAGACCGAACGGAATCAGCAGACGGTTGAAGAACGCGTAGATACCTGCTCCAATAGCGCCTGTTCCCATGATGAACTCACCAAAGGATACCAGAGCTCCGTAAATCATTGGCCATACAAAGAACAGAATCAGAGCTGCAACCAGAGAAGCTCCTGCTGTAACGATTGCTACACATCTCTTACCACTGAAGAATGAGAGCGCATCCGGTAATTTTGTACCTTTAAATTTGTTGTAACATGCAGCACCGATCAAACCACAAACGATACCGATGAACTGTGTCTGGGTTTTTGCGAAAGCCGGATCTACTGCGTCAGCCTCAATACCTTTGAACATAGCTACAACGCCTGTGGAAAGTAATGTGGTGATCACCAGCCATGATACCAGACCGGCAAGACCTGCTGTTCCGTCATTATCGTCTGACATACCAACAGCAACACCGACTGCAAACAGAATACCCATACCATCGATTAAGGCTGAACCCGCTTTTAACAGGAACGCTGCGATAACATTGTTTGCGCCCCAGCCTGAAGGGTCAATCCAGTAACCAATACCCATTAAGATGGCTGCTACCGGAAGACATGCTACAGGAAGCATCAAGGATTTTCCCAATCTCTGTAAATACTTCATACTTTTTCCTCCTTCATATCTGTTTTAATCCCTTTTTTTTATTTTCAGCCGAATGTTTCCGGCAAAAAATACTACTTATTTAATTTGATTTTTACTGCATCATCTCCCGGAACTACTGCATTCCCCACAATGCCTTCTACCGCTGCATAGTCATCGGTATTGCACACCAAAACGGGTGTAATGGTCTCATATCCTGCTGCTTTTACCTTGTCCAGATCTACAGTCAGAAGCAGGTCGCCTTTTTTCACCTGATCTCCGGCTTTTACATGAGCTTCAAAGCCTTCCCCCTTCATCTCAACGGTATCAAGTCCTACATGAATCAGAATCTCAACGCCGTTTGCAGAAACCATGCTCACTGCATGGCGGGTGTCAAACACCATACCGATCTCTCCGTCCGCCGGAGCATAAAATTTTCCCTCTGACGGAAGCACCGCCACACCCTGTCCCAGCATTCCCTCGCTGAATGTCGGGTCATTGACCTCTTTCAGGGCAACCGTTTTTCCTTTTGCCGGTGAACCCAGCACATAACACGGTTCTTCTTTTTTCTTAAAAAAATTAAACATATTCTTCCTCCTATTCCTCTTTCATCGCAATCCGATGGATGTGTATGGTTAAATAGAGCAGTTCCTCTCTGGGAATCCTGACTTTTGTTTCATTTTCAATATAAGTGACAATCTTTTGACTGCACATGCAGGCTTTTGGATATTTGCCGCACAGGATGTCCTCCAGCTCCTTGTTTTCCTCCGACAAAAGTTCGTTTCTGTAGATCCGCTGCAGCAAAAACTTCACATGGGTTACAAACCGTTCAAAATGCAGGGATTCCTCGTTAATCTCCGATTTCATCTCTGCCTTTACGATATCCAGAACGTCTCTCAGAAGATTCGGACACTTCAGTATGTCCTTAAACGCCGTTCCGTATTCCGCATTTACAAAATGCAGGGCAATAAATCCCGCTTCATCCTCCGGCAGATCAATCTGAAGTCTTTCCTTGATCAGACTGATGGCATACTTTCCCAGAAGATATTCCTGATTATAGAATCTTTTGATGGCCCACAGGAGAGCATTCTCCTGAAACACTTTATGACTGCATCTTTCAATGGCGAAATTGATATGATCTGTCAGCGTAACATAAATGCTCTGATTCAGTTTTAACTTCAAATCCTTTTTTGCATAGGAAATTACGTCATTGGAAATCTGCACATGTTCCAGAGGCATATTCCGCAGCAGCTCTTTAAACTGTTCCGCAATACTGGCGCTCTTTATATGAAAGACTTTTTCAATCTTCTCCTCTTCAATGATGCGGCCTGCTTTCATACCATAGCCAAGTCCCTGACCCATCACAACCACTTCCCGGCCTGACTCGTCATATGCCGAAATAATATTATTGTTAATTACTTTTTCAATAACCATAAGAATCCCCGCCTCATACACAAACCCATAAAAAAAACCAAACTTTATAAACATACGCTAATATGTTCATAAAATTTGGTTTTGCCTGCCATACAGTAACAATCCATTCGACTATTCTTTAATTAATATATCAAATTTTACAATTTAAGTCAACCTTTTTCGTTATTTTGTTTTATAGCTGCATAAATTTCTGAGATTCAAGAAGAATGTAAATATACATTTTTACCATATTTTTCAACATTAATAGACAAAATATTCCACAAATTCCATATGATTGACTGCTTCCTGTTCAGAGAGATAACGCTCTCCTCCCAGCACACCGCTTTTGGAACCGCTGGCATCCACATAAATGGTCTGATCGTTCATTTCAACGGCGCAGAGAACGTAACTTTCTGAGGACAGCATATTTCCCTTCCATTTTCCCAGCACAATATGGGATTCCATCCCGGCTCGCTGGCAAAGCTCTGTCAAAACTTTCGCGTACCCCAGAGCCGTTCCTTTCTTTTCCGCTGCCGCTGACAAATGATTGTATTTGTAGATCACCCGGAACATCTCCGACATATTGCTTACCGCATCGGCATTCTCTGCCGCCTCCGATGCAAAAGTCATGTTCTCGTCCATCCATTTCAGGAAATAATCCACTGCACGCTTTTCCCCGTATTCTTCAGGAAGTCCCTCCATGATTTCTGCTAAAACCGCTTCCGTCTCCTCCTGAACTTCATGGATTTTTCCCACCTGTTCCTGAATATTTACGGACATTCCCTCATGAACCTCTTCCAGATTCCTGACCGTTCCGTCCTCTCCGTAATCCCCTTGCACATCGATTCCCTCTGCACAGGAAAGAAACAGGATCACTTTGGAAATATTTTCCTCCCTGATATCCAGGATATCACTTTCGGCATACTTGACATATACGTTTTCCTCTGTCATGGGAATCTCATAAAGTCCGTAAAAATGATTGTAACCGTCATTTTCCAGAACCGTTATGACCCGCATATATTCAGTTCCATTCACCGGATGGGGCAGTGTCACCACACCGCCCTCCAGATTTTCCATTTTTTCCAAAAGGAACTGATAAACTTCCATTTCCTTTTGATTCAGCTGTTCCCTGTAAAAACCGGAATCCGCCGCCTCCCCGCTGCGGGGAAGGTCTTCCAGTTTTTTTGATGTAGCCTTCGCCAGTGAAAGCTTACGCTGGCTGTTCATAAATACTCCCAGAAGCAAAAGAATCACTCCGGCCGCGAGAAACCATGCATATTTTTTCCGCTTCTTATCCATTGCCTGCTCCCTGTAAGTTCTATTCCATTTCACGCACAATTTTTCTCAGCTTCAGGATCATGGACGGAGCTACTGAAAGTTCGTCCACTCCCATGTTCACAAAGGTTTCTGTCAATTCCGGGTCAGCGCCCAGCTCACCACAGATTCCGGCCCATTTTCCGGCTTTATGTGCATTGTCCACAACCATTTTGATCATCCGCAGAATTGCTTTATGGTGAGGATTATAGAACGGATCTAATTTTTCATTCTGACGGTCGATAGCCAGAGTATACTGGGTCAGGTCATTGGTTCCGATACTGAAGAAGTCCACCAGCTCTGCCAGCTCATCGCTGAGCATCACAGCCGCCGGGGTCTCGATCATGATTCCCTCTTCCACATCTTTATATGGAATGCCATCCCGTGAAAGCTCTTCTTTTACTTCTTTTACGATGGCCTTGATTTTCTGTACTTCCTCCACAGAAGTGATCATAGGATACATGATGGAAATATTTCCATGTACCGCTGCCCGAAACAGCGCGCGAAGCTGAACTTTGAAAATCTCCGGCTGCATCAGGCAGATACGGATAGCCCGGTAACCCAGCGCCGGATTTTCTTCATTACCCAGATTCAGATAATCTGCCTGCTTGTCTGCACCGATGTCCAGCGTACGGATAACCACTTTCTTTCCTGCCATATTCTGAGCCGCCTGTTTGTAGGCCTGATACTGCTCTTCCTCACCGGGAAGCTCGTTGCGTCCAATGTAGAGGAATTCGCTTCGGAAAAGTCCGATACCTCCGGCATCATTTTCCAGCACATAGCCCATATCGCCCACACTGCCGATATTTGCATAGATATCAATTTTTTTGCCGCTCTTTGTAACGTTTTCCTTGCCTTTTAACTGTAAAAGAAGCTCCTGTTTCTCTGCTTCTGATTTCATCTTGCTTTCTATCCGGACTTTCATCTCCTCATCCGGTTCCAGAATAAACTCACCGGAAAATCCGTCTACCGCAGCCGTCATGCCGCTCTCCAGCTTATTCAGATCCACATCCACACCAATCAGGGCAGGAATGTTCATCATTCTTGCCAGAATAGCTGTATGGGAATTGGTGGAACCGTGTACGGTAACAAAAGCAAGAATCTTTTCTTTATCCATCTGAACCGTCTCACTGGGAGCCAGATCATCGGCAACCACGATCACCGGTTCATCAAATACCAGATCATCTCCGCCTCTTCCGCTCAGGTTTTTCACCAGACGGCCTGAAATATCCTTAATATCTGCTGCACGGGCTTTCATATAATCATCATCCATAGCCGCAAACATCTCTGAGAAATTGTCTCCGGTCACGGCAACTGCATATTCGGCATTCACCTGCTGGGTACGGATGATATTCTCGATGGATTCGTTATAATCATCGTCATCCAGCATCATCTGATGCACTTCGAAAATAGCCGCACTGGCTTCTCCGGCTTCTTTTACCGCTTTTTCATACAGCTTCTGAAGCTGTGCTGCAGACTGTTCCTTAGCTTCAGACACTCTGCGGATTTCCTCTTCCGGATTCTCTATTTTGACGCGCTTTACCACATCGTCATCCTTTTTCAGTACGGAGATTTTTCCCAGCGCCACGCCTTTATAAACTGATTTGCCTTTTAAACATTCCATATCATCCACTCGATTCCTTCCCGTTTCTGTGTATTATATTTTTTCCAAATTATAATATCTACAGTTTGCAATTACAGATTCGCTTCAAAGAACGCTTTCATTCCTTCCACTGCTGCATCCTCATCACTTCCCTCAGCAGAAACAATAACCGTCTGACCGCATTTTACTCCCAGCGCCATCACGGCCATCAGTTTGGAAGCCTCTGCTTTTTTTCCTTCCTTGTCGATGACAATCTTACTTTCATACTTTTTCGCTTCTTTTACAAGCATTCCTGCCGGTCTTGCATGGATTCCCAATTCGTCTTTTACTGTGTACTCAAAACTCTTCATTTTTTGATCTCCTTTCATTTGCCGTTACCGGAATTTCTTTTTGGCTCCCGGCCTTTAAAAAGAAAAAGCACAAACATATCCTGTTAAAATCACTGATACAGTGATATCAAACCGGATAGTTTATGCCTGCTTTCCCAGTAACACACTATCTTCCACAATTACAGTTGTTATACTTTAATATATATCATCCCGCCTTGATGGTCAACCTGTATTTTTTACCTAATTTTCCTGTTTAATTTTGTGTATATTATACAAAAATCCTCTTAATACCG
>JAHAFI010000018.1 GCA_018374355.1 Clostridiales bacterium
AAATGCAAGGCAATCCCGAGACATACGAGCGCCGCACTGCATGAAATGCAGTGTGTGTGCATGCATTTGTGACTATGAAGGACAGGGTCCTGAATAGTTGCGAATATTATACCGAACGGTAAACCGAAGGAGGTTACTTATGCTGCGTTTTATGTTAGTTTGTATTTGTGTTGTGGGATATCTGATTTTGTCGATACCCCTTCTGCTGGTGGAATGGCTGATCGGGAAGTTTCATCCCCATGCCAAAGATATCAGTTCCCTTCGCATTATTCAGGCAGTTTTCAAGTTTATCCTGTGGATCACAGGAGTAAAGGTCACGGTGATCGGCGAAGAAAATGTTCCCAAGAATCAGGCGGTTGTCTATATCGGCAATCACAGAAGTTTCTTTGATATCCTTCTCACCTATACCCGTTGTCCCGGACTGACCGGCTATATTGCAAAAGCTGAAATGGAGAAAATTCCTCTGCTGTCCAACTGGATGAAGTATCTTCATTGCCTGTTTCTGGACAGAAAGGATATAAAGAAGGGGCTGAAGACGATTCTTACCGGAATCGAAAAGATTAAATCGGGGATTTCCATTTGTATTTTCCCTGAAGGGACGAGAAACCGGAGCGAGAGCGATCTGGATTTGATGGAATTTCATGAAGGCAGCTTTAAGCTGGCAACCAAAACGGATTGTCCCATCATTCCCATTGCCATGAATAATACGGTTTCCATTTTCGAAAAACAGTTTCCGAGGATTAAAAAAACTCATGTGGTGATCGAATACTGCAAGCCGATCATTCCCTCCCAGCTTGCGAAGGAGGATAAAAAATTCATCGGAAAATATGTGCAGGGTGTGATTCTGGACACTTTGAAAAAAAATGAATCTCTGGTATAGCTGCTAAAAAAGGGTGTTTTCCCAACGAAATTTTGTTGGAAAAACACCCTCATTTTCTCTTTACTGTTTCTGCAGCGCCTCCACTACACGGCCAAAATCCATAAAATGAGAGGCCTTTACAAGAATCGTATCCTTCTCCTCCACCAGTTCCGGCAGTTTTGAAAGCAGCTCCTCCGGATTCTCCAGATGTACCACTTTCAGGCTGCTGTTCTCTTTCTCTGCGGCTTCTGCCATATGGCGGCACAAATCTCCCACGCAGATCAAAAGATCAATTCCCGCGGCTGCGGCAAAAGCTCCCACTTCAGCATGAAGCGCCGCTTCATTCACTCCCAGCTCTCCCATATCGCCCAATATGGCAGTCTTTCTTCCCAGAGCGTCCTTCAGGATTTCCAGAGAGGCTTTCATGGACATGGGGTTGGCATTGTAGCAGTCATCTACAATCGTATATTTTTCCGTCTCGATGATATGGAAACGGCCGCCCAGCGGCTGAAGGCTTTCAATTCCTTCTTTGATTTCTTCCAGAGTCATTTTGCAGGTGAGACCCACTGCCGTTCCTGCCAGAGCATTATAGACCATATGGCGTCCGGGAATGGGAACTACTACGGAAAATTCCCCCTCCGGCGTATGGATTCTGCAGGAAATACCTTTCAATCCCCTGCTCTCAATCTCATCCGCGTAAATCGGATGCCGGGAATCTAATCCGAAAAAGACGGGAGCTTTCCCCTGAACCTCACTTACTGTCCCAAGTTTATCATCATCTCCGTTCAGAATCACGGAAGCATTTTCCTTCAGGTGATCGAAGACCTCTGTTTTCGCTTTCAGTACACCGTCCCTGTCTCCCAGATTTTCCAGATGGCAGGTTCCGATATTGGTAATCACGCAGATGTCCGGTCTTGCAATGGCAGCCAGACGGTGCATCTCGTCAAAGTCACTGATTCCCATTTCCAAAACTGCGATTTCATCCTCTTCCCGCAGACGGAAAACTGTCAGCGGAAGTCCCAGCTCATTGTTGAAATTCCCCTGTGTTTTCAGTACGCGGTATTTCCGGCTCAGCACGGAAGCGATCATTTCCTTTGTGCTGGTTTTTCCCACGCTTCCGGTAATTCCCACTACCGGAATCTGAAGCTGATCCAGATAATAGGCCGCCAGATCCTTCACTGCCTGAAGGGACGATGCAACCTGAACGTAAGGAAAATCTGCACCCTCCAGTTCCTTTTCCGAAAGTGTGCCCAGCGCTCCGGCTGCCATTACCTGAGGAATAAAATCATGGCCGTCCGCTCTCGCTCCCTTAATCGGGACAAACAGACCTCCCTCTTCCACTTTCCGGCTGTCGGAGGTAATCGCTGTGACACAAATGTTTTTCTTTTCCTCCGGTCCCCGGTAGATTCCGTGACATGCCTGTGCAATATGTTCCAGTGTAAGATTTTTCATTTTTCAGCCCGCCTTATTCATATTTTTTAAGAGAAGTGTAAATCAGTTCCTCACAGAGTTTGGGAAAATCCATGCCCAGAACCGCTGCCTCCTGAGGCAGAAGGCTGGTAGGCGTCATGCCCGGAAGTGTATTTGCCTCCAGACAGTACATGGAACCGTTCTCCTTCATCATAAAGTCCAGCCGGGCATATGCCTGAATGCCCAGAGCTTCACAGCCCATCTCTGCATACTTCTGCATCTGTCTGGTCTGCTCTTCTGTAATTTCCGCCGGACAGGTCTCCACTGCCGCCCCTGCGGAATATTTGTTTTTATAGTCGTAGAAGCCTTCCACCGGCGCAATCTCAATAACCGGATATGCTTTTCCTTCTACCACTCCCACAGAAAATTCTCTTCCCGCAATATACTCTTCCACAATCACCTGATCTTCATATGAGAAAGCGCCCTTCAGGGCTTCCTCATATTCTTCCTTATCATGGGTTATGTAAACTCCCACACTAGAACCGCCGCAGCAGGTTTTTACCACCAGTGGAAATTCCATCCCATAGCTTTCCGGGCTTTTGAAACCACTTCCCTTTACCAGTGTGATTCCCTTGGGAGTTGGCACCCCGGCTGCTGCGAAAAGCTTCTTTGTGATGGCTTTATCCATAGCCATGGCGCTGCTCAGATAATCGGTTCCCGTATATTTGATCTGTTCCAGTTCAAAGACAGCCTGAACCTTTCCATCCTCGCCGTTTGCACCGTGAAGAGCCATAAAAACCACATCTGCTCCCTTGCAAAGCTCCATCACCTTCGGGCCGAAAAATCCTCTTCTCTGTGCTGCTGTGGATTTCACTTTATCGTTGAAGCTGCGGATATATTCTGCGGCCTGATCCACATCATATTCCCCGTCAAAAGCTGTATCCGGCTGTGCATCCTCTCTTCCGAAAAATACATCCACCAGAATCGCCTGATGGCCTCTCTGACGAAGCGCCTTACATATATCGGTTCCCGATACAATCGAAACGTCTCTCTCTGTGCTGGTTCCTCCTGCCAATACTACAATTTTCATCTCTGTTTGTCCTCTCTCTCCTGTTTATAACCTTTAAAAAGCCGCTGCAGTTTTCCCGCCGGGAATTCCTGCAGCGGCCGTCGTATATTTTTATTCAGTAACTATTCAGAACCCTGTCCTTCATAGTCACAGTGACCTTCTGGACAGTTACTTCATTCACTATCTTAATATACAATAACCGGTGTACCAATTTCAACTGTATTAAATATTTTCTCTGCATTTGCCGTCGGCGTGTTTACGCAGCCATGGGAACCGTTGGTTTTATAGATTTCTCCGCCGTACTCTGTACGCCAAGTATCCGCATCGTGGATTCCCACATTTCCTACAAACGGCATCCAGTAAGTTACCGGCTGCTTATAGCCTTCGCCCTCCAGCACATCGGGGCTCTTCTTCGCATCGATCGCCCAGACACTGCCGGATGGTGTCTCATACCCCTTAGATGGATTTCCCGTAACAATGGGGGTATCCACGATCAGCGCGCCGTCCTTGTAGCACCACATCCGCTGTTCCTCCAGACTGATCTCCACATAAGTCCCGCCGATATCATTGGTATCTCTGCATTTTCCCTCATACAGATATACCGGCTCGATGGTTCCTGTCTGCCCTTCCAGAATCGCTGCCACCAGCGCATCCGTTGTTTCTTTTTTCTTCATAACCCAGCCGTAGTCTCCGCCCTTCAGCGTGATTTTTTCACCGGCATAGGTGGTAAATTCATGGGTCAAGCCAAAGGTGTCGTATTTGTATGCCAACTGCTGTACAAACTCTGCCGCCTTCTCCTTGCTGATGGTCCACTGTCCTTCCTCTTCTCCCCAGATAATCCAGTCTTTGACCACGGATGCATCCACCTTCTCTGTCCTGTCACCGAAGTCATAGGTCAGGTTGGTTTTCATCATCTTATTTTTGGCATCCCTCTCGCTGATCAGCCCTTCATTATCCTGATATACGGAAGGTTTCAGATAGCAGCCCAGCTCTTCCAGATTAATCTCGGTTTTTCCCGTATCAATAGCCTCGATAATCGCCGCCTTCATTTTTTCCCGGTCAATGGTGTTTCCCACTACCTCCGGAACAATTTCATACAGACCGTCCTTTTCCTGAATATACGCATCCTGAGGCGCCACTACGTTTTCCTCCTGAAAGCAGCTCATATCGTCTAAAATGCCGTCCAGCAGGCTCTGATCGTAAGTAGTATTCGCAGCCAGCTCGAAGCTGCTTTCATTGGAAAGGGAGGTAATCCATTTCCAATGATCCTGCTCTTCCATCAGTTCGTCTACTTTATTATCATCCACATAGGTCATATTTACCTGAATTGCGGAAATCGTCTCTGTTTTTCCATCCAGCTCCACGACCCGCAGCTTGTATTCTCCAATCCGGTCCTGAATGATATCCTTCACCTGTTTTACGGTTTTATTGCTGCTGTCGATTCCGTTGATGGTGGTTCCCTTCAAAAAATGGCTGGAAAAATAAAAAGATACACCCAGATAACCGATGAGCATGATCAGCACATAGCCAATCAGAATTCCCAGCACAATTTTTTTTGCTTTTCCGCTTTTCGCCGCTTTTCCTCTTTTTTTCGCCATAAATAATCCCTTACTTTCCATATCCCTTACATCTGAATGCTGCTGTATTCATTTTATCACTGAACAAATCCCGGGTAAAGCAGTTTAAAAAAAAGTAAGAAACTCTTAACCATTCTGATTAGTATTGGCTCTTTGGCCGGCGCCCTGCCTCCCCGGTAGGAATAGATATAAGAAAGAGTGCTACGGACAGGCAGCACTCTTCCAAATTTATCTTATGCATTTAAAAGTTTTTCTATGCTTACTAGTTTCACACTGAGCACGAAAATCTGTGCTGCCACTTCCAGCTCTTCCACAGTTGGGAAGGACGGCGCAATACGAATATTGCTGTCTTTCGGGTCTTTTCCATAAGGATAGGTAGCGCCTGCACCTGTCATGGTAAGACCGGCCTCTTTGGCCTTTGCCACGATTGCTTTCGCACATCCGTCCATGGAATCAAAGGAAATGAAATATCCTCCCAGCGGTCTGGTCCAACTGCCGATCTCCAGTCCGCCCAGCTCACGGTCCAGAACCTCCAGAACCTTCTCGAATTTCGGGCGCAGGATGTCCGCATGTTTTCTCATGTGGTTGTACATTCCCTGCATATCTTTAAAGAAACGCACATGGCGAAGCTGATTCAGCTTGTCGTGCCCGATGGTCTGAATCGCCATAAAGCGTTTTGCATCTGCCAAGTTTGCCTCGGATGCTGCCAGCGCCGCAATACCGGAACCCGGGAAAGATACCTTAGATGTGGAAATGAATTTGAATACCATGTCCGGATTTCCTGCTTTCACACACTCATTCAGAAGTTCCAGAATGATATCATGTTTGTCATCATACAGATGATGAATGGAGTATGCATTATCCCAGAAAATACGGAAATCCTTTGCCGCCGGTTTCAGATGGGCAAATCTTTTTACGGTCTCATCAGAATAGGAAATACCGGATGGGTTGGAGTATTTCGGCACGCACCAGATTCCCTTGATGGAATCATCCTCTGCTACCAGTTTTTCTACCATATCCATATCCGGTCCTGTTTCCAGAAGGGGAACATTGATCATCTCGATGCCGAAAAATTCCGTGATGGCAAAATGACGGTCATATCCCGGTACCGGGCAGAGGAATTTTACCTTATCCAGCTTGCTCCATGGCGTATTTCCCATGATTCCTTTAGTCATAGCCCGGGCTACGGTATCAAACATCACGTTCAGGCTGGAGTTTCCGTAGATCAGGATGTTCCGCTCCGGAACCTCTGACATATCAGCCAGCAGTTTTCTTGCGTCACTGATACCGTCCAAAATCCCATAGTTTCTGCAGTCATTTCCATCGGAGCTTACCAGATCCGTTTCACTGTTCAGAATATCCATCATTCCAAGGCTCAAATCAAGCTGGGATTTTGACGGTTTTCCACGGGACATATCCAACTGCAGACCTTTCCCTTTTACCTCTTCAAACTGCTTTTCCAATGTTTCCTTTAATGAAAGTAACTTTTCTTTACTTAACTTGCTATACGGTTTCATAGGGCTCCTCCTCACAAATTCATCATATTTCCTCTATCAATTATACTTCGCTTATCTGTCGAAAACGATGCATAAGTCAAAAACCCCGCTGCAAGCAACGGGCATCAAATTTGTAGCGCTGCAAAGCAGCGGGGTATTTGACCCTCGCAGCAGTCACCAAATGGATATGCAAGCATATCCGCTTGGCTCGTTGCCTGCGGGAATAATCGTAACTGTTCAGAAGGTCACTGTCCCGCGAGGTGTTGACTTGCATTTGCAGGGCAATCCCGAGACATACGAACGCCAAACTGCATGAAATGCAGTTTGTGTGCATGCATTCGTGACTATGAAGGACAGGGTCCTGAATAGTTACAAATAATCACTTAAATGCTATTCTATGAAGAAACTGATGAAATGTCAAGAACAACTTGCATTTCCTATTTAATTTCATCGTTTTTCTTGTTTTATTTCGTTTTTTATGCAACTTTTTGTTTATAACTTGCATTTTTATTCCCGCAGGCAACGAGCCATGCGGATATGCTTGCATATCCATTTGGCGACTGCTGCGAGGGTCAAATACCCCGGCATTTTCCACTTATGGCAGATCCATTTCTTTTTTGTACAGTTACGGGAAAGTTTTCCTTTCTTTCTTGAATTTCCTTACGGAGCTGTGGTATGCTATGGTATTATCAGATGTAAGAATCAGTCAGAAGATAACTTTTATATAAAGAAAGGATTTTTAATATGTGGATTGCAGACGGCTGGAAAGATTATGAAGTGATTGACACTTCCAATGGAGAAAAACTGGAGCGCTGGGGTGATTATATTCTGGTTCGCCCCGATCCTCAGGTAATCTGGGATCTTCCGAAAAAACATCCCGGATGGCGCAAAAAAAACGGACATTATCACAGAAGCAAAAAAGGCGGCGGAGAATGGGAGTTCTTTCAGCTTCCTGAGCAGTGGTCCATCAACTATAAGGACCTGACCTTTAACCTGAAGCCCTTCAGCTTTAAGCATACCGGGCTTTTCCCTGAACAGGCGGCAAACTGGGACTGGTTCGGAGATAAGATCCGCAAAGCCGGACGTCCGATCAAAGTTCTGAATCTCTTTGCCTATACAGGCGGCGCTACCCTTGCTGCTGCGGCTGCCGGAGCTTCCGTTACCCATGTGGACGCTTCCAAAGGAATGGTTGGCTGGGCAAAAGAAAACGCCGTATCTTCCGGCCTGAAGGATGCTCCCATCCGCTGGATCGTGGATGACTGCGTAAAATTCGTAGAGCGGGAAATCCGCCGGGGAAATCATTACGACGGGATTATTATGGACCCCCCTTCCTACGGAAGAGGACCCAAAGGAGAAATCTGGAAGATCGAGGAGGCGATTCATCCGCTGATCAAGCTGTGCGCACAGCTTCTCAGTGACGATCCCCTGTTTTTCCTTGTAAACTCCTATACTACAGGGCTGGCTCCTGCTGTTCTTACGTATATGATTGCAACAGAACTGAAAGAATATAACGGACATGTAGATTCTCAGGAAATCGGACTTCCCGTATCCCAGACCGGACTGGTACTTCCATGCGGAGCGTCCGGGCGCTGGGAACGGTAGGAAATTTTTTAATACTGAGGCTGCTTTTCGGTTTACTGTTATTTCATTACAGTAAACCGACAGTCTCCATCCTTTGCAAAGCAGGAAAGCTGTCCTGACTGACTTTCTTTCCAATCGGTCAGTCGACAGATCAAAGTTCTGGATCCATTGACACAGAGGTCTAAAATGCCATGATGCCATACCAGACTTAACTTTGTCTCTTTTTCAAGTCCTGATAAATGATACAGCGTTGTAAGCTCATGCTCTTCAAAAAGATTGGTGTGCAGAGGAGCAACCGTTATTTTATCCCGGAATGGTTCTACCCGAATCTCAAACTGTTCTTTTCCCAATTCCAGAGCAACACCGTAAGTTGTGGTCTTATTTTCCGGAATCATAGTCAGTTCAAAACGGGTTTCCTCATGAAACTCAGCAGCTTTTTGAATTTGATAAGGCGAAATGTCCTGCGTTTTCAGTTCAAATTCCTCCCTGTCACCGGAAAGAGTCGGAAGCATTTCTTCTACCTGTTTGGTGGAAAGAGTTCCGTCCTCATTCTGTACCAGTTCCCGGAAAATCATATTTCCTGCATAACTTCTTCCATCCTTTGCCAAAGTTAAGAATCCACAAGCGATTCTTCTGTTCCCGGTAAACGCCGCTGTTTTCGGTACCCGGTATAAGAGTCCGTCCAACACCTCGTCTTCCGGCTTTTCCCATGGGCCGAATGGATGCTTAGAATAACGGTATTTCGCGCAGCCATAGTTGCTGAAAATCAAATAATACCAGCCGTTCCATTCAAAATAATCGGTACATTCCGGCTGATCGGTATATCCCGGTACATAGAAAGGCGGCAGTTGTTCCCAATTTTCCAGATCTTCCGAAACCAGATGGGCAAGACAGCCTTTTCTGCCCTCGACAGGAGCATTCAGCAAATCGGTTGTTACCAGCATATGGTACTTACCGTCCGCTCCTAAAAATACTTCCGGATCACGGGCAGAAGTAGTTTCATAAGGATCACTTAAAGAAAAATACCGCTCGGATTTTTCAAAATGAATCCCGTCCACACTGGTAGCCCAGCTTAATTTCGCGCTGGTATAATCGCTCATCCGCACCGCATAAAACGCGTAATATTTTCCTTTTGCATAAAGAAAAGAACCGGTACAGATGGACCCTTCCCAAGGATGGGTAATCGGCACAGCCAGAGGGTGTGTTTCCCAATGAAGCAGATCACGGCTGGAAATATGGGCAAACTGATGAGCGCCCAAGCGCCATTTGCTCTGATGGGAATGGCGATCTTTTAAAAAGTATGCGTGGAAAACACCGTCATGGAAAAACGGCATGCAATCACCCACATTGTATTCTCCCTGTTTGGGAGCGTAATACTGTGCGTTTTCAAAAGAAAACGGCGCTTCTTCCTCTTCCACCGGAGCTTCTAAAACAGAAATATCGGAAAGAAGGGAGGATTTTCCTAGAAAGAGCACCGAATCCCCTTTGATACATTCTCCGATCGGCCACTCCTCATCCCATGTATCCTCTTCTGTTTTCAGCTCTACCCGATATCCTCTCCAAACCAGAGAAAAAGCAGTAGTTTCCGTTAACGGAGCGGAAAGTATGAGGGGTTCGTCCTTTTCATAGGTACGCACTTCCAGTCTCAACTGAGACGGTTCGCAGAAAATGCGGATACAGTCTCTGCCGGACTCCTGTAATCTGCCGTCAGCCTCAGTCATTATCTCATCAGAAGGGGATGCCGTAAAGGTAAGCATCCAGTTCTCCGGGACTAAAAAAGATTCTTTCATCATCGTTTCTCCTCATCATATGAATTCTTGTAACAAAAAACCGACTACGTAGGAGTATTTCTCCCCTTGTGTAGTCGGTTATTTTTGTTTCCGTTTGAAGGCGTCACTCAAAAATAATCGTTTTTCTGAAAATCCCCAAGTGAAGTCCCCTAAAAGACATATCTTTTTATTGCCTGTTGTTATTTATCAACAACTTCCAGAATCTCCATCGGACATGCCTTTGCGCAGATTCCGCATGCGATACATTTTGTGGATACCGGTGATTCTTCTGCTTTTACCATAACGCCAAACGGACATGCTTCCACACATTTGCCGCAGCCTGTACACAGTTTTTTATCGATCATGTAAACGCCTTTTGCGTTCTGCTTAATCGCACCTGCTTCACACGCCTGTGCACATTTTCCACACTGAACGCAAACCATAGGTTTTACTCCGCTTTTTTTCTCCACGATCTGGATGCAGGATTTGTCCGGATCAAACACCTTGTAGAAGCTCATGGAACATGCTCTTACACACTCCAGACATGCCATACAGGTAGCACCTTTTTTCACTGTTAATTTCTTCATCTAAATATCCTCCACTTACTAGATTTACGGTTATGTTTCATTGTCAAACAATAACTTTTCCCTTCTAGTAAGTGTAACATTATTAGACATTTTTCGCAAGTGATTGTAGAATTCTGCTATACTTTTTTCCGCTTATAATATATCACAGCAACTACCAGAGACAGAGCGGTCAGCGTCATCAGCGTTATAAGCATTCCAACAGGGGCTTCATCACTGGTTTTTGCCGGAACCACTTTGTTGGCAGAAATTGTGAAATTCACGTATTTGATATCCGTTTCCTTCTGGTTGATCCAGTTCTTTCCGTCGTAAATCTGTTTCTGGAAATGTACTTCAAGCTGGTAATCTCCTTCCTTACTTATACGGAAAGTTGTCTTATAGGGAGCCTTTTCCCAACTGCTGTAGGATGTAATCTCCCAGCCTGCCGGAACGTAACGCACATCATTTGCAATGGGAACGTCATTTTTCATTCCGTCTCCGTAAGCTGCAATTGTAATCCGTTCATTGATACCATAGATGCCTTTTTCTTTGATGCCGCTGATAAAGTTGTTTTTGGGATTTCCTATGATATTCAAACGCGGGGTCTCTCTCGTCTCCTTCACCTGACATCTGGAGCAGATCCGTTCTTCCGTACCGCCCTCTTTGATGGTTGGCTGTTTTGTGACTTTCCATTCGCCCCAGTTGTGTTCCAGAGGAGCGCCTCTGGTAAGCGCACATCTTACACAGGTTTCCGGTTCCGTGCAGGTGGCGGGTTTCCAGTCATGGTTTAACGGCTCCCCTTCTTTTGTACCGCATACGGTACATGTTTTCGGTTCCGTACAGGTTGCTTCTTTCCATTGATGGCCTTTTGCCTCTCCACGGGTTGCCTTACATACGCTGCAAGTTTCCGGTTCCGTACAGGTCGCGGGCTTCCAATCATGGCCTTTTGCTTCTCCCTGAGTTACTTTACATATACTGCAAGTTTCCGGTTCTGTACATGTTGCGGGTTTCCAGTCATGGCCTTTTGCTTCTCCCTGAGTTACCTGACATACGCTGCAGGTCTCCGGTGTCGTACAGGTCGCGGGCTTCCAGTCATGGCCTTTTGCTTCTCCGCGGGTTACTTTACATATACTGCAAGTTTCCGGTTCTGTGCAGGTGGCGGGCTGCCAGTTATGTCCACAGTCAGCGATTATTACCGTTACTATGTACGCTGCGGTTGTTCCATCCTCGGCAGTCACAGTATAAGTAACCGGATTGGTAAAATCTGCCGCCTTTTCGGGGGCCGGGCTGCATGTTGCCTTTTCACTGATTTCAATCTTAGGAGTCAGAGACTTCACATCGGTTCCGTACGGTACTGTCACTTCAATTTTTTTGTCTGAACCAATCTTTCCTTCCCATTCACCGATTTTGAAGGATGTAATTTCCGCGTTTGTACTTGCCGGTACCGGTGGGTCGGCTGCCGGAGCTGTTGGCGGCTGGTTGTCAGTTTTGGATGCTTCCTCTGTCTTTCCTTCCTCCTGAATCAAAATCTTCTGAGACGGAGCCTCTGTCTCTTCCTGCATTACCATCCCTTCCGGAAGCTGCATAACAAACAGATAATTTCCTTCAGGGGATTCTTTGGTATACGGAACATCTTCCAGAATTTTTTCTGTCTCATCATCTTCTTTCTGAAGCTGGAAGCCTTTCCATTCAAGCTTTTCCAGCTTTTTCTCAACCGGAGTCTTTGTGGAATCTGACTGAAGATACCCATTTACCTTCCACTCAGACGGAAATTCCATATCTTTGATTTCCGTTCCGGGAACAAATGTGGTTTTCTCGTGTTTCCATTTTTCCTGACCATCCATTTTATCAAAGGAGGTAATAACAAAAATGTCCTGACCGCTTTCCGCGGCTTTTACCTCCTTTGCGGGAATTGATGCCAAGAGCAGCACAAACACAACTATCATTGATAACAACCGGGAAAATTTACGATTTTTCAACATTATAATCACCTCCAAATTTTGCATACACTGTTTTTTAGATGTTGGGACAAAAGATTTTTTGTCCCTTGTATCTTTTCTATATTATAGCACGATGTACGGCACAACGCTTTAATTTTTCCTTACAATTTATTCATATTTATTTTATTTTCTGATTTTATTTTTTGCATTTTCTTTTTAACTGATTTTATTTCAACTATCTGAGCAGTCATGCAAAAAGAAAAAAGGCTGCCAAACTGACAGCCTAAACGCAAAAATACTCAAAACTATTTTATTTTTCCTACAAAACTCCCAAATGCTCCAGCAGGATTTTCAGTCCCAGCAGAATTAAAATAATTCCTCCTGCCAATTCTGCTCTCGCTTTGTATTTCACGCCAAACACATTTCCTACTTTCACGCCTACCATGGACAGCGCAAACGTAATCAAACCGATGGAGGACACAGCCGCCCAGATGTTTACCTGCAAAAATGCAAAGGTAACTCCCACGGCCAAAGCATCAATACTGGTTGCAACCGCCAGCACAAACATTTCTTTCACCTTCAGCGTGCCGCTTTCCCCGCACTCTGAACATTCTTCCCCTTCGTCATCCTTTCCCAGAGCTTCCCGGATCATGTTCAGACCAATCAGCGCCAGCAGGACAAATGCAATCCAGTGGTCAACAGATGTGATTTTGTCCTTGAACTGAACCCCGAGAAAGTATCCGATCAGGGGCATCAGCGCCTGAAATCCGCCAAACCACAGTCCTACGATAGCCGCCTTACCCACCGTGATTTTTTTCATTGCCAGCCCTTTGCATACAGCAACAGCAAATGCATCCATAGAAAGCCCTATAGCCAATGTAATTAATGTAACAATATCCATTTTTATCCTCCGCATTATCCGGTTCTCCGCCGGATTTTCTCCATCGTATATTTTCGCAAGTTAAGAGGTGACTTATGTAAGCCACCTCTCACTGTTTATCGGAACCATAATACTTTATTCTAATCTTACCGCTTCCCGATGTCAACCTGTTTTCCGCAAAAAATATACCTCGAATTTGTACTTCTGCCTCATATACAGTTCCATATTCGGCAGAGTATTTTCCGGGGTGAACTGCCCACAGTGCTGCCAAAAGAAATCTTCGTGAACTGCCTGCGTTGCTGCCGAACCGCCTCTTGGATCACTGCAAAATCAGCATTTTGGACATGAGCAGCCATATCCTGTCATTTTAATCCAATCTTTCCACTTCTGACAGCTTAAAACACCGTGTAAATACAGTTTTGCAAAATTTTAGTAGTCCTGAGGGCAAAATACGGAAGAATTTGGACTTACATCACTGAATCTACCCCTGTATGTCCAAACGAACAGATTGAATCTTAGAAAGGTACATTCCCCTTGCTCTCCACAAAATTCCTGCTGCCAAAAGAAGCACTCCTGCAGTTCCCAGCCAAATTTTTTCCGAGAAGCTTCCCTGCATCATGGAAAACAGATAGAAAACTCCCAGATACTCCTTTCCTGTGCCGAAATTCAGTATAAAGTACACCATGGGCATCATATATGCAATCGGCAGATTGTCTGAAATCCCGTAAACAAAAATGCCCATCCCGCCCAGAAAAACAGCGTTGGCAAGAGTTCCTGCCAAAAGCTTGATAAAGGAAAATTCACATTCCCCCTGCCGCATCCGGAGCAGAAAAAGCACCGTCAGCAACACCAAAATCACCATACTCTCCAGCAGCCGGATCAAGTGAATCTGAATCATGGGAGTTTCTCTGGCTGCAATCAGATCCCGGATATCTCTTCTCTGATCAGGCATAAAAAGCGGTACCAGCAGAATAATTCCCGTAAGGCAGAGATACATTTCCCCCACCTTTGCTGACTGCAGCTCGTCCAGAGCCTCGATTCCGATTACCGCAGGAGCAAAGATACAAAAGAGAAATGCCGCCAGAAGGTGTCCCAGATAATGATGTTTAAGATACTCTTTTCCGATTGCCCAAAATTTTCCTGCCATTTCCCAGTACCCCTTTCCGTTTCAGATGATAGATTCCAATAGTGCCTGCCACCAGCGCTATGGCAAAACAACTGTAAAAGATCCGGTTTACCACCATCTGAGGGAATACCTGCTGCCAGACAGCCGTTTCACCGAAATTATTGAATCGGGGGATCAGTCCCCAGCCTACGCTTCCAACCAAATTCACCGAACCCATGAAAATGCTTACCAGCCACCATACTCCCTGAATCAGAATCGCTGCAGGGCCATTGGTAAGTTCCGTCATGAAAAATCCCAATGCGGTAACCACCGCTATGATCGGGAGAAGCCATCCACCGAAGTATTTCAAAAATGCAAAGATATCCACAGCCACACCCAGCGTTTTGCCATAATATACACATTGAAGCAGTGGCATCAGGCTGATCAGGAGTACCGGGATTCCGATCATGACCACGATGGCCAGATATCTGGAAAGAATCACCGCCCCGGAGGAAATTTTTCTCGCATAGATCACCTCATCTGCCTGAGCCCTCCGGTCTCTGCTGCTTCTTGTCACAGCGATAAACACCGGAATCAGCCCCAGTATAATTCCCATATAGTCACAGAACAGACGGGCATACGCTCCGGAAATCCGATCTGTATAAATGGTCGCCTCATATTCCTCCAAAGCTTCCTCATAAGTTTTCGGTTCTGTTGCATTGGTATTTACCTGCTCCGGATTGTAATTTGTGCCGCCGCCGATGATTTTATCTGCCTGCCCCATCAGTTCCAGAAAACGTTCATAGGTGAGAGAAGCCGCAGGCGCAAGTTCTCCGCTTCTGCCTCCCATTATAATTAACGGTGCCTCTTCCTCCGTGATACTTTCACTGACGATCGCATCTGCGTACCCTTCCTCCAATCCGGTGCATTCCTTCAGAATCTGATGGATTTTCTCTTTTTTTGCTTCATTCAGGGTAACCCGCTTATAAAATCCCACCGGATAAGCATTATAAGCGTTCGCTTCAAAATCCATTGCCAGCATGGCTAGGGTTACGCTCATAATTTTCTGTTTATCTTCGCTGGCTTTCATGCCGTAGGAATTTTCCTGCCCCTCCACCGGCTTTACCAGCGGCTCAAAGTTCCCCATCTGTGTCCCGAAAAATAAAACCAGCACTGCCAGCAGGATATAATAGGTCAGCCCCTTCAGCGTCTGCCTGCATTCTTTCAAAAATAAGGTTCCAAACATCAGCAGTCACCTCTTTTCATCTGCATCAGATACATATAGGCATCCTCTACATTAGGCTGGCAGGGAGCTGCATTTTCAAAGGGCCGTCCGGAGGCCACAAAACGTACCTGCGCCTGATTTCCCTGAATCAGCATTCCAGTCACCGGATACTGTTCTTTCAGCATGGGAAGCTCCATCCGGGATACATTTGCCGTAAATATTTTTCCCTCCGCTTCCTCCAGAAGGCGGCTTACCGTTCCCTGAAACAGCAGATTTCCCTTATCAAGCACTGCGATATTTTCACAGGTTGCTTCTATGTCTCCCACAATGTGGGTGGACAAAATCACAATCCTTCTCTCAGCAATCTCACACAGGAGGTTACGAAACCTCACTCTCTCCTCCGGGTCAAGACCTGCCGTAGGTTCATCCACAATGAGCACTCTGGGATCATGGAGAATTGCCTGTGCGATTCCCAGCCGCCTTCTCATTCCTCCCGACATTGCTTTTATGCGGGTTCTGCTGTTGTCTGCCAGATTTACCTGTTCTAAAAGCATAGGGATGCGCTCTCTTCGCTTCGCCTTATCCATACCGGAAAGCACGCCGAGATAATCCATCGCCTCGTAGGCCGTCATATTTCCATACATGGAAAAATCCTGCGGAAGATAGCCGATCATCCTGCGGATTTCCCGGTCATGGGAGATATCCACTCCGCACACCTTTACTTCGCCACCCGTTTTCGGAAGCAGGGTAGATAAAATCTTCATCAGCGTAGTCTTTCCGGCCCCGTTTGGTCCCAAAAGGCCGAACATTCCCTGCGGAATGGTGAGATTCACATTTTTGAGAACCTGTTTTTTGCCGTAAAACTTATTCAAATCCTTCAATACAATTTCTGTCATTACAATACTCTCCTTTCTTTCCCTTCCAGCATAAACAACAATTCTCTATATTTTCTCTATTTTCTCAAAAATTCAGGCACAAAATTCTCCGCACACAATGGCGCCTCCCTGAAGGCTGTTAGCCAGCGTGAGATTCCCTCCGTGTTTTTCGCAGAGAGTCCGGCAGATGGAAAGGCCGATTCCGAAATGATGGTTCTCCCCTTTATTCTCACCATAATAGGGATTCATGGCCATTTTCAGTTCCTCACCGCTGAACCCTCTGCCATCATCCTTCACATAAAGCCGGAGAGTTTTTGTGTTCCTGCGGTATTCCAGTTGAAGCAGAATTTCCTTCTTTGCATAGCGCAGCGCATTGGAAATCAGATTATCCGCCACCTCACAGATGATGGACAGATCTGCTTCAAGGAGCGTTTCCGGGTCGGTATCCCCGGTTATTTCCAGCCGGATGCTCCGGGTCTGGTTTAAGATTCCGGTCATTTCCCTCAGGCTTTTTTCCACCTTTGACAGACGAAGCTTCTTTTTCTCTGCCTTTCGGTCCTCCAAAACATGAATATCTTTCATGGTATTGGCAAATTCCTCCAGACGGTATAACTGGCTGTCCATCATTTCCAGAATCTCCTGCAGCTTTTCCATTGAAATTCCATCCTGTCCGGGATAATCTGTCAAAAGATCCACATATCCCCTAAGAACCGTCAAAGGGGTGCGCATATCATGGGCGAAGGCCGCTTTCAGCCTTCGCTGTTCCTCCATCTGCTCCCATATTTTCCCCTGATTTTCCCCGATCCGCTGTCTCATTTTATCCACCGCATTGCAGACAAGGCTCATCTCATCCCCGCTTTCATAACGGCAGGAATAATCCAACCGGTTATTTCCAATCTGCTCCGCTTCCTTTACCAGAAGCTGAATCGGCGCCTTCAGCCGGTTCCTGTAATATATTCCCGCCACCAGTATTACTGCAATCATCGTGTATGGAATCACGCAAAACTGCATCACAACCTCCTGTAAAATCACCAGCAGCAATCTGGTACCTGCAGGCAGAAGCTCCGGACTGACGCCCTGATGGAAGAAAACTTTTCTCCCTTCCGGTGTATACCCCGTCAAAATCTCCCGATTTTTATAGGGGCTTATGATCAGTTCCATCCAACTGCTGCAGATCTGCTCCGTTAAAACAGTGGCTGCCAGAACTCCCAGCAAACCCATCAGCATATAAAATACCAGCGAACGCTTCAAGTCCATCCGTGTAATCCATTTCCTTACCTTTTCCGCCCATTCATCTATCCAATCCATCTGTAGCCAACTCCCCACACCGTTTCTATATATTCCTGTTCCGTGTATCTTCGCAGTTTCAGCCGAATCCTTCGGATATGTTCCATGATAATGCTGCTGTCGCCCTCACTGTCATATCCCCAGACCAGTTCATAAATCCTCTCCTTAGTAAAAACCTGTCCTTTATGGAGGGAGAGAAATTCAATCAGGTCAAATTCTGTCTTTGTAAAATTGACTGCCGTTCCCTGATACAATACCTGCCGGGCGGAATAATGGATGGTCAGTTCCTTCCCAAACCGCACATTTTCCCTGTTCTGCCCTCGTTTCTCCCTCCGCAGATGAGCCGCCACCCTTGCTCCCAGTTCCTGAATGGCGAAGGGCTTCACAATATAATCATCCCCTCCGATCATCAGTCCGTTGACCCTATCCTGTTCCTCAATCCGCGCCGTCAGAAAAAGAATGGGACAGCTCACGTAATCTCTTATTTTCTTGCATACCTCCAGACCGTCCATCTGGGGCATATTGATATCCAGCAGAATCAGATCCGGTCCCGCCTCCACTTTTTTCAATGCCTCCAGCCCGCTTTCCGCTGTATACACCTGATAGCCCTGAAGCTGAAAATAGTCTGTCAGTAGTTGCCGGATGGGCTTTTCATCGTCTACGATCAATATTTTTTCTTTCATTAAAAAATTCCCTCCAAATCAGAAAATATCATCAATAGTATTTTACCGCATAATTCTCTATATCCTCCCTACAAAATCAAAAAACCACTGCGGAAATAAAATACTCTCCCGAAAACCATTCGGAAGAGTATTTCTGTATCCATATTATGATGTATGGGACAAAAGGTATTTTTCCCCGTCAAACAGCTCCTTATCCTGTGTCAGCCCTCCTGATCGTTTGTCAGGTGGAACCGGTCCAGCACATAGAAAATCAGGCTCAGTCCCATGGCTACCACGCTTGCCAGAACCATTCCGGTCAGCTTCACGTTGCCCATGCTCAGGGAGATTCCGGAAAGTCCGATGACAAATACTACGGAAGTCAGCGTCAGATTTCTGGATTTTCCGTAATCCACCCGGTTATCCACCAAAATCCTCAGGCCGGAGGTTCCAATCATGCCGTAAAGGAGAATGGAAATTCCGCCGATCACCGGATCCGGGATGGTGCTGATCAGCGCTGAAAGCTTTCCGCAGAAGGAAACCAGAATGGAAATCAGGGCTGCACCTCCGATTACCCGTACACTGTAGACACCTGTGATTGCCATAACACCAATATTTTCTCCGTAAGTGGTTGTAGGTACGGAACCGATCAGACCGGAAATGGCTGTGGAGAAATTATCTGCAAAAATAGAACGGTGAAGTCCCGGATCTTTGATCAGGTCTCTGCCGATGATTTTTCCCGTTACAATCTGATGCCCGATATGTTCCGACGCAATAACAAGGATAACCGGAAGAATCGTTAAAATCGGTTCCAGTTTAAATTTGGCCAGTTGAAACTGGGGAACCGCAAACCATGACGCCTCGGCAACCGTCTGAAAATCCAGCATTCCGCATAAAGCTGCAGCCTCATATCCTGCAATGATCGCAATCAGGATCGGGATAACGGAAAGGAAGCCTCTGAACAGAACCTGTCCGAATACGGCAACTCCCAGAGTTACTAAAAATACGATCACATTTTTCACATCAACTTTTTCCACACCAACCAATCCGGCGGTGCTTGCAGCCGTACCGGCCAGTTCCAGACCAATCAGGGCTACCACCGGGCCCATGGCTGCTGCCGGAAGCACGATATCAATCCATTTAGTGCCAAATTTGTAAATAATAAATGCCAGCACGCAGCCGCAGAGACCTACAACCACGAAACCGCCCTGTGCATATTCAAATCCGTATTTTGCAATCACCACTCCTGCCGGAGCCAGAAATGCGAAACTGGAGCCCAGATACGCCGGAGCCTTTCCCTTCGTGATCAGGATGAACAGAAACGTTCCGATACCGTTCATCAAAAGTACGATGGACGGACTGATACCAAACACAAACGGCACTAAAACGGACGCGCCGAACATGGCAAACATGTGCTGGATACTCAGCGGTATCAGCAGCTTTGCGGGGACTTTTTCGTCCACCTGAATAATTTTCTTTTCCACTCTTTACCTCTCTTCCTCTGCCCCACTTTTCGTTGCGGGACATGCAAAAATATCATTATCAGCTTCTCTTATGCGAAGTCCTGCTTCGCACACCGCTTTTATTATACCAGCCTCTTCGCTCATTCACCAGCCTTATTTCAAAAAAGAAGCAGAGGAGGGTAACAGTTCAGCCTTCTACTGTCCCGCGAGGTGTGAAGCCTGAAAGGCTGAATAGTTACAGAGGAGGGGCGATTACTATTCTGTTGCGTTGAACACAGTAAAAAGGAACACTCAATTGGAGTGTCCCTCTCTGCAGCGTTACAAATTTGATTCCCCGTTTCTTGCAGCGGAATTTTTGACTCCTGCAGTCAGCAAAATTCCCGCTGCCAGCGCGGTAAACGGCGCCACGGTAACCAGCCCGAAGCTTCCCACAACCGTATCCAGCACCTCTGCCGCCACATATTTATAATTGAGAATGTGATCCGTCGGCGTTCCCTGCGCCATGAAAACCATCAGCAATGTGATGTAACCGCCGGAATAAGCCAGAAGCAGTGTTGTCGTCATGGTTCCCATAGCTGCTCTGCCCACATTCATTCCTGATTTTGCCGCTTCCTTCCATGAAATATCCGGCTTTTTCTCTACAACTTCAGATACCGCCGAGGTGATGTCCACGGAAAGATCCATCATCGCTCCGGAAGCACCGATAAAAATACTGCTCATAAAGATGGCCGTCAGATCCAGATTCTGAAATCCACTGTACAAAAGTGATTCTGAATCCGGCATGACTGCACCGTGAATCTTAAACAGATCCGTAAACACCATTCCCAGCACACAGGTAGTCAGAATCCCCAGCAGCGCGCCCATGGAGGCGGTTACAGTTTTCCTGTCAAATCCATAGACAAAGAAAATAATCATCACCGTCAGAAAAACCGTGATAGCGATTCCGATCCACACGGGAGAATACCCCTTCAGATATGCGGGAACCAGTATCTTCCATATGGTAAGGATCGTGATCACAAAGGAAAAGATTGCCAGCAGGCCATTTCTTCCTGCCACCAGAATCAACAGCAGGGCAAATCCACCCAGAAGTATGATTTCCTTGTCCAGACGATAGTGGTCCGACATTACAACGGAGTTTACCTCTGTTCCATTATGGCTGATGGTAACCAGCGCCTTCTCGCCTTCTTTGAAAATCTTATCCTTTTCCAGTGAGCCGCTCAGGAAATTTACTCCCGTTACTTCTTGCCCCTTAAATATTCCGGTTTCGATGAGCATCCGGCAGGACTGCTCGCCGGACTGGATCAGTCCTGAGCTTTTTATCGCCGAATTATCCACACTGATAATCTTTCCGGTTGCCCTCTCCATATCCTGATAAATCAAGGCATCCTCATAGCCTGTCGGAATGGCCATGAGGATACCTGTCAGCAAAATGCCTATTACGATCATCAGAAGTACAGAGTTTTTCTTTTGAAAAAGAACTCTCTTCATCTCTTATTTTACTCCTGTCAGTGCTGCAACCTTGTCATAGATGTCTGTGTTGTCATAGTAGCCGCCGAATTCTTCCTGTCCTGCACCCTGAGCAAATACTTCAACCGGAAGTCCTGTATGGGCATAGGAACCGAAATTGATTCCGCTCTTATTGTTCAGAATGTGGGTGATGGTCACGGTCAGCGGTTCATAGCTTCCGTATCTTACGTATTCATCCTGAGCAAATTCTTCCTCTTCACCGGTTCTGCTCATAGTTGTCTCATAAGCTGTTTTCAGGGTATCGTACTCATACTGGGTCATAGTCAGAGTTCCGTCATCCCCGGATTCCGGATGTTTGTCTGCGCTGTCTTTCTTAGCAGAATCTTCTGCTCCCTCTGTCTCCGGCGCTTTCAGGCCGAACAGCTCGGTTACATCCTTCATCACTGTATCAAAATCAGTCTTTTCTTCTTTGTATTTGCTTACATAATCAGAATCGTATTTTGCATAGGAGATTTTCTGGTTGTTGAAATTTGTCAGGAACGTATCGTAATTGGTTCCTGCATATCCGATAGTCAGACCACCGGTTTCATGGTCACCCGTTACCAGAATCAGAGTCTCATCCGGATGTTCCTCGTAAAACTCCAGCGCTTCTGCAACTGCTTCGTCCAGCGCAATGGTATCGCTGATGGTGGATGCCGCATCATTTGCATGACAGGCCCAGTCAATCTTTCCGCCTTCAACCATCATAAAGAAGCCCTTATCATTGTCCAGCATCTCAATACCCTTGTCCACGTAATCTGCCAGAGCCCACTGACCCTCTTCCAAATCCATATCGTAAGCCATAGCGTCACTGTCTGCCAGATGCTCGTCAACAATCAGAACTTTTCCGTCTCCGGCTTTCAGAGCTTCCGCTTCCTTCTGGGTCTTCACTACCTTATATCCGCTCTTTTCTGACAGCTCGTACAAATCTTCCTGATCCTCTTCAGCTCCTGTTGGTTTTAACAGCGCTCCTCCGGCAAAATAATCAAAACCGCTTTCGATCAGTTCCAATCCGATCTCATAATAATCGTTTCTGGATGCCTGATGTGCATAAAATGCCGCCGGCGTTGCATGGTTAATATTTACACTGGAAATCACGCCGATTTTGTAATCCTTCTGAGCTTTCAGTTTCTCCGCAATAGTCTCATACTCCTGCGTAAAGTCAGTGCTCACATTGATGCTTCCGCTCCATGTTTTATTTCCTGTAGCAATGGATGTAGCTGTAGAAGCGGAATCCGGTGCGAAGGAAGTGCTGTCGTACGTCTGTGCAGAGCCTGAAACAGGGAAATTCATCATGTTCAGATTGTTTTTGCTGGAAAGTACCTCCTTCTCTTCTCCGTCCACCGTAACGGTCTCTCCTGATTTTTTTGCTTCATTTGCGCTTAAAAAATAATTGGTCAACTGAATCTGGGGATAGCTCATTCCATCTCCGATAAACAGAAACACGTATTTTGGATCTTTTGCTGCTGCCTCATCGGTTTTCTGATTGTTCTCGGTCTTAGCGGCTGTTTCCACTGCCTCCTCTGTGCTCGTATCTTCTTTTACAGCAGCCTGAGCTGTCTCTGTACTGCTGCATCCTGCCAATAATCCTGTTGTCATAATGGATGCCAAAAATAAACTGATCACTCTTTTTTTCATAACTTTTCCTCCTTATTTCACATTACTGAAACAAGTCCAGTATAGGAAAAAAAGACCCCTTTTTCTATCAGACCCCGGTTAAGCCTTATAAAATATGCGTTAAATTTTCCATGTTTTATTATCTCATTGTTAAATCCACCCAGATTCGCTCATATTCCATCATTTTCTTTTTGATGAATCAAATTTCACCTCTATTTTATTTTTTTCCTATTTCCAGTAATCTTCCATACGCCTTTTTATACGCTTCGATACCGTCTTTTTCCCTTCTTTCCTTCGCATCTCTCTCCAGATTTTCCAGTCCGGCAAAATTTACCAGATGAGGTTCCAGACTCAGGAATCCCTCAAACCCTTCCTGCTCAAGCATGCGCAAAATCTCTTTTACATTTCCGTCCCCATCCCCGGGCAGTACTACCTCACCATTTTCTGCCAGCGCATCTTTCACATGAATGTACGCAATATAAGGCTTTAACATCTGATACGCTTCCATCGTATCCTGTCCGCACTGAACGAAGTTAGCAAAATCGAAGGTGCATTGGAAATTTTCACCGTAAAAATTTTTCATCAGATCCAGACAGCGTTCTGCGGTGTCTCCGTAAATTTCTTTTTCATTTTCATGGAGCAGGATTACCTGATGCTTTTTTGCATAGTCCGCCATTCTGGCGGTTCGTTTCAGTACCTCTTCACGGTATATCTCCGGCTCTTCCCCCTCCGGGATAAAAAAGCTGAACATCCGGATATATGGTGTATGAAAAATCTTAGCAAGACTGACCACATGACAGAATTTTTTAAAATGCTCCTCAAAATCCTCTGTAATGGAAATTTTTCCGATGGGGGAGCCGATTGCTGAAACCTGAATGCCTCTGCCATCCAGAAACCGCCAAAGCTCCTCTGCCTGTTCTGCCGTCAGGTCGGCCACATTGATTCCGTCTGCGCTGCGCAGTTCCAGATACTGCTGCCCCAGCTCTTCCAAAACTTCTGTCTGCACCTTTATACTTTGATTGATTTCATCAGAAAATCCCGAAATACTGCAATTATTTATCATTCCTCTGCGCATCATAAATTTCCTCCATAACTTCCTGCGGTGTCAAAAGTCATCTCCTGTACACTGCTCTTTTTCTTTGATAATGCCCTTCGTTTATTCAATTCTTCCAGAAAAAGCTCCTCATCGAAGGGAATCTCCACAGCCTTTCCCAGCCAACTGGACAGGTGCATGGCATTGGAAAGCGTCAGACCCCGGATTCCTTCTGTACCCTCTGCCACCAGCGGTTTCCCCTCCACAATAGCATCCCGAAATGCTCTCAGGATTCCTGTATGCTGAAGACCTTCGCCTTCCGTTTCCACGGTGATCCACTGTCCTTTCGGTTTTGCAAATCCCTCTTTCGTCTGAAAACAAAATTCTCTTTCATTTTCTTCCAGCTCGTAAATAGAAAGTTTACTGTCCTCGCAGACCATTTTTGCTTTTTCCATATCGATCTCAAAGCGGTTGGTTCCCGGCGCATCTCCCGTGGAAGTTACAAATACTCCCGTTGCCCCGTCAGGATATTCCAGATAAGCTGTCACATCATCTTCCACCTCGATGTTATGCCATTTTCCTTCATGACAAAATGCCTGTACTTTGGAGGGCATTCCACAGATCCACTGAAGCAGATCCAGATTGTGGGGACACTGATTTAAAAGCACCCCTCCTCCTTCTCCGTCCCATGTGGCACGCCAGTCGCCGGAATCGTAATACGCCTGTGAACGATACCAGTCCGTTACAATCCAGTTTACACGTTTGATCTTTCCGTATACCCCGCCGGTGACCAGCTCATGCATTTTCCGGTAAAGCGGATTCGTACGCTGATTAAACATCATGCCGAAAACTCTGCTGCTTTTTTCTGCTGCCGCATTCATTTCCCTCACCTGACTGGTAAATACTCCTGCCGGTTTTTCGCTCATCACGTGAAGATTTCTGTTCAAAGCCTCCATTACCAGACGGGGATGCTCATAATGGGGCGTTGCGATAAGCACTGCATCCAGTTCCCCATCCTCCAGCAGCTCCTCCGCTGTTTTGTAAATCTTCACTGTTTCTTTTTGCTCTTTTTGCATACAAGGAAGCTGTTCTTTTGCCCATTTTCTGCGGCTTTCCTTCAAGTCGGCAACTGCACACAGCTTCATCCCGGGTATTTCCCCTTTCAATACCCTCTCACAATGTCCGCTCCCCATGTTTCCAATCCCGATAATTCCCAGTCTTACCTGCTCCATCATTTTTCCTCCGTTAAGCTCTTTAAGTATTCTAATTGACAGTATAGTATTTTTTGACTCCAATATCAACCGACTTGTTGCTGTAACTTCCTCTTTCCAAACACAGGAATTGTGCTATAATAAAAAGGGCATCTTGCATCATCAGGCAGGATGTCTTTCTTCTGTTAAAATATGAGGAGGGTTTTCACATGAATAAAGTTCAAGCAAAAACACTGCTGACCGAAGGGCCGATCTGGAAACGGATGACTGCATTCGCATTTCCCCTGTTTCTCGGAAATTTGTTTCAGCAGCTATACAACACCGCCGATTCTCTGATCGTCGGCAATTTTCTCGGCAGCAACGCGCTGGCAGCCGTAAGTTCTTCCGGCAGCCTGATTTTTCTTCTGGTAGGATTTTTCCATGGGATTGCTATCGGCGCAGGAGTTGTCATTGCCCGGTACTTTGGAGCCCGTCAGACGAAGGAGCTTCAAAAAGCCATACATACCACCATCGGTTTCGGCATTTTATCTGGGCTTTTGCTGACCATCGCAGGGCTCCTTCTGGCGCCCCGGATTCTGATTCTGATGAAAACTCCGGCGGATGTGCTGCCCAATTCCATCTTGTATTTCCGAATCTATTTTTTAGGTTCCCTGCCCTTTGTGCTGTACAATAACTTTGTGGGGATTCTGCAGTCCGTGGGTGACAGCCGTCATCCCCTGTATTACCTGATTTTTTCTTCCATGGTCAATGTCGTTCTGGATCTTTTATTTGTCGGCGTCTTTCATCTGGGCGTGGGATCTGCTGCTGCCGCTACGATCATTTCGCAGTTTGTCAGCGCAGCCCTCTGTCTGTACCGCCTTACCCGGAAAAGCCCTGACGAATACCGTGTTTCTCTGAGGAAAATCCATCTGGACCCTTATATGGTGAAACAGATTGTTTCCAACGGACTGCCTGCCGGGGTGCAGAACTCCATTATTTCCCTTGCCAATGTGGTGGTTCAGTCCAACATCAATAGCTTCGGGAAAATGGCTGTTGCCGGATGCGGGGCCTACTCCAAAATCGAAGGCTTCGGTTTCCTGCCTATTACCTGCTTCTCCATGTCCCTGACTACCTTTATCAGTCAGAATCTGGGAGCAAAAAAATATGACCGTGCAAAAAAGGGCGCCCGTTTCGGAATTATCTGCAGCCTGATTCTGGCAGAGCTGGTGGGCATCACGATTTTCCTTACCGCACCTAAACTGATCGCAGTCTTTAACAGCGATCCGGAAGTCATCGCTTACGGGGTACAGCAGGCGCGGACAGTCACTCTGTTTTATTTCCTGCTGGCATTTTCCCACTGTATCGCAGGTCTCCTTCGGGGAGCCGGAAAATCCACCGTCCCCATGTTTGTCATGCTGATCTTCTGGTGCATCGTCCGAGTTACTTACATCACGGCCATTGTCAGGGTAATTCCTTCCATCCATGTGATTTTCTGGGCTTATCCTCTCACATGGTCTCTCAGTTCCATTACGTTTTTACTTTTTTATCTCAAATCGGACTGGATTCATGCCTTTGACAAAAAGGCAGCCAGACACTGATTCAAAACAGGAAAGAGGCCCCGCAAATATCTTCTCACGAAAATATTTGCGGGGCCTCTTTCCTGTTTTAAGACTGCTGATGCGCCTTGCGCATCCTCACAAATGTATACGCCAGCCACAGCGGCAGCACCGTTCCCTTCAGCACACTGCTGATGCTGATGCTCCACCATACGCCGTTCAATCCCAACACCGTAGCGCCCAGCAGCATCGCTAACGGAATACGCAGCCCATTGCACACGATTCCCACAATGGAGGGCTGCATGGTCTTTCCGATTCCCTGAAAGGTTCCCGCCGCAGCGGCCTCAGTGCACATAAACAACTGGGACACCCCGAGAATCCTAAGATAATCCACACCCATAGGAATCACATCCGGCTCGGAAATAAAAATCCTAAACAGCATCTCCGGAAATGCCACCAGTACAAACGTAGTAAAGCAGCCCCAGATCAGCACGATTCCCAGCGCCGTGTGATATCCTTTTTTTACCCGGTCCTTCCTGCCTGCACCGTAATTCTGCGCAGTAAATGCATTTACCGCACTGCCGAATCCATCGGCAGTCATCCATGAGATGGACTCAATCTGGCTTCCAACCTTCTGGACGGCCACCGCAGCATCTCCCCATCCGGCGATCATCCTTGCGATGATCATGGAGATTGCAGTAAAAATCAGGCTTTGGACAGCCGTGGGAAGTCCCACCATCAAAATTTCCCGGAAATATCTGATTTTTGTAATCTCCAGAATCCGGATATGCTGAAATATCACCGTTTCCCTGCGGACAAATCGCAGGTATACCAAAAACACGATGATCTGCGCCAGAAGGGTGGCAATAGCCGCACCTGCCGCCCCCATCCCCGGCAATGGACCGATTCCAAAAATCAGAAGGGGATCCAAGAAAAAATTGATGACCAGTCCGATGGTCGTTGACCGGAAAGTGACGACACTGTTTCCCATAGAAGTCATCAGTCCTGTGAGAATCTGATTTACAAAATTAAATACAATTCCGCCGCAGGTGATCATCAGATACCATCTGGCATCCCGGATGACCTCTTCATTATTTAAGTTAAAAAATCCGATCAAGCCCCGATTTCCTAAAATCGATACCAGACCGAAAATCAAACCGAAAATGATTCCCATCTGCAGGGATGCCCGGGCATAGCTGACCGCCTCCTTGTCCTTCCCTGCGCCCAGAGACTGACCCATCAATACCTGTCCGCCCATTCTCGCCAAAATAGCAAAACCGCTGGACAGCCACATATACATTCCCGCTGCTCCCACGGCAGCCACAGCATTGCTTCCGATTCTTCCGATCCAGATCATATCGGTCAGATTGTACGCCATCTGAAGCAGTGAGGTTCCCATAATCGGAAGCGCCAGCTTCGCCAGTGATCCGGCAATAGGCCCCTCCAATAAATTTACTTTCTCTTTCATACTTACTTCTCCTGAATATTTTTCTTTCACACCCTCTGACTATGTTAACGGAATCCCTGCAAAAAAGCAAGGAGTATCCATAGTTTTTGCAACTATCTGTTGACAATCATCGAAATGTATTTTAGAATATCATCTAAAGATATCTTTTTATATTGTTCGAAACATTGTTAAGGAGGATTTCTCTATGGAAAAGATTACTTACCGTTCCATTCTTAAAGAGCGCCTCTACACCCAGCATCTGGTCTCAACACTGATTTCCCGCTTCGGGGATTCACTGGATGCCATCGCCTATAGCTGGATCATGTACGAGGTAACTGAAAACGCATCGCTCATCGCCTTCATCATGGCGCTGAACTATATTCCCACCATCTGCTTCCAGCCCTTTCTGGCGGTTTTAGTGGAACGGATGGAAAAGAAGAAGGTACTTGCCTTCACTTCTATGGGGCGCGGAGCTATTGTTTTGTGCACTGTATTTCTGTACCTCACAGGCAATATCACCAGTATTTATCTCATGGCTGCCACGCTCCTTACCTCCACTCTGGAGGCCTTGTCCCTCCCTGCCGGAAATGCCTTTGTTCCCAAACTCATTTCCATGGATAAAATGACAGCGGCCAAAAGTCTGTCAGCCTCCACAACTACTCTCGTAGAGCTTGTGGGAACCAGCCTTGCCGGTTCCGTAATTGCCTTTTTGGGCGCACACACCGCCCTTTTCATTGATGCCGCTACCTTTGTGATTTCTGCATTTTTGACTCTGACCATTCCTCTTAGGGAAAAACGGGAATCAGCGGCCATCACCCTTGCCGATTATAAAAAGGATCTGGTTGGAGGCTTCCGGTATCTGACCTCCCACAAAATCCTGATGGGAATCATTGCTATCGGTATGTCCATGAATATGATCAATGTACCTTTCAGCAGTTTCCAGTCTATCTTTGTGGCGGACTATCTGAAGCTGGACGCGCAGGCGCTCTCCGCCTTCAGTGTTGCCATGATGACCGGTATGCTGCTGGGCTCCCTTTCATCCCCGAAGCTGGCAGAAAAAGTGGGCGTGCGGAAAGGAATCGTCATTTCGGGAATGCTGTTTTCCCCTGTTTATCTGATTGAAACCTTTCTTCCCCTGTATCAACTGCCTGTCCCTGTGATTTACCTTGCCTCCATCATCGGTTTCTTTCTGATGGGTCTTGGCTTTGGATTGGTGAGCGTACTGTTTTCCACCGTTTTTGTCCGGCTTGTACAGCAGGAATATATGGCAAGAGTCAGCGGCATTACCAACGCCCTTCTCATGGCCATGATGCCTGTTATGGCACTGGTTTGTTCCCTTTTGGCTGTATTTCTCAAGGTCAACAGCATCTTTTTTATCGTAGCCGTCTGTAATATTTTTATGTATCTGTATGTTGCCAGAGCAAATGTATTTCGCGTGCTGGACAGTGAATCGAAAGGAGAAAAAGAGCGATGAATTACCGTATTTCCCATGATATCAATTATGAAAATGAGGCCGTCCGATTGATTTCCATGCACTATGGAGAGGATCATGGCTATGAAAACTGGCTGAAAAATACGCTGGAACGGAATAACTACATCCAAAGCTGGCTGGAAGATATGATGAAGCCCCTGATTGCTCTGGAAGAAGAGGTCTTCCGTGAAGCTTCTATTTCAGAAGAAGATTTCCGGTTATACTTTACCCCTAAACTCTATGATCCCGACAGACTGGGGGACAATCTGGTGGATGTCTTCTGCGATATGATCCGTTTCCATGAAGGATCGGATGAAAATGAGCGAAAGAAGCTTTTTGCAAACTATGTCCTTTTTGACTTCGATCTTGCGAAAGAGACGGCAGCCCCCAGTACTGACGAATTTTTCCGTCTTTTGCGGAACTTTTCTGCCGATCCCGGCTGCAAATGGGAATGCTATGAAATCTACTGCAATCTCGAGGAACATTTTGCACATGTCAAAGAGCTTCTGGCTCCGGTTATCGCTGTCCTGAAGCGGCATGAAGGGACTCTTTTAAAGCTGATCCGCGAAAATGCCCCCAGCGAAACCCCGCATTTTCTGAAAGACCAGCAGTTTATCCGGAATCTGTATATGGATGAACTTCTGCTGGAATATTCCGTATTCGGATTCAATGGAGTGGGTGTGCGGATACTGGACGTTTCTCCGAACCATGGCCGGGTATCCTATGGAATCTACGTAGACGCCTTTGTTCAGGAAAAGGCACGACAGGAACAGGCCAGCCTGCAGACCGCTGACCGCTGGAAAAGTCTTTCCGATAAAAACCGTATCCGGATTCTCTGTCTTTTAAAGGAACGGGAAATGTTCGGTCAGGAATTAAAAGAGGCGCTGGGATTGTCCAACGCCACGATTTCCCACCATATGAACGCCCTTCTGGTGGACGATTTTGTCTCTCTCCGCAAAGACGGCAGCCGGGTCGTTTACAGCCTGAACCGCGAAAAAATCCGGGAAGCCATCGACGGGATTAAAAACCTGCTGCTGGGATAAGCATATCAGTTTTTCTCCCCCTCATTGGCTTCCTCCAGCGTCATCATCTCTTCGGTCAGTTCCGGGGTAAAGCTGACGCTCAATACCGCCTGCGGCCAGTTCAGTGAAACGCGGGCGTGCTGCATTTTTGTCTTTGCGCTGTCCTCGATGATGGTCAGAAGCTGATCCAGCACCTCACGGGTGAGATATCCTCCCCGCCAGTGAAAGGTGAGAGTTCTCCCTTTCTTCACTGCCTGCGCCGTCCGTTTTGCCACATCCTCCTGCTTGGTGAAGGACAGCTTTTTCTCCAGATAGTAGAAGCGTCCTCCGTCTAAGCAGGGCGGAACCTTTGCGATTAGCGGCTGGTGATCCCGGAAAATGCTTTTATCATCCAGATTAAAATAATCATAGCGGATTTCCGTTTTACTGAGAGTATTATCAAAGGTAGCATCCAGATGATACATTTTCCCGCCGATCCTTACCATATTCCATGCATGACGGTACTTGATATTTTTCTCCGGATTTGCCTCGGAAATGACGATGATGCACCAGATTCCCAGCGCATCGCAAAGTATCTTCACTGCTTTCGCAATTCCCTCACACACTCCTACCCCATGCCCCAAAGGGCCGATGATCTCATGGGAATAGGGCTTTTTCAGCTTATCATAATGCACGTTCTCACAGATAAAGTCATGGATGTATTTCTCCTTTTCCCATTCCCCCAGCTTCTCCGCCTGCCGGGCCAGTTTTTCCACCCGGGCTTTCATGGCCTTCTGATGCTCCCTGATCTTTCCCTTCTCGAAAAGATACTCCGGTATCATCTGGATATTGGGAGAATCCCCATAGGTGCGGTATTTAAAATTCACCACATAAAAAATTTCCGGGCAGTCCAGACGCAGCTTAAAGAATATGTCGCTTAAATCCCACGGCTCCAGCCGGGGCACCAGAAACGACGGAGACAATGCCGTGAATCCGGTTTTCATCGCTTGGTAGGCTGCCTGCTGAGATTTATTCATTCCGTTGTAATAGTATGCTTCCGTCATTTTTCCAATTCTTTTCTCCATGGGATTGAGGTCTGCGCTCCCTTCCTTGTCACAACAATCGAAGCTGTCTTCTGGGCGAATCGGATCGCTTCCTCATAAGACCATTCTTCACTGAGAGCCACTGTAAAAGCTGCCAGAAAACTGTCCCCGGCTGCCGTACTGTCTACGCACGTTACCCGGTCTGCCGGAAAATACCGTTCCCCCTCTGCATTTACCATCAGACATCCCTCGCCTCCCAGCGTTGCAAGCACCGTCTCCACGCCTTTTTCCACAAGTACTCTTGCAGCCGACGCGATTTCTTCCCGTGTGGAAACCTCTTTTCCCGTCAGCACTGCCAGCTCCGTTTCATTTGGCTTCACCACAGAAACTCCTTTCCAGAATTCCTCCTTCAGCCCTTCCACCGCCGGAGCCGGATCCAGAATCACTTTTTTCCCTTTTTTCACTGCAAGGTCTTTTATATGTTGAACTACATCCAGAGGGATTTCCAACTGCATGATGATATAATCACACTCCTCAATATAGCCAATCTGTTCATCTATCATTTCCTTTGTGATTGCCCCATTGCAGCCCGGAATGACAATGATCGAGTTGTCCCCGCTGTCGTAAACTGAGACAAAAGCCTGTCCGGTAGGTATGCCTTCCAATATCCGGATACCGGTGGTATCCACATTCACGCCTTTCAGATTCTCTGTCAACTGACAGCCGTAGGGATCTGTCCCCACAGCCCCCAGCATGGTCACATTTCCGCCCAGCTTTCCTGCGGCATACGCCTGATTGGCGCCTTTTCCTCCCGGAACCAGCTTTACGGATTCTCCCAAAATGGTCTCCCCCGTTTTCGGATTTTCTTTCACACGAATTACAAAATCCATATTCAGGCTGCCGATTACAAGTATTTTTTTCATTTTCCGCTTTCCTCTTCTACTTTTCCTGCTTCCATATTTTTAGGAAGGAATACACTCAAAAGAATCGAAACAATAAATACAACCGCCACACAGTTTCCCGAGAAAATATCCTGAACGATCTGGGGGAAAATGTTCCAGATATCAGCCTCTGTAGCCGATGTAAAGCCCAGACCTACCGCCAGTGACAGTGCAACAATGGTCACATTTCTCTGGTTAAATCCAGCCTTTGCAATCATCTGGATTCCGCTGACCATAATCGTTCCAAACATCATGATGGTACATCCTCCCAGTACCGATTCCGGCAGACTGGAGAAAAATCTTCCGATGGGAGGCAGCAATCCTGCCAAAATCATACACAGCGCACCCAGTCCGATAGTGAAACGGTTTACCACACCGGTCATAGCAACAAGCCCCACGTTCTGGCTGAAGGAGGTTACCGGCGGGCATCCAAAAAGCGCAGACATTGCGCTGCAGAAGCCGTCGCAAGCCAGTGCGCCCCGGATTTCATTTTCTTCAATCTCACGCCCCAGTCCGCTTGCCACAACCGCCGTACTGTCTCCGATAGTTTCCGCCGCAGAAACCATGAAAATGATTGTCACCGCAATAATGGCTCCCGGCTCAAACTCCGGCATGATTGGAAGAAACTTTGGAAACGCTATCATATCTCCGGTAAAAATCGAAGCGAAATCCATATTTCCCATAAAGCATGCCAAAATATATCCCACGATCAGTCCAAATAAAACCGACAACTGTTTCCAATAGGATTTCGCAAAAATATTGAAAGCCAGACAGGAAATCAATGTAACGCTTCCCAAAATCAGATTTTCTGCAGAACCAAAGCTTTCACTGTAGCCTCCTCCAAAGGAACGGGTTCCTACCGGAAGCAGTGAAAATCCGATTGCGGTTACAACAGAGGCTGCTACCACCGGCGTCACGATTTTCCGCCAGTATCTGGCGCAGAGCCCCAGACATCCCTCTAAAATTCCGCCGATGAGCATAGCGCCCACCGCAACGGGATACCCGTAGGAAGCTCCCACATAAGATAAGATGGTTACAAATGTAAAGCTGACACCCATGACGATGGGCAGCTTCGCTCCAATCTTCCAGATTGGAAATAACTGAATGAGCGTTGCAATTCCCGCCACAAACATTGCATTCTGAAGCAGCGCGGATATCTGCGCCCCCTCCAGCCCACTGGCTGCTCCAATGATTGTAATCGGCGCAAGATTGGAAACGAACATTGCCAGAATGTGCTGCAGACCAAAGGGCAGCGCTCTCAGTACAGGAACCTTCCCATTCAGGGTATACAGGTTCTTGATGCTTGATTTTTCCATGTTTTTTCTCCTTCGTTATGTACTGTAGATTTTTAATTATAGGTATTATACGACAGATTTTTGTAAAAGGACAGATAAACTTTTGGAGTTTTTTATTAGAGTATATTTGGGGATTCATCTGAAATTTTGCTGCAGAAGGGGATACTGATGTTGACTCTTGAAGGTCTGATTGCTGTTATCAGCTTATGCTTAACGGCTTTCGGGCTCGGATACACACTAGGAAGCAGTATCACTATACCGCTTATATGTCAAAAATCTATCACCTTATCGAAACCATTTTGCTATCTCTTCAGCAACAGAAAAACCCGTAGAACCTAGGTTCTACGGGCATCTTACGCTTGGACACAATGGTATCCTATGATACCGATTTATATAATTTTATTCGTACTAATCAGTGATTACTCGATGATTGTAGCAACACGGCCTGATCCAACAGTACGTCCACCTTCACGGATAGCGAAAGTCAGACCCTGTTCCATAGCGATCGGGTGGATCAGTTCGATTGTCATTTCTACGTTATCACCAGGCATGCACATTTCTGTACCTTCTGGCAGGTTGATAACACCTGTTACGTCTGTTGTTCTGAAGTAGAACTGAGGACGGTAGTTGTTGAAGAAAGGAGTATGACGTCCACCTTCATCTTTTGTCAGAACGTAAACCTGAGCTGTGAATTTTGTGTGGCATTTAACAGAACCTGGTTTAGCCAGAACCTGTCCACGAACGATATCTGTTCTCTGAACACCACGCAGCAGAGCACCGATGTTGTCACCAGCCTGTGCTTCGTCAAGCAGTTTACGGAACATTTCGATACCAGTTACAACAGTTTTACGGCTTTCTTCTTTGATACCGATGATTTCAACTTCATCGTTCAGGTGCAGAACACCACGCTCTACTCTACCAGTTGCAACAGTACCACGACCAGTAATAGTAAATACGTCCTCTACAGGCATCAGGAAAGGTTTGTCTGTTTCACGTTCTGGGTTCGGGATGTAGCTGTCTACAGCATCCATCAGTTCCATGATCTTGTCGCCCCATTCTCCGTTCGGATCTTCCAGAGCTTTCAGAGCAGAACCCTGAACAACCGGAGTATCATCTCCCGGGAATTCGTACTCGTCTAACAGTTCACGGATTTCCATTTCAACCAGTTCCAGAAGTTCTTCATCGTCTACCATGTCACATTTGTTCATGAATACTACGATGTAAGGAACACCTACCTGACGAGACAGCAGGATGTGCTCTTTTGTCTGAGCCATAACACCGTCTGTAGCAGCTACAACCAGGATAGCGCCATCCATCTGAGCAGCACCAGTGATCATGTTTTTAACATAGTCAGCATGGCCTGGGCAGTCAACGTGTGCATAGTGACGGTTTACTGTTTCGTACTCAACGTGAGCTGTGGAGATTGTGATACCACGTTCTCTTTCTTCCGGAGCTTTATCGATGTTTTCGAAGTCTACTTTTGTGTTACCTTCAACTCTTTCAGCCAGAACTTTTGTAATAGCTGCTGTTGTAGTTGTTTTACCATGGTCAACGTGTCCAATGGTACCAATGTTACAATGTGGTTTGCTTCTTTCAAACTTAGCTTTAGCCATTATTATTTTCCTCCTTAAAATGCGCCTGTATCAGGCAAATTTTAACTATTATCATTAAACCTGCTATCCTTGATTATATTGCAAATCAAGGATATTTGCAAGCCAATTTTTATTTATTTACCTTTTGAAGACAGAACTTTTTCCTGTACAGATTTCGGAACCGGTTCGTATCTGTCAAAGAACATGGAATAGTTACCACGACCCTGAGTTCTGGAACGCAGGTCTGTTGCGTAACCGAACATTTCAGCCAGCGGAACATATCCACGGATCATTTTTCCTCCGCCGATATCTTCCATTCCTTCGATACGACCACGACGGGAGTTGATATCACCGATAACATCACCCATGTAATCTTCCGGAGTGGTAACTTCGACTCTCATGATAGGCTCCAGCAGTACCGGAGATGCTTTCTGCATAGCATCTTTGAATGCCATGGAACCAGCGATGTGGAATGCCATCTCAGAGGAGTCAACTTCATGGTAAGAACCATCGTATACGTTAGCGTGAACACCTACTACCGGGAATCCGCCCAGAATACCGGACTTCATAGCCTCTTCGATACCTTCACCAACTGCCGGGATGTATTCCTTAGGAATAGCTCCACCAACAACGGTAGATTCGAATTTGTAGGTTTCTTCTGCATTCGCATCCATCGGAGCGAATTTAACTTTACAGTGACCATACTGACCACGACCACCGGACTGTTTTGCATATTTGTGCTCAACGTCAACCGGTTTTGTGATGGTTTCTTTGTATGCTACCTGAGGAGCACCAACGTTAGCTTCTACTTTGAATTCACGAAGCAGACGGTCAACGATGATATCCAGATGCAGCTCACCCATACCAGCAATGATGGTCTGTCCTGTTTCCGGATTTGTGTGTGCACGGAAGGTCGGGTCTTCTTCAGCAAGTTTTGCCAGAGACTCACCCAGTTTACCCTGTCCGGCTTTTGTCTTAGGCTCGATAGCCAGCTCGATAACCGGTTCCGGGAATTCCATGGACTCCAGAATTACAGGATGCTGTTCGTCACAGATTGTATCACCTGTTGTAGTGAATTTGAATCCGATCGCAGCAGCAATATCTCCTGAGTATACTTTGGAAAGCTCTTCACGTTTGTTAGCGTGCATCTGCAGGATACGGCCAACACGTTCTTTTTTGCCTTTTGTAGCATTTAATACGTAAGAACCAGCATTCATAGTTCCTGAGTATACACGGAAGTATGCCAGTTTACCTACGAATGGGTCTGTCATGATCTTGAATGCCAGAGCGGAGAACGGTTCTTCATCAGAAGAATGTCTCACAACTTCGTTTCCATCCATATCTGTTCCGGTAATAGCCGGGATATCTACTGGAGACGGCATATATTCGATAATTGCATCCAGAAGCTTCTGAACACCTTTGTTTCTGTAAGCAGTACCACAGCAAACAGGAACAGCAGCACATTCACATGTTGCTTTTCTCAGAGCTGCTTTCATCTCTTCAACAGATGGTTCTTCACCTTCCAGATAAGCCATCATCAGATCATCGTCCAGCTCACATACTTTTTCGACCAGCTCTGTATGATACAGTTCTGCATCGTCCTGCATGTCTGCCGGAATATCTGTTACGGAGATGTCATCACCCTTATCATCGTTGTAGATGTAAGCTTTCATCTCAAACAGATCGATGATTCCTACGAAATCATTTTCTTTACCGATCGGCAGCTGCAGACAGATTGCGTTTTTACCCAGTCTTGTCTTGATCTGCTCAACGGCACCGTAGAAATCTGCACCTAAGATATCCATCTTGTTGATGAATGCCATACGAGGTACATTGTAGGTGTCTGCCTGACGCCATACGTTTTCAGACTGAGGCTCTACTCCGCCTTTTGCACAGAAAACACCAACAGCGCCATCCAGTACACGCAGGGAACGCTCAACTTCTACTGTGAAGTCTACGTGTCCTGGTGTATCGATGATGTTGATACGATGCTCTAAAGCGCCAGCCTTCGGTTTTGTCTGCTCTTCCAGTGTCCAATGACAGGTTGTAGCAGCGGAAGTGATGGTGATACCTCTTTCCTGCTCCTGAGCCATCCAGTCCATGGTAGCAGTACCTTCATGAGTATCTCCAATTTTATAGTTTACACCGGTATAGTACAGGATACGCTCGGTGGTGGTAGTTTTACCAGCATCGATGTGGGCCATAATACCAATGTTTCTGGTTCTCTCTAATGGATAATCTCTTCCAGCCAATTGGATTTCCTCCTTTAGAATCTGTAATGAGCAAATGCCTTATTAGCTTCTGCCATTTTGTGCATGTCTTCTTTCTTCTTAACAGATGCGCCGGTGTTGTTCATTGCATCCAGAAGTTCATTAGCCAGTCTGTCTTCCATGGTTTTCTCTCCTCTTTTACGAGAGTACAGAGTCAGCCAGCGAAGAGCCAGAGCCTGTCTTCTTTCCGGACGAACCTCGATCGGTACCTGATAGGTAGCTCCACCGATACGTCTTGCTTTTACTTCCAGAACAGGCATGATGTTGTTCATAGCCTCTTCAAATACTTCGATTGCTGGTTTTCCAGCTTTTTCTTCAATTTTAGCGAATGCACCGTAAACGATTTTCTGTGCTACACCTTTCTTACCATCTAACATGATGTTGTTGATAAGTTTGGTAACCACTTTATTGTTGTACATCGGATCCGCTAACACGTCTCTTTTCTGAGTATGTCCTTTACGTGGCACGTTACTTCCCTCCTTAATCAATAGATTATCTCTTAGGTACTCACATGACAGTCTGAGCAGTTAAACAGAACTGTCTACTATGTGTTCGCACTGGTAAATTCCTCTATTTTACCCGCAACCATCAGGGTATAAATGGAATCGCCGTACATAGTGTTGTGAAGTTAGTTTATATTTAGTAGCTGTTACTATTATTTGTTTTTCGGTCTCTTAGCTCCGTATTTGGAACGAGCCTGTCTTCTATTAGCAACACCTGCAGTATCAAGTGTACCACGGATGATGTGGTATCTTGTACCTGGTAAGTCTTTAACACGACCACCACGGATCAGAACTACGCTATGCTCCTGAAGGTTGTGACCTTCTCCCGGGATGTAGCTTGTTACTTCGATTCCGTTTGACAGACGTACTCTGGCGATTTTACGAAGAGCTGAGTTAGGTTTTTTAGGTGTAGCAGTTTTAACAGCTGTACACACGCCTCTCTTCTGTGGTGAAGACATATCGCTGGATTTTTTTCTTAAAGAGTTAAAGCTTTTCTGCAGAGCAGGAGCTGTAGATTTCTTAACAGAAGTCTCACGTCCTTTTCTTACTAACTGATTAAATGTTGGCATTCCATTTCACCTCCTGTAGTATTTTCCTGTGTTTTGTTCTGTGGTTGCTATTATTCTTATATTATCGCACACAAAAATAACTGCATTTCCATGCGCGCTTTTGTATTATATCCTTTGAAATATAAAAAGTCAAGGGAAAAAATTTGATTTTCCCTTGACTTTCTATATTTACTGTTTATATCGGCAGTTTTTATTCCTCAGTCAGAAGAACTTCCTCTTCTGTCTCCATTGTTTCTTCCACATCTTCCTCTGCAATGTCATCCACCATTGCATCCGTGGTATCCGGAGTTTCTTCTTCTTCCTCAAATCCGTTTTCTGCTTCTTCTTCCTGCTGTTTCAGCAGTTCATCTGTAGATAAGCGGATGTTGCTGTAGCGCTTCATACCGGTACCTGCCGGAATCAGCTTACCGATAATAACGTTTTCTTTCAGACCGATCAGTTTATCAACTTTACCTTTGATTGCTGCTTCTGTCAGGACTTTGGTTGTCTCCTGGAAAGATGCTGCTGACAGGAAGGAATCCGTTGCCAGAGAAGCTTTTGTGATACCCAGCATAACCTGTTTACCTTCAGCCTGCTCTTTTCCGTCTTTCTCCATCTCTTCATTTACATCATCAAAATCCAGAACGTCTACCAGACTTCCCGGCAGGAATTCGGTATCACCGTTGTTTTCGATGCGGATCTTCTTCAGCATCTGACGAACGATAACCTCGATATGCTTATCGTTGATCTCAACACCCTGCAGACGGTATACACGCTGTACCTCACGGATCATGTAATCCTGAACGGCACGAACACCCTTGATCTTCAGGATATCATGAGGATTTACAGAACCTTCTGTCAGCTCGTCACCTGCTTCCAGAACCTGTCCGTCCATAACTTTAATTCTTGATCCGTAAGGAATCAGATAAGTTTTGGAATCGCCGCTTTCGTTATCCGTCACAACGATTTCGCGTTTCTTTTTAGTATCTTTAATAGCAACCTGACCTTTAATCTCTGTGATGATCGCAAGACCCTTCGGTTTTCTGGCCTCGAAAAGCTCCTCGACACGGGGAAGACCCTGTGTGATATCGCCGCCGGCCACACCACCGGTATGGAAGGTACGCATGGTAAGCTGTGTACCCGGCTCACCGATGGACTGTGCTGCGATGATACCAACGGATTCACCTACCTGAACAGCCTCACCTGTTGCCATATTGGCGCCGTAACATTTTGCACAGACACCGATTTTACATTTACAGCTCAGGATTGTACGGATCTTGATCTCCTTGAATTTATTGCCGTTTGCATCCACACCTTCCCTCATAACTCTTGCTGCACGTTTCGGTGTGATCATGTGGTTTGCCTTTACAATCACATTTCCATCTTTATCTTTGATGGTCTCGCAGGAGAAACGTCCTGTGATACGTTCCTGCAGGCTCTCGATTTCTTCTTTTCCGTCTGTAAATTCTTTTACATACATACCGGAAATTTCATCTCTGTCCTCACAGCAGTCTACTTCACGAACAATCAGGTCCTGAGAAACGTCTACCAAACGTCTTGTCAGGTAACCGGAGTCGGCTGTACGAAGAGCTGTATCGGACAGACCCTTACGTGCTCCATGAGCGGACATGAAGTATTCCAGTACATCAAGACCTTCACGGAAGTTGGACTTGATAGGAAGTTCGATGGTGTGACCCGTTGTATCCGCCATCAATCCACGCATACCTGCAAGCTGTTTGATCTGCTTATCGGAACCACGTGCTCCGGAGTCAGCCATCATAAAGATGTTATTGTATTTATCCAGACCTGTCAGCAGCGCTTTTGTCAATGCATCGTCAGTCTGTTTCCATGTTTCCACAACCTCTTTGTAACGCTCTTCCTCGGTAATCAGACCACGTTTGAAGTTACGTGTAATCTTATCTACCGTATCCTGTGCGTCCTGAATCATCTGAGGTTTCTGAGGCGGCACGGTCATATCGGAAATCGATACGGTCATTGCTGCTCTTGTGGAATATTTGTAACCCGTAGCTTTGATATCATCCAGAACTTCTGCTGTTTTGGTTGCGCCATGGGTATTGATTACTTTTTCCAGAATCTGTTTCAGTTGTTTCTTTCCTACGTGGAAATCCACTTCCAGAAGCAGTTCATTTCCTGCAACGGAACGGTCTACAAAGCCCAGATCCTGCGGCAGAATCTCATTGAACAGGAAACGTCCCAGTGTAGAAGGAACGGTCTGCACAAGAACCTCACCGTCAGCCATAGTTTTCTCACAGCGGACATTGATTCTTGTCTGCAGTGTGATATATCCGTTTTCGTATGCCAGAATCGCTTCATTCAGGTTTTTGTAGAAGGAACCTTCGCCCTTGCTTCCCGGTCTCTCCTGTGTCAGGTAATAGATACCCAGAACCATATCCTGTGAAGGAACGGCTACCGGACCACCATCTGACGGTTTCAGCAGGTTGTTCGGAGACAGAAGCAGGAAACGGCACTCTGCCTGAGCTTCCACAGACAGAGGAAGATGTACAGCCATCTGGTCACCGTCGAAGTCCGCGTTAAATGCGGTACATACCAGCGGATGCAGCTTAATCGCTTTACCCTCTACCAGAATCGGTTCGAACGCCTGAATACCCAGACGATGCAGTGTAGGAGCACGGTTCAGCATAACCGGATGCTCTTTGATTACTTCTTCCAGCACATCCCATACTTCCGGCTGAAGCTTCTCTACCATCTTTTTCGCATTTTTAATGTTATGTGCTGTTCCGTTTGCCACCAGTTCTTTCATAACAAATGGTTTGAACAGCTCGATTGCCATTTCTTTCGGCAGACCGCACTGGTAAATCTTCAGTTCCGGTCCTACAACGATAACGGAACGTCCGGAATAGTCAACACGTTTACCCAGCAGGTTCTGACGGAAACGTCCGGATTTACCCTTCAGCATATCAGACAGAGATTTTAATGCTCTGTTTCCCGGGCCTGTTACCGGACGGCCGCGGCGGCCGTTATCAATCAGCGCATCTACAGCTTCCTGCAGCATACGTTTTTCATTTCTTACAATGATATCCGGAGCGCCTAACTCCAGAAGTCTTTTCAGACGGTTGTTACGGTTGATGATACGGCGGTACAGGTCATTCAGGTCAGAAGTGGCAAAACGTCCGCCGTCCAACTGTACCATGGGGCGCAGATCCGGAGGAATTACCGGAACTACATCCATAATCATCCATTCCGGTCTGTTTCCGGACTCACGGAATGCTTCCACAACTTCCAGACGTTTGATGATGCGGGCACGTTTCTGTCCGGTAGCATCCTTCAGTCCGGCTTTCAATTCTACGGATTCTGCTTCCAGATCAATGGCCTGCAGAAGTTCCTTGATGGATTCTGCTCCCATTCCCACGCGGAAACCATAGCCGTATTTTTCTCTTGCTTCCTGATATTCTCTCTCAGTCAGAACCTGTTTCGACTGCAGACCACTGTCAGCCGGGTCCAGAACGATATAATTGGCAAAATACAGGACTTTCTCCAGTGTTCTGGGAGAAAGATCCAGAATCAGACCCATACGGGACGGAATGCCCTTGAAATACCAGATATGAGACACCGGAGCAGCAAGCTCGATATGTCCCATACGCTCTCTGCGGACGCTGGCTTTGGTTACTTCTACGCCGCATCGGTCACAGACAACACCTTTATAGCGGATTTTTTTATATTTACCACAATGACATTCCCAGTCTTTGCTAGGTCCAAAAATTCTTTCGCAGAACAGACCATCTTTTTCCGGTTTCAGAGTTCTGTAGTTGATAGTCTCTGGTTTTTTAACTTCACCACGGGACCAGTCACGAATCTTCTCCGGAGATGCCAGACCAATCTTAATCGCATCAAACGTCATTGGTTGATATACTTCTTTATTGGTTGTTTCAGCCATTTGGTTGCTCCTTTCACAGGTAATTGTAACTACAAAGGACAGAGTCCTTTGCAGTTATAAAGTGACTATCTAAACAATTACAATATTGTAACCAGTTCATCAGCTACTAGAAATCTAACATATCATCTTCAGCCGCATCCTCTGTGGTATCCTCTTCCACATCAACCAGTTCTTCGCCTTCGAATTCCTGTTTGCTGAAACCATAGCTGCCATAAGATTCCTGTTCATCATTATGGTAGTTTTTCTCTCCTTCGATGATGGAACGCAGATCGGTATCACCATAGTCGATAGTTTCCATGATTTCTACTTCTGTATTATCGTCTTTCAGCACTTTAACATCCAGACCCAGAGACTGAAGCTCTTTCAACAATACCTTGAAGGATTCCGGAATACCCGGTTCAGGTATATTGTCACCCTTGATAATTGCTTCGTAAGTCTTCACACGGCCGATGACATCATCGGATTTCACAGTCAGGATCTCCTGCAGGGTATAGGATGCACCATACGCCTCCAGAGCCCAAACCTCCATCTCTCCGAAACGCTGTCCGCCGAACTGGGCTTTACCACCCAGAGGCTGCTGTGTTACCAGAGAGTATGGGCCGGTAGAACGGGCATGGATCTTATCGTCAACCAGATGATGCAGTTTCAGATAGTGCATGTGTCCGATGGTTACCGCACTGTCGAAATATTCGCCGGTACGTCCGTCACGAAGTCTTACTTTACCGTCACGGGAAATCGGTACGCCCTTCCACAGTTTTCTGTGCTCTCTGTTTTCATACAGATAATCATATACTTCCGGAAGCAGCTCCTCCTGATGTTTCTCGGAGAATTCCTCCCAGCTCAAGTTTACATAATCATTTGCCAGTTCCAGTGTATCCATGATGTCATCTTCGTTCGCACCATCGAATACAGGAGTAGCAATATTGAAGCCCAGAGCTTTTGCTGCCAGACTCAGATGAATCTCCAGCACCTGTCCGATGTTCATTCGGGAAGGTACGCCCAGAGGGTTCAAAACGATATCCAGAGGACGTCCATTTGGCAGGAACGGCATATCTTCTACCGGAAGAACTCTGGAGACAACACCCTTGTTACCGTGACGTCCGGCCATCTTATCACCAACAGAGATTTTTCTCTTCTGGGCGATATAGATGCGTACTGCCTGATTGACACCCGGAGACAGTTCATCACCGTTTTCTCTTGTAAATACTTTGGCATCCACAACGATACCGTATTCACCGTGAGGTACTTTCAGGGATGTGTCACGCACTTCTCTTGCTTTTTCACCAAAGATCGCACGCAGCAGACGTTCTTCCGCTGTCAGTTCAGTCTCTCCCTTAGGAGTAACCTTTCCCACCAGAATATCCCCTGCACGAACCTCTGCACCGATGCGGATGATACCGCGCTCATCCAGATCTTTCAGAGCATCATCACCTACGCCCGGAACGTCTTTTGTGATCTCTTCCGGTCCCAGTTTAGTATCTCTGGCTTCTGCTTCATATTCTTCAATATGGATGGATGTATAAACATCCTCCTGAACCAGTCTTTCACTTAACAGTACCGCATCCTCGTAGTTATAACCTTCCCATGTCATAAATCCGATCAGCGGGTTTTTACCCAGAGCCAGTTCTCCGTTATCAGTAGAAGGACCGTCTGCAATAACCTGTCCGGCTTCCACATGCTCGCCTTTTACTACGATCGGTTTCTGGTTGTAACAGTTACTCTGGTTACTTCTCAGGAATTTTGTCAGACGGTAAACATCTGTGGTTCCGTCATCATTTTTCATTGTAATCTCTTTGGAAGAAGATTTCGCAATAGTACCTGCTTTTTTCGCAACAACGCAGACACCGGAGTCAACGGCTGCTTTTACTTCCATACCGGTTCCTACTACAGGAGCCTCGGTAATCATAAGCGGAACGGCCTGACGCTGCATGTTTGATCCCATCAGCGCACGGTTCGCATCGTCATTCTGCAGGAACGGAATCAGGGCTGTAGCCACGGAGAACACCATCTTAGGAGATACGTCCATGTAATCAAACATGCGTTTTTCGTATTCCTGTGTCTCCTCCAGATAACGTCCGGATACATTCTTATGAACAAAATATCCGTTTTCGTCCAGAGGTTCGTTCGCCTGTGCTACGTGGTAATTATCCTCTTCGTCAGCAGTCATATAAACAACTTCATCCGTTACACGAGGATTCTTAGGATCTGTTTTGTCAATCTTACGATAAGGAGCCTCCACAAATCCATATTCATTAATTCTTGCATAGGATGCAAGAGAGTTGATCAGACCGATGTTTGGTCCCTCAGGAGTCTCGATAGGACACATTCTTCCGTAATGGGAATAGTGTACGTCTCGAACCTCAAATCCGGCACGGTCACGGGACAGACCACCCGGTCCCAATGCTGACAGACGTCTCTTATGTGTCAGCTCACCCAGAGGGTTGTTCTGATCCATGAACTGAGACAACTGTGAAGAACCGAAGAATTCTTTTACCGCTGCTGTTACCGGTTTAATATTGATCAGAGACTGCGGAGAAATACCTTCCGCATCCTGTGTTGTCATTCTTTCGCGAACAACTCTTTCCAGTCTGGACATACCGATACGGTACTGGTTCTGCAGAAGTTCACCTACTGCACGGATACGACGGTTACCCAGATGGTCGATATCATCATCATTTCCTAAACCGTATTCCAGATGGATGTTATAGTTAATAGAAGCAAAAATATCTTCTTCTGTGATATGCTTAGGAATCAAATCGTGTACATGACGGGAAATCGCTTCTTTCAGTTCCTCTTCGTCCTCATGCTCTTCCATAAGCTGTGCCAGCGCCGGATAGTATACCAGCTCTGTGATTCCCAGCTCTTTCGGATCGCAGTCCACAAAGTTTCTGAGATCTACCATCATATTGGAAAGAACTTTGATATTTCTCTCCTCTGTCTGAATCCATACAAACGGAACTGCCCCATTCTGGATAGAATCTGCCAGTTCTTTTGTCACTTCTGTTCCTGCTTCCGCAAGGATTTCTCCTGTAGTTACGTCAACCACATCTTCAGCCAGAACCTGACCTGCAATACGGTTTCTCAGAAGCAGTTTTTTGTTAAATTTATATCGTCCTACTTTTGCCAAATCATAACGTTTCGGATCAAAGAACATGCTGTTGATCAAGCTTCTTGCGCTTTCCACTGCCAGCGGCTCGCCGGGACGGATCTTTTTGTATAATTCCAAAAGACCTTCCTCGTAGCAGGTTGCAGTATCTTTTCCGAAGCTGGCCAGAATCTTAGGCTCTTCACCGAACAATTCCACGATCTCCGCATTTGTTCCCCGTCCCAGTGCACGGATCAGGACAGTGATCGGAACCTTTCTGGTTCTGTCCACACGCACATAAAACACATCGTTGGAATCCGTTTCATATTCCAGCCATGCACCACGGTTAGGAATAACCGTAGAGGAGAATAATCTTTTACCAACTTTATCATGGGCGATAGCATAGTAAATACCCGGGGAACGTACTAACTGGCTGACAATAACTCGTTCCGCACCATTAATTACAAAGGTACCGGTTGCTGTCATTAACGGCAAATCTCCCATGAAAATCTCATGCTCTTTAATTTCGTCGTTTTCCTTATTATACAATCTCACCTTAACTTTCAAAGGTGCAGCATATGTTGCGTCCCGCTCTTTGCATTCCTCGATGGAATATTTCACATCGTCTTCGCACAAAGTAAAGTCCACAAATTCTAAGCTCAACTTCCCACTGTAATCAGTAATGGGAGAGATATCATCAAAAACTTCCCGTAAACCTTCCTCAAGGAACCAGTTATAGGAATCTTTCTGAACTTCAATCAAGTTGGGCATCTCTAAAACTTCTTTTTGTCTCTGGTAGCTCATACGCATACTTTTTCCACTTGTAATAGGACGTATTCTGTTATTTTCCATTGACCGTTTCACCCCTTGTGTATTTGATTTATTACCGCTCATGCCTTTTTTTGATCTCTAAGATTAGACTAGTAGGCATATCTTGCCATAATAGTGCATTTTTTACAATATCACAGAATGTCAATAGTGTCAATACTCTTTTTTTATTTTTTCTCGGTTTTTTTATGCTCCCGGCAAGCATAATTTCAAGAAAATATCTATGGCTTTTTGTCAATTAATGTCTTTCATCTTTTTTTGTAAAGTAAAACTGCTATTTTCTCTTAATTTCTCTTGAATTCTTACTATTTTCCAGATATAATAAACTTAACAATTTTTCAGAGAAAGAGATTTTTTAAATACTCGTACAGAAAAGGGGGGACTTTTATGAGTTGGGAAGAAAAATGTATTCCTGCACTGGTTGAACACAGGGTCTTTCTTTCCCCGCAGCATTTTTCACGTTTCGAAACAGCCTTTGCTTTCCTGCGTCATCAGCGCTTCTTTAATAAAGGCCTGTGTAAATGTGCGGTGCTTGCTTCATGGGATCAGAGTGAGTTCACACACTTCATGAATGCCATACACAAAATGGAGGATCTGAAAGCTTCCAATCTTTCCATTATGATCGAACGGATTCAGAAGCTGGCGGAAACCTCCGACCCGAATCTAAAGCTTTTTTATCAACTGGCAGTGGAATTCCTTACAAAACCCGGGCAGACTCCTTCCGAAACAATCATTCTGAAGCTTTCTAAGGCATGGGTTCCGCTGATGGATAATGTCATCGCGGCCAGTCTGGTTTTAGATTCCCTTTAATTTTTCGTAATGCAAAGAGGTGCGCATAAAGGACTTCACCGTCTTCTATGCGCACCTCTTATGTTTACCTTCAGGCAAGCTTCAGATCCCTCTGCATTATTTCAGAGTTACTTTTGCTCCTTCGCCTTCCAGTTTAGTTTTCATTTCTTCTGCTTCTGCTTTAGAAACGCCTTCTTTGATTACCTTCGGAGCGTTATCTACAACTTCTTTAGCTTCTTTCAGTCCCAGTCCTGTTGCTTCACGAACAACTTTGATAACTTTAACTTTGTTTGGTCCAACTTCTGTCAGTTCAACGTCGAACTCATCTTTTTCTTCTGCTGCTTCTGCTGCGCCTGCTGCTGCTACAACAACACCTGCTGCTGCGGATACACCAAATTCTTCTTCACATGCTTTTACTAATTCGTTCAGTTCCAGAACGGATAACTCTTTGATAGCTTCAATAAATTCAGCTGTAGTTAATTTTGCCATTATTATTTACCTCCAATAATTTTTATTTTTCTTTTTATAGTTTGTTATGCAGCTATGCTGCTAAGGAAGTTCAATCTCACTTCGCTCGATTGAACGACTGATTTTCTAACCTCAGGCTGCGCTTGACAGCTTGCTTTCGTTGGAGATTAGAAGGATGTTCGACTTCGCTTTGCTCAGTCGAACGGCTAATTTTCTAACCTCAAGCCGCGCTTGGCAGCTTGCTTTCGCTTGAGGTTAAAAGGATGTTCGACTTCGCTTTGCTCAGTCGAACGGCTAAAACTCTAACCTCGTGCTTCGCTTTCAGCTCGCTCTCGCTAAGAGTTTTATGCCTCTTTTGCTTCTGCGATCTGGCTGATGACGCGGGCAAAGTTTGCGATTGGGGACTGGATGCTTCCAAGCAGTTTTCCAAGAAGTTCTTCTCTGGAAGGTACTTCGGAAAGAGCTTTGATTCCAGCTTCATCGTAATAACCGTTTTCAACAACACCTGCTACCAGTTCCAGCTTCGGAGCTGTTTTTGCAAATTTTGCAATGATTCTTGCAGGAGCGGTTGCATCATCTTTGGAAACAGCCAGTGCGTTTGTTCCATCCAGATGTTTGCACAGTGCTTCACACGGTGTTCCCTGAAAAGCGAAGTTCATCATAGTATTTTTGTATACTTTGTAAGTAACTCCGGCTTCTCTCAGTTCTTTACGAAGCTGTGTATCCTGAGCAACTGTCAGTCCGCTGTAGTTTACAAGTACAACGCTCTGTGCGTCAGCAATAATCTGTGAGATCTCTTCTACGACTGGTTTTTTCAGTTCTACTTTTGCCATTATTGGTGCACCTCCTTATAGATTTGTTAGTGTACCGCCAAAATGAAAAAAACCTCTTTGCACACACAAAGAGGACTTCGATTCTTTACTAAGAATGTATTTTCCTCGGCAGGCGTTTTGTCCTTATGCCTTACGGCACCTGCTGTCTTCGGCGTGATACTGATGTATAATACCATTTTTTCTATAGGTTGTCAATATACTTTTTAATTTTTTCATATTTCATAGTAACAGTTCAGCCTTTCAGGCTTCACAGTTACAAATGCATGCACACAAATTGCATATCGTGCGATTTGGCGCCCGTATGTCTCGGGATTGACTTGCATTTGCAAGTCAACACCTCGCGGGACAGTAGAAGGCTGAACTGTTACATTTCAAATACGCTTCCGAAACTTCAACCCCGGAAAATCTGCTTCATTTTCATATGGTCTGCTCGATTGGACATATATGCCAACTTTCTCCGCTCACATCCAAACTTCTGCCTTTTATTCTCCATATCATGCATGGAAATCGTAAAATTGGACATATAAGAAAAATAAACTTCCATACGTCCACGATATCACCAAAACATTGGACGTATAGGGGGATATTTTCTGTATACGTCCAAAAGGCACTATTCAAAAGCAAAATGAAGTGTTTTGGGACGGATATTGGAACAATATGGATGGAATTTCCCATCTCATGTCCAAAAGGCTGGTTTTTCATCGGTGAACGTGGGATTTTACGGGATTTTGGCCGGGAAGTGTGTTCCTGTACAGCCTCAACACGCCTGCTGCGATTACTCCGCCGGCTTACCGGCATAAGATCTCTGAGTATCTCCAAGCCGATCTGTAATCAGTCTGTAACCCGCTGTCACGAAAAAACGCCCCAGAGGTTCCCCTCTGAAGCGTTCTCTTTTTACGTTTATAATTAAACAAGTTTTAATGGGTTAATCTTCACACCAGGTCCCATGGTAGGAGCGACTGTTACGCTTCTCAGGAACTGACCTTTCAGTGCAGAAGGTTTCGCTTTATTGATAGCACCCATCAGCGTCTGGAAGTTGTCCGCTAACTGTTCTTCTGTGAAAGAAGCTTTTCCGATTGGCACGTGAATGATGTTTGTTTTGTCAAGACGGTATTCAATCTTACCAGCTTTGATTTCCTGAACAGCTTTTGTAACGTCCATAGTTACTGTACCGGCTTTCGGGTTTGGCATTAAGCCTTTCGGTCCAAGTACACGACCCAGACGACCTACAACACCCATCATGTCCGGTGTAGCAACAACTACGTCAAAGTCAAACCATCCTTCGTTCTGGATCTTAGGAATCAGTTCTTCTGCTCCTACGAATTCTGCTCCGGCTGCCTGAGCCTCATCAGCTTTAGCGCCTTTTGCAAATACCAGTACGCGAACAGTTTTACCGGTTCCGTGAGGCAGAACTACTGCGCCACGAATCTGCTGGTCAGCATGACGTCCGTCACAACCTGTTCTGATATGAGCTTCGATTGTTTCATCAAATTTAGCAACAGCAGTTTTTTTAGCTAATGCGATAGCCTCGTCCGGATCATACAGTTTTGCACGATCAACTGCTTTTGCAGTTTCTAAATATTTTTTACCGTGTTTCATTTCCTATAACCTCCTGTGGTAATTGCGGGGATTGCCCTCCCACGTCTTTGATTGATAATAAATTGCCTCGTTACGTTAAGAATTATTCCTCAACAGTGATACCCATACTTCTTGCAGTACCAGCAACCATGCTCATAGCTGCTTCGATGGATGCTGCATTCAGGTCTGGCATTTTCATTTCAGCAATTTCTCTTACTTTGTCTTTGGAAATTGTAGCTACTTTGTTTTTGTTCGGAACGCCTGAACCAGATTTCAGATTACAAGCTTTCTTTAACAAAACTGCAGCCGGTGGAGTTTTGGTTATAAAGCTGAAACTTCTGTCTGCGTATACAGTGATAACAACAGGGATGATCAGATCTCCCTTATCAGCAGTTCTAGCATTGAACTCTTTTGTAAACTGTACGATGTTTACACCATGCTGACCCAGAGCAGGACCAACCGGTGGTGCTGGTGTTGCTTTACCAGCAGGAATCTGTAATTTAATATAGCCTGTTACTTTCTTTGCCATTGTAATGACCTCCTATTATGTGGTAATTGCGGGGATTTCCCTCCCACGAATCATATCTCTATGATTCCTTTTGTTGTTTACAACTTTTTAATTTCTGCGAAACTGATTTCAACCGGAGTTTCGCGACCAAATAACTCAACATTGATTGTTACAACCTGTTTCTGAGTGTTGATGCTCTGGATCATTCCCATAGTATCTTTCCATGCACCACCGGTAACAACTACGCTGTCGCCTTCTGCATAATCGACTTCGACAGTCTCGTTCTGGATACCCAGCGGAATCATTTCCTCTTCTGTCAAAGGAACCGGTTTTGATCCCGGTCCGACAAATCCGGTTACGCCACGAGTATTCCGAACAACGTACCATGTATCGTCATTCATCACCATATTGAGCAGAACATATCCCGGGAACAGTTTTTTGGATACCTGCTTTTTCACGCCGTTTTTCATCTCAACAACGTCCTGCATCGGTACCCGCACCTCCAGAATCTGATCTTCCAGATGCCGGTTCTCAATTGTCTTTTCAATGTTGGCTTTCACTTTGTTTTCGTAACCCGAATATGTGTGGGCTACATACCAGTTTGCTTCTGCCATCTCATCACCCTTGTCCTTATTTGATCAATAAATTAATGAACTCCAAAACTACACTGTCCAGAACTGCGATTATCGCACCCAGAACAACCGTAATAGAAACAACTGCTACAGTCTGTTTTACGAGAGTCTTCTTATCTGTCCATATAATTTTTTTGAATTCGGACTTAAGCCCTTTGGTCCAGCTCTTCTTAGGAGCCTTTTCTTTTTTTGCAGATTCTGCCATAGTTTCACCTCTTACAAGCCAGTAATCTTACTTGGTCTCTTTGTGCATTGTGTGTGTCTTACAGAATTTACAATACTTCTTTGTTTCCAGTCTCTCCGGATGATTCTTTTTTTCTTTTGTCATGTTGTAATTCCGCTGTTTACATTCTGTACATGCCAATGTGATTCTTACGCGCACGACTTCCACCTCCACTGTGTTGATTTGCGTTGTTGCAACGGACTTTTTCCTCTGCCTGCGGGTTTCACGACTTCCCGTTTTTAGGCATAAAAAAAAGACCTACTTCCATGTCGCTTTATAACTATACCATCAAATAACAGGCATGTCAATATTTTTGTACCCGGATTTTATATTTCCGTTTTACAAACGTTCCTTCCTATACTATAATCTTAAATATCCGGGGCAGCATACCTTTCGTCCTCGGCATCTAATCTTAACGTAACTATTCAGGACCCTGTCCTTCATAATCACAAATGCATGCACACACTGCATTTCATGCAGCGCAGCGCCTGTATGTCTCGGGATTGCCTTGTATTGCAAGGCAACACCTCGCGGAACAGTAATCTCCTGAACAGTTACATCTTAACAATCATACTTTTGAGGGGGTAACTATGGAAAAGAAACGAAGTAATTTTTCCGGGAAAATAGGATTTGTCCTTGCCGCTGCCGGGTCCGCAGTGGGACTTGGAAATCTGTGGAGATTTCCCTATCTGGCCGCCCGGTACGGAGGAGGAAGCTTTCTTCTCGTATACGTGATTCTGGCCGTAACCTTTGGTTTTGCTCTCATGATCGCCGAAATCGGCCTTGGCCGCAAGACAGGCCTGAGCGCTATCGGAGCTTTCGAAAAGCTCCATAAAAAATATTCCTTTATCGGATATCTGGCCGCTTTAGTCCCGATCATCATTCTTCCTTATTACAGTGTCATCGGAGGATGGGTTGTAAAATATTTTACCGCATTTGCCGGCGGTGATGCCCCGGCCGCCGCACAGGACGGCTACTTTGAAGGCTTTATCGGCCAGACCGGAGAACCGATTCTCTGGCTGATCCTCTTCATTCTCGTCACCTCCGTTGTGGTTTTTCTGGGCGTGGAAAAAGGAATCGAACAGGTCAGCAAAATCCTGATGCCGATTCTGGTTATCCTGACTGTCGGCATTGCCGTCTACTCCGTAACCCTTCCCGGAGCTTTGGAAGGACTGGTTTATTACATCAAACCGGATCTGAAACATTTCTCCTTTACAACCATTGTGGCTGCCATGGGACAGATGTTTTATTCCATGTCTCTCGCCATGGGAATTATGATCACTTACGGTTCTTATATGAAGAAAGATGTCAATCTGGAACAGTCCGTTTCCACCATTGAAATCTTTGATACGGGAATCGCATTTTTCGCAGGTATGATGACCGTTCCGGCAGTATTTGCTTTCAGCGGAGGAGATGCCGCTGCCATCAACGCAGGCCCCGGCCTGATGTTCGTTACACTGCCGAAGGTTTTTCATTCCATGCCTATGGGAACTTTAGTGGGCGCTTTGTACTTTATTTTGGTTCTTTTTGCCGCCCTGACCTCCTCCATCTCACTGATGGAGACCATCGTTTCCATCGCTCAGGACAAGCTTCACTGGAGCAGAAAGCTTTCCACTATTGTTATCACGCTGTTTTGTATAGCGGTAGCTCTTCCCTCCTCTTTGGGATTCGGCGTCTGGTCGGACATCACTCCTCTGGGAATGAGTTTTCTGGATTTCTTTGACTTTATCAGCAACAGCATCCTGATGCCCATCGTCGCATTCCTGACCTGTCTTTTTATCGGGTTTGTAGTAAAGCCAAAGGTGATTACCGACGAAGTAAAGCTGAACTCCTCCTTTAAGCGGGAGAAGCTTTTTACAGTCATGATCAAATATGTGGCTCCGGTCTGCTTGATCATCATTCTGGTTTCTTCTATTTTGAATGCGCTGGGGATTTTTGTTATTTAAAAATTGTATCGTTATCATACGCCGAAATGGCGGAGGCACTTTTGGGCGCCTCCGCCATTTCTGCGTTTTCCAACAGAATTTTCCATCTGTTCTTTATTCATCCATTCTTCTGCGCATAATTTTTCCCATTGTGAGATAATAGGCCACACCCAACGGGATGCACGCCCCGATCCAAGCCAGCGGATTCGATGCACAGGCGCCGGCAAATCCCCAGCTTCCCACAAGGATCAGCGCACCGAAAGCCCGCATAATCAATTCCATAACCCCTGCAATCGTAGGTACCAGCGCATTTCCCAGCCCCTGAAGGGTAAAGCGGTAAATAAACAAAAGCGCCAGTACAAAATAGAAAATACCGTTGATCGTCAGATACGTCTGGGCAAGGGAAAGCACCTCGCCGCCTTCATTTCCCACGAAGATGGTCACCAGCTTGCTTCCCGCAAAGATATTTACCAGCGCCATCATAAGGCTGAAGCTGACAGAGATCACAATGCACTGAAAGACCCCTTTCCGTATTCTCTCCACCTTTCCCGCCCCGTAATTCTGAGCTGTATAGGTAGCCATCGCTGCGCCCAGAGAGTTCATCGGCATGGTAGCGATACTGTCGATTTTCTGGGAAGCCGTATAGGCCGCCACAGACACAGCGCCCAGACCATTCAGGGCAAACTGCAGAATCAGCGCACCGATCGCAATGATCGACATCTGAAACGCCATGGGAACGGCAGCATTCAAATGGCGTTTGATTTCCTCCCATTCCATGTGGAAATGGCGTTTTTCCACCCAGAGAACCGGCATTTTTTTCATAATAAACACAAAACAGCAGATACCGGACAAAAGCTGGGACAGAACCGTAGCCACACCTGCGCCTGCCACTCCCATTTGAAATACCAGAATAAACACAAAATCCAGTACGATGTTGACCACGCAGGCAAAAACCAGAAAATACAACGGTGTTCTGCTGTCTCCCAGCGCCCGCATCATATTAGAAGTCAGATTAAACAGCACACAGGAAATGATCCCGCCGAAAATAATCTGAATATAAGCTTCCGCATCCTCAATAATCTCTGCCGGTGTCTGCAAAAGCTCCAGAAGCGGGCGTGCCGCAAACAGAGAGATCACCGTCATCACGATTGTCAGAACCCCGCTCAGCATAATGCTGACCGCAAAGCTTTTTTTCACGCCCTCTTCGTCCTGCGCACCGAACCGCTGCGCCGTAATAATCGACAGACCCGACGTAAATCCCATAACAAATCCAAGAATAAAAAACGAAAGGCTTCCCGTACATCCCACTGCCGCCAGCGCATTTACCCCGATGGTCCTTCCTACAATGATGGTATCCGCCATACTGTAAAACTGCTGAAAAATATTCCCCACGATTAAGGGAAGCGCAAATAATAAAATCAGTTTTGCCGGATTTCCTGTTGTCATACTTTTTGTCATTTTTAAATTCCTCCCTTTCTCTTTCCGTACTCCACAGAATCCTCTGTGAATATTACCCATTATAAAATTATCCCTAAAAAGTGGAATGTAATTTCTTGTACTTTGGATGTGTTATGTTGTATACTTAATTATAATTCTTGTGACTCTCCGAACGGTTACAGAAAATCTTACTGCCGCGAAAGGATGGCGTTTCCATGGAAAAATCCCCCTATGATCTGACTTACAGCGACCTGAATCCCCGCTTTCTCTTTTCCTGCATCATGCACCGCACGGAAGAGGAGACCAATTACCATTCCCATGATTTCATCGAATTGGTAATCATCCTGAAGGGAAAAGGATGTTTTCTGATCGACGGAAAAGAATATCAGGTGTCCGAGGGAAATGTAATTCTGCTCAATCCCGGAACTTACCACCGAAGCATTCCCAAAACCGAGCAGACACCTCCCTTTACCGAATGTTATCTGGCATTTACCGATGTGGATTTCGTTAATTGTCCTAAGGGATTTTTTCCTCTTTTTGAGGGCCGCGAAATTATCGCAAAGCTTCCCGAGAGACTGAAAACTCCTCTGTTTCAATTGTGCAGCTCCATCGCTCTGGAATCCAAATCTTCGGAAATCGGACGGTGCTTTATGTTGAAATCCTATCTGATTCAAGTCATCTGTCTGCTGGCGCGGTATCAGAAGCAGACTCAGGAGGAAATCCTGAAAGAGGAAAATGATGTCCGTTACGAATTTAAGTCCATCAATAAGCAGTATGTCATCAAGCAGATCATGAAATATATGGAAGAACATTACAGGGAAAAAATTTCGCTGGATCAGATTGCCGCCAATATGTATCTCAGCTCTTTTTATATATCGAAGCTTTTTAAAAGCGAGACCGGAGATACGCCCATCAATTATCTGATCAGTCTGCGCATGAAAAAAGCCCGTGAACTTCTGGACGAAGATCCCGGGTGTTCCATTCAGGCCGCAGCGGCGGCGGTTGGATATGAAGATGCTTATCATTTCAGTAAACTTTTTAAGAAATATTACGGGTTGTCACCGCTGTACTATAAGGAACGGATTTTACAGTAAAAAAGCTCCGGGCTTTCGTTTTCAGACCAAAGCCCGGAGTTTTTTATTTCATCAGATTATCCAAATCTTTTCTTTCTTTGTCAAAATCATCTAACATGCTTTTTCCGCTTTTGTGGCGCAGTATTTTATCTTTGCCTTTTCTTCCGGCTGCGGATGAATCTGTGATGAGCGAGATTACTATGACCAATACGATAATGATAATGATCATTTTCATGTTGCCACCTCCCAATAACTTCCCGATTTTCTACCCCATCAATCAGGATTTGTTATTTCAATATTTCACTAATAATCTTAGATAATTGTTTTGGATTCTCCATCATAATCATATGACATGCATCCTCAACAAATCGTATGTCCAACTTTTCTAAAATGTCATGAGACAGATTTAAATCTTGAATACGGTTTTGATATTCACGGAATCCCCTGTCACCATAAATTGCATGAATTTTTTGGGGAATACTCCATAAATATTTTGTATAGTCAAAATCGCCTTGAAGAGAATCAAAAAAACAGTCCTGATAAAATTGTCTTTCTTCGCTGAACATCCGCTTAATTTCATCACCGTACTTCAGCATATTTTTCTGCGTCATGATATTTCTGTAAAATTTTTCTGCCGGTTTTAAATTCGTGTCTAAATATATCACTTCACCGAATTTCATGTTATATTGCGAAATTAATTGCAATGCAATTATCCCACCCATACTATGTCCAATGACTGCATCATATGGATGTCTATGATGATTTTGGTATACCCATTGAGTAATATCGTCTATTTTAGTCGCCTGCAATGTCACTTCATGAGGATATTCAACATAATCTATGTCATAATCACCAAAATATGGTTCCATATACGCCCATACTTCTTTTGTACAGTTAACGCCATATAACATTAATAATCTTTTTTTCATTTTCTTACTTCCTCGATGGTTCAGGCAAGCGCTTTTTTTACTGCCTCATTGATTCTCTCTCTGCATGCCGTCAGATAGGTAAAGTTCCGCGGGTATTTGTCAAAGGTCACTTCCTCTGCCGGACAGCTTTCGATGCATTTCATAACAGCTTCCCTTCCCACAAGACTTTCCAGATAATTCATGGCCCGAAGATCGCTCATAGCCTCATCCATATGCATGATCCTGAGAGAGTCCAATGGTTTTCCATCCGCTCCCGGATATACAAGGAAGGAATCCCCTGATGGAAACGCTCCTTCCGCATCGGTACACCTGTACGGATCGATAGGATAAACGGAATACTGGCAGTTATAGAAATTATATCCCCAGTGAAGGAAACCTGCCAACTGATACTTATACATCTGTACGCCGAGAATTCTTGTGCGGTATCCCTGCATGATGACAAATCTGTTGGTTACATCCTTCAACTGTCCATTGCAATAGTAGCCCCACAATTTTTCTGTGTGGTTCTCAACAAACGGTCCGATATGGTCCACTGCGCATACCGGCTCTGATACCAGCCCCTCTTTATAGAAATCATAATCAGACAACGCATCAAAAATTGCATAATCTCTCAAATCTTCCGCGATAATATTTCTTGCCGCCCGGTAATCTTCAAGCTGTGACATCTGCGGTTCATCCGATACGTGAAAATACGTTTTTTTCTCCACACCCAATTTCACAAGTTCAGACTTCAAAGCGGTCAAAAACTGATGCAGGAAGTTTGCATACTCTTCACCTGATGCAACCGTATTCCATCCGAATAACTGCACAGTTTCGCCATTTTTTTCTCCCATGATCTTCGGCGCTGCCTTGGCCCCCCACTGGGTAAACAAATGAGAAATCTCAATATATTCGATTCCGCATCGTTTCGCCATCTCAACCCATCGGTCAAATTTTTCAAATCCGAATATGTACACATCGCCTTCCGCTTTTACATCTACCAACTGTACGGTACGGCGTTCTCCACCCACTGCCGTATCCAGAGGCGGAGTAAATACCGGCGTAAGAAGCATATTTTGTCCCCTTTTTGCCGCCTTCTTCACAAAGTTTTCCACAATTTTCCAGTGTTCTTCCGAAAAAACATCCACATGGTAGTAATTCGCCAGACAATCCGCATGAAACCATTCTGTGTGGGGAACCGGAAGCTTCGGGAGAACTGCATTCAGCACTTCGCAGGTGATCTCCACCTTCTCTTTTTCTCCTTCTACTGCCAGAAGAATCTCTACCGGATATTCTCCCGCCGCAGTCTCCTCATCCACATCGATATCAATCCAAAGGCTGCTCCAGTTCCCCCGTACCATCGGAAATCCCGCTTCCGGAAGCTCTGAAAGCAAATCCTGATACAAGCCCGGCTCCGTTACCGGATAATCCGAATCCGTTGTCAAATGACAGGGATATTCACAGGGAACAAGTTCCACAATGCGCACATGCACCCTGTCTTTAATCGGTGAAATAACTTCAACCTGCCCCCGGCCCTTCTCATCTCCGCTCCAGCAGTATGCTATTTGAAATGATACATTCTCTCCTTTAAAAGCTGTTAATTTTGCAGGAGCCCCTTCTCCTGATGGCTCCTTTTTGGGAAATATTTTTTCCATGGAGGAAACTTTTTTAAATATAAAGTCCTTCATTCTGCTATCCTCTCTTTATGTGATTTCGTCTGCTCTTGTTCAGCCTGACACTTTTTTCTGTTAAAATTTTGCATTTCATACAGGGCGGCACTCGTATGTCTCGATACTACCTTGCATTTGCAAGGCAGCGCATCGCTGAATAGTAATCCGCTGAACAGTTACGAATAATTCAATTTGTCAGACATCATTATTATATCACTTGTCTTTACATAAAGGAATAGCTTTATTTTCTGTCCTTTAAATCAGATATCCCGAAAAAATGTATTTTTATCAAAGTCAAAAACCGACCCGCTAACGGTTCCGGCAACATCGGCGGTGCTAACTATGTAAAATATACTGTATGATGCCGTCATCCACATCTGTACCCAACGAATTTTTTCCAAGTAAAGCAATGAGTTTTGTCACTGCTGCCATGTTCTCAATCGGTGTTCCATAAGGTACAGCATCACCTGTGCTAAGAATAAATCCCTTTTTATTCTTCATCTTTCTAATGATCTCAACCACATAGTTAAGTGTCTCTTCTACTGTCATAGCGGAAAGACTAGGCGGTTCAATGCCACCGATAATAATCTTATCACCAAACGCATCCCGCGCATCCCATGCACATAAATCCCCTGTTGTAGGGGGGCAGACAGAATCAATACCATCCATATCCGCAGCAGCTATCTCATTTTTAAAGCCGTCCAGCTTACCGCACATATGGGTAATATATCTTTTTCCATTTTCATGAAAAATCTTTGCATAATCATTGACACAGGGAAGCTCATAATCATTGAGCATAAGTTTATTCATTACCGTTGTCGATGTATCTTCATATTGGAAAACCACCGGTGTATCATATTCACAGTATGTATAGCACATTTTCTTATTGCGTTCGTGCATAATCTGCAGCAGTTCATCCATTTCATCCGGGTAATCCGCCATTAAATATACCGTATTTTCAACACCCGCCAGTTCCTGAAGCATCTCCTGAATTGGTGTAGGCGTTAGCGAGACCGTAGCAATACCGCTGTCACCGATGTAATGATCACGCTCCTTAAAAAGCTTACTGTTAGACACGTAATTCGTATGCTCCGCAATATAGCTCAAAACCTTCATGTCTTCTAAAGTTTCAACCAAATGTTTCGTTCCGTATTCCGTCGATTCCACTCTTTCAGACTCTTTGTAAATACTTCCTACAGGCGTATCATAATACAGTCTTGTGCGATTCCCCGATTTTTCCAAACGTCTCTCTATATTTTTCATATCATGGCTTGGAATGCCTACATGCCGTTCTATAATATCATTACCAATATACCGCATAGCCTCAATGATTTCCATATTCAGCCCCTGCTTGGGAAGAGAGCTGATAAAATATCCATCAATCAACGGGGCCCAAGGCAGTCGATCCGTTTCTTTTCCGTTTAAAGCTGCTAATATTCTTTCTCTATTTGTCATATTCTACATCCTTTCTAGTTTTTTCGATGACATATCCTTAAAATATTTCCTTATCCCTTATATTTCCGATACTGGCGCACCGCATCAAAGACAGCCGCCATATTTTCAAGGGGCGTTTCATAATTTAATTCAATATTCAAGCCCAAACCGCCCTGTGGAAGATACAGCCGTTCCACACACTCACGCACATGTTCCTTAATCTGTGCCGGTGTGGCGAAAGGAAACAATTGACGATCCAAATCCAGATTAATGGGGATTTTTCCCTTACAGACCCGTTCCAGATTGTCAATCCCGTTAGCTCGAAACTGGGGATTGATCATCTGAACTCCCGCCTCCACCAAATCCGGCATAATTTCATGAATACAGCCATCCGTATGCATATAGACGTAGCAGCCTTTCTCCCGGAACATTTTATAGATCTGTGTATAGCAGGGTTTCATATACTTACGCCATTTCTCCGCACCAATGGCAAGTCCCGTCTGCATTCCCAGATCGTCTCCAAAATAGGCCACCTCCCCCGGCTTTAACCGTTCCAAAATCACCCGCCCCTGAATCAGATTGTAGTGAAGCACCTTAGCAATCAGTGTCTCGATGGCTTCTCCTTCCTCCGCAAAATCCACCATCGCCTCTTCAAAACCGCGCAAGTCCAGAAGTCTCAGATACATGAAACCATGAGGCATTCTCCCATCCCTGTTTTTCGGGATTTCCAAAGTAAATATATCTTCCTGCCGCGGAACCGGATGGCGTGTTACGATAGATTCCATCCCGTCATCCACATTGCTCCAGACACAGCCCCATTCATCCACATGTTCTCCCAGATGGTATGTTTCCGGAAAGCTCTCTTCCAGATGGTTCAAATCCGGAATATATTTGATCAAATCAGGGTAGTCCTTAGCAAGCCGCACCAGTTCTTCCCCATATTTGAGCCATGCTGCCGGCAAAAAGCTGCAGCTTACCGGAATCTCTTCCGGATAGTCATAATTGATTGCTTTGATTAAAAGTTCCTGATATCCCATCCTGTTTTCCTCTCCTTTTCTGTTAACTGCCTTTTAGGCGTTTGCGAAACGCCACAAGCCGCATAAATACGGCATTTTAACTTCTATAAAACAAAACATCTCCTCAACGGATTATGGTAAAATAGAGTTG
>JAHAFI010000019.1 GCA_018374355.1 Clostridiales bacterium
GAACAGAAAAATTCACGTTGGAGAAAAGCTGCTGGCCGGGGAATGATTTTGCCAGTCCGGTGACTGTCAGGACATCGTTTCCGCTGATAATCCTAGGTTCAAGGGTCAGACGCATCTCTGCGGTATCTTCGGCAGGTTTATCCAGAACCTCAATCTTGTCAAGCATTTTTTCCCGGCTTTCCGCCCGGCGGATGGACTTTTCCCTGTTGAAGGATTTTAATTTTGCAATAACCTCTTCCTGATGCTTGATTTCCTGCTGCTGGTTCAGCCAAGCTTTATATTCTGCGTCCCGGATCTGAGCCTTTTTTTCTGCGTAGGCAGAGTAATTTCCGGTAAACATCCGCACATTTCCATGGTCGATCTCCACCACCTTCGTCACAACCTTATCCAGAAAATAACGGTCATGGGAGACGATGAACACTGCTCCCTTGTAATTCATCAGATAGTTTTCCAGCCATGCGATGGAGTCCATGTCCAGATGGTTGGTGGGCTCGTCCAGAAGGATGATATCCGGGTTGGAAAGCAGGAGACGGCCCAGCGCCACACGGGTTTTCTGTCCTCCGGAGAGGGTATCCACCTGTTTGGAAAATTCCTCCTCCCCAAAGCCCAGACCTTTTAAAACTCCAACAATCTCACTGCGGCAGGCGTAACCGTTTTCCAGCTCGTACTGGTGGGTAATGCGGGAATAGTCCGCCAGAAGCTCATCCAGACGGCGACCGGTTACGGTTTTCATCTGCTGCTCCATGGTGCGGATTTTTTCCTCCATATCTAAGATATACTGTTTAACATCCAAAAGCTCCTCGTAGATGGTCCGGCCGCTGACCAGCTCCTGATGCTGGGCAAGATAACCGATAGTTTTTCCCCGGGAAATGATAACTTCTCCGGAATCTGCAGCCATTTCCTGCATCACAATTTTTAATAATGTGGATTTTCCCGCGCCGTTTGGACCAATCAGCGCAGCTTTTTCCCGCTCCTCCAGATGGAACGAAACATTTTTCAGCACCTCGTTGGTACCGAATGCTTTATTAATATTCTGACATGATAAAATCATGGAAACCTCCTAAAATATTGCTGCCGAATCCACCGGAAACTGCAGGGGCAGCAAAAGTTCTATCGAATATTATACATGAATTTGTAAAATTCGCAAGAAAAACGGGAAGTTTATTTGACAATCTTTTCACATTGTTGTTATAATAGGTGGAAGCGTTACGGAGGAGGATTACAGCGTGGAGGAAAAAGACATTTCAAGAGCTGTCATAAAACGGCTTCCCAGATATTACAGATATTTGGGTGAACTAATGGAAGATGGAATAGAACGTATTTCATCCAATGAACTGAGCGAGCGTATGAGTGTTACGGCGTCTCAGATTCGTCAGGATTTAAATAATTTCGGCGGTTTCGGCCAGCAGGGTTACGGATATAATGTAAAATACCTGCATTCAGAGATTGCAAAGATTCTCGGGCTTGACAAAACCCACAATATGATTATTCTCGGCGCCGGTAATCTGGGACAGGCGCTGGCCAATTATACACAATTTGAGAAACAGGGATTTAAACTGGTTGGGATTTTCGATGTAAATCCGGTGTTAAAAGGAGTATCGGTACGGGGGATAGAGATCCGTATGGTGGACGAGCTTCCTGAGTTTATACGGAAATATAAGGTACAGATTGCGACGCTTACCCTTCCCAAGTCGAAAGCGGTGGAGATGGCCAATGTGCTTGCGGAAAACGGAGTCAAAGCAATCTGGAATTTTGCCCATACCGATCTGAATTTATCGGTGCCTTCGGATGTGATCGTGGAAAACGTGCACCTCTCCGAAAGCCTGATGCGGCTTTCTTATAATCTGAGCCGCCATGAGAAAGATCATAAGATGGATTAAATATGGGACTGTTGCCGGAGGGCAGCAGTTCTTTTTATAAAAGGAGCAGTGTATGAAGCAAATAGTAAGCAGCCGGCAGATGAAAGAACTGGATCAGTATACCATAGAGCAGATGGGCGTACCGTCTCTGGTACTGATGGAGCGCGCCTCCCTCGCTGTGGTGGAAGAACTGAAAAAAGATTTTGACCTGACAAAGGTTCTTGTGGTCTGCGGGCCGGGAAATAACGGCGGAGACGGCATTGCTGTGGCAAGACTCCTTCATCTGGAGGGATACCGGGTGGATCTGTATCTCTGCGGAAAAAAGGAGTCTTTTACAGAAGAAGCAGATATCCAGTGGAAAATTGCCGGAAACTATGGAATTTCTCTGGTTAAAACTTTTTGTCCTCCTGAATATACTACTATCGTGGATGCTGTATTCGGTGTGGGGCTGTCCAGAGAGATTTCCCCCTCTCACAGGGAGTTGTTTGAAAAAATCAATGATTCCCGGGTTCCGGTCCTTGCGGTGGATATTCCATCCGGCATCCAAGGAACAACGGGTCGGATGATGGGAAGCGCCATCCGGGCGAAAAAAACAGTTACCTTTGCTTTTGGAAAAAAGGGACTGTACCTTTATCCCGGAGCAGAGTACGCAGGTCAGACAGTAGTAAAGGATATCGGAATTTACGGAAAGGCAGAAGACGGGTTGTATGCCCTTGACGAGGAGGAGTACTGTTGGCTTCCCCCGCGGCCGCAAGCAGGAAATAAGGGTACCTTCGGCAAGGTATTGATCGCAGCGGGAAGCAAAAATATGAGCGGGGCTGCCTATTTTGCCGCAAAGGCATGCCTGCTGTCAGGAGCAGGAATGGTGCGGATCTTTACCCCGGAGAGCAACCGGGTAATCTTGCAGCAGCAGTTTCCCGAAGCTATGCTGACCACCTACGAACCGGAGGAGGCGAAAGAAACAATCCTCGCAAAGCTTGAAAAAGCCCGTCTTTGGGCGGATGTGGAGGCCGTGGGACCGGGACTGGGAACATCCCGGGAGGCAAAGTGGATTCTGGAAGAATTTTTTAGGGGAGATGCCTATGACGCTCACGGTAAAAAGCCGCTGGTAATCGACGCGGACGGACTGAATCTTTTAAGCGTGCGGATGGAACTTTTGAAAAATTGTAAAAGGCCCTGTATTCTGACGCCCCATATGGGAGAAATGACGAGACTTTCCGGTTTCACCATGGAGGAACTGAAAAAAGAACCGGAGGAATGTCTGAGAAGCTTTCAGGAAAAATTTCCGGTGATTACCGTTTTGAAGGATGCCCGTACCTTCACCGGAATACCGGGTGGAAACAGATTTCTGAATCTGACCGGAAACAGCGGTATGGCTACCGCAGGATCCGGGGATGTTCTTACGGGAATGACTGCCGGACTTCTGGCTCAGAAAATCCTGCCGGAGCAGGCGGCGCCTCTGGCCGTATGGCTTCACGGAAAAGCGGGAGATTTGGCCAGAGAGAAAAAGGGCGAGCGTTCCATGACGGCCTCCGATCTTTTGGAAGCCATTCCTACGGTACTGCAACCTGAAAAGAGAGAAATGAGGAAATGATATGATGCAGAAGAAACACCAGCGGGTCTATGCATCCATCAATCTGGATGCGGTGGAAGAAAACTTTGAAAATATGAAAAATAACCTGACGCCGGGAACAAAGATGATTGCTGTGGTCAAGGCTGACGCCTACGGCCACGGGGCAGTGAAAATCTCCCGGCTGATGCAGGAGAAGGATTACATATGGGGATTTGCAGTGGCTGCCGTGGAAGAAGCAGAAGAACTGCGGGAAAACGGGATCAAAAAGCCCATCCTGATTCTCGGCTATGCGTTTCGTGAACACTACGAGACACTGGTCAGAGAGGAAATCCGCCCGGCAGTTTTCAGCTATGAGATGGCAAAGGAATTGTCTGAGACGGCAGGAAAGCTTCACAAAATTCTGCCCATTCATCTGGCGGTGGACACCGGAATGACGAGAATCGGCTTTCGAAAGCCGGAAGAGAGTCTGGAAGAAATCATACATATCAGTAAACTTCCCAATATCAGGATTGAAGGAATGTTTACACACTTTGCCCGTGCCGATGAGGAGGATCTTACCTCTGCCCGGAACCAGTTTGAAAAGTACCGGCAGTTTCTCCGCCTTTTATCCGATGCCGGGATCAAGATTCCTGTCCGTCACTGCAACAACAGTGCGGGCATTCTCTGGCACCGGGAGGGGGATTTGGATGCAGTTCGTCCCGGAATCACAATTTACGGTGTCTATCCATCGGAGGAAGTGGTGAATACGGGAGTTTCTTTAACTCCGGTGATGGAACTGAAAAGCCATATTTCCCATGTGAAGGATGTGGAACCGGGAGTCGCTGTTAGCTACGGCGGAACCTTTGTCACCCACAGGGAAAATACGCGGATTGCCACCATTCCCGTTGGCTACGCGGACGGTTATCCCCGCAGCCTGTCAAACAAAGGCTGTGTATTGATTCAGGGAAAGCGGGCGGAAATTTTGGGAAGAGTTTGTATGGATCAGTTTATGGTGGATGTGACGGATATCCCGGAGGCTGTCTTGGGAGCTGAAGTGACTCTTTTGGGAAAAGACGGTGGCGATGAAATCAATATCGGCGAGCTTGCCGCATGGTCCCAAAGATTCCCCTATGAATTTTTATGCTGCATCAGCAAACGGGTTCCGCGAGTTTATATATCCAAAAAAATCCAAAAATTATAAAGCAGATCGTCTGGTATACACCGGAGGAATATGGAAATACTGTAGATATCATGACAGACAGAACATAGGAATCGGAGTGTGAAGAGAGTGAATATCAGACGAGGAGATATTTTTTATGCAGATTTAAGGCCGGTTGTGGGAAGCGAGCAGGGAGGAATCCGCCCTGTATTAATCATACAGAACGATGTGGGAAATAAACACAGCCCTACGGTCATCTGCGCGGCGATTACGTCGAAAATGAATAAGGCAAAGCTGCCGACCCATATTGAGATTGATGCATCTTCTTATGACATCGTGCGGGATTCGGTAATTTTGCTGGAACAACTGCGTACCATTGACAAGCAGCGTTTGAAAGATAAAGTATGCCATCTGGAGCAGGATGTGCTGGCGCAGGTGAACCGTGCTTTACAGATCAGTTTAGAACTTCCTACATAGACTGGCTGGTTCAATTTCTGGGCATCCCAAAGCGTGTTGCTGAGAACGGCATGAACAGTAACGGTTCTTGACGAAAGCATCGGAAGGTGGTATATTTTGTAAGGATTAAGAGATGCGCCTTGCATTTACAAGAGAAAAAGGAGTACATGATGGAAAGTGGAGACAACCCGGTGGCCGGGTGTATCATATTTCTTATATTTATTATTTTAAACAGTATTTTTTACGGCTTTGGTTCTGCCATCCAGCATATCAATGAGGGAGAGGTGGAGCGGAAAGCGGAGGAAGGAGACAAAAAGAGTCTTATTCTCCAAAAAATGCTCAGTCAGCCGCATGACCTGATCAACACCATTCAGGTTCTTGCAACGCTATTGAGCATTCTGATCGGTTTTTCCATGATTCACAGCGCCTCTGTTTTTTTCAGCAGCCTTTTGAAAAAAACTGCGCTGGCAGAACAACTGGAACCGTCGGTTCTGACCGTTATAGTTTTAATTGCGGTTATTTTTTTCAGTCTGATTTTGCTGCTTTCCTTAGGGATTCTCGTTCCTAAGAAGGTTTGCGCCTATTATGCGCAGGAGAGCGCTTATCGGCTTCTGCCGGTTGTCCGGGCAGGAATCATTATCCTGCTTCCCGTTTCCAGACTGATCACGGGGATTTCAGGAATTGCCATCCGGCTTTTCGGGCTGGACCCCCACCACTCCCCGGATGATGTGACTGAGGATGAAATCATTGATCTGGTAGACGAGGCTCATGAACAGGGAGTCATTCAGGAAAGTGAAGCTGAGATGATCCAGAACATCATGGAATTCAGCGATAAATCCGCAAAGGATATCATGACCCACCGGAAAAATATGAATGCGCTGGAGGATACCATGACGCTGGAGGAAGCGGTGCATTTTATGACGGAGCACTCGAATTCCCGTTATCCGGTCTGCCATGAGGACATTGACAATATTATCGGATTTATCCATATCAAAGACGCCATGCTCCATTTGATGAAGCAGGAACATCAGTCCAGCACGCTGGTACAGATTCCCCAGTTGATCCGCGGGGTTGCATATATACCGGAAACCCGGAGCATCGACTCGATTTTCAAGGCTATGCAGACCAAAAAGGTACATATGGCAATTGTGGTGGATGAATACGGGCAGACAGCCGGGCTTCTCACCATGGAGGATATTTTGGAGGAAATCGTCGGCAACATTCTGGATGAATACGACGAGTCCGAAAATTTTATTCAGCAGCAGATGGATCAGAGTATTCTGATGGATGGCCTTACCCCTCTGGATGATGTGGAGGAGGTTTTGGGCATTGATCTGGGAGATTGTGAGTTTGAGACCTTAAACGGATATCTTACTTCCCTGTTGGAACACATTCCCACAGAGAAGGATAAAGAGATACATGCGAATGGATACTGTTTCCAGATTTTATCTGTGGAAAATAATATCATTCAAAAATTAAGAGTAGAAAAAATGTAATCAAAAAATACAACAGAAAGAGGAGAAAAGAGTATGTCAGGACATTCAAAGTTCGCCAATATCAAACATAAAAAGGAAAAAAATGATGCAAAAAAGGGTAAAATCTTTACGATTATCGGAAGAGAGATCGTAATCGCCGTTAAAGAAGGAGGCGCTGATCCGGCCAGCAACAGCAAGCTGAGAGACGTTATCGCAAAAGCAAAAGCAAACAACATGCCAAATGATACCATCGAACGGGGTATCAAACGTGCTGCAGGTGATGCAAATGCAGACAACTACGAAGTGATCACCTATGAAGGATACGGCCCAAACGGAATCGCAATCATTGTAGATACCTTGACAGACAATAAAAACAGAACGGCTGCCAATGTACGAAGCGCTTTCACAAAGGGTAACGGAAATGTAGGAACACCGGGCTGTGTTTCCTTTATGTTTGATAAAAAAGGACAGATCATCGTGGCAAAGGAAGACTGCGAGCTGGAAGCTGACGATCTGATGATGATTGCTTTGGATGCGGGAGCAGAAGACTTCTCCGAAGAAGAGGACTGCTACGAAATCGTAACCGATCCCGATGATTTCTCCGCTGTGCGTGAAGCGCTGGAAAAAGAAGGCATCGAGATGGCAGAAGCGGAAGTTACCATGATTCCTCAGACTTATGTGGATCTGACAGACGAAGCTGCAGTCAAGAGTCTCCAGAAAACACTGGATCTGCTGGAAGATGATGACGATGTGCAGGCAGTGTACCATAACTGGAGCGAATAAATTTCAAAAAATTTATAGGATTTTTTAATAATTTGGGCATACTACATGACAACGGATAAAAGGAGTGTGCCTGAATTATGGATAAACAGGATAATACAGACAATATTGCAAAACTGGAAAAAAAGATCCACCTTCTCACGATCATCGGTGAGGTGGAGGGGCATGAATCTCTCGGCGAGCGGGCTAAAACCACAAAATACGAGCAGATTCTTCCCCGTCTTGCTATGGTGGAGGATGACGATGAGGTGAAAGGACTTCTGATCCTTTTAAATACCGTGGGCGGTGATGTGGAAGCGGGGCTTGCCATCGCCGAGATGATCGCCTCCCTGAGTAAGCCCACCGTCTCGCTGGTATTGGGCGGCGGCCATTCCATCGGAGTTCCGCTGGCGGTATCCTCCGATTACAGCTTTATCGTCCCCAGCGCTACCATGGTCATCCATCCGGTGCGGACCAACGGCATGTTTATCGGCGTTGTCCAGACCTACCGGAATATGGAAAAAACTCAGGATAGGATTACCGGCTTCATCGCAGAGCATTCCAATATTACACAGGAGAGAATCGAGGAGCTTATGCTGGATACCTCTTTGCTGGTTAAGGATGTGGGAACCATGCTGGACGGCAAGGAAGCGGTAAGAGAGGGACTGATCGACGAGGTAGGCGGGATCAAAGAGGCTCTTGCAAAATTGTATGAATTGATGGAAGAACCAAAATCATAGTTTTATCCGGCCGGAGATACAACAGGCAGAGATTTTCCACCTATTGTATCTCCGGCTTTTTTATGTTATAATGGGTCTTTGAAAAAAATGTGACACCTAAGAAGAGGTATTTTATGAGTTTTTTTGAAGCGATTTTAATGGGCCTGACGCAGGGAATTACAGAGTTTCTTCCGGTCAGCAGTTCCGGGCATCTGGCAATCATGAGTAACCTTTTGCATATCAATACAGATACCGGTGTTCTTTTCGAGGTAATCCTTCATGTGGGAACGCTGCTGGCTGTTTTTTTTGCATTCCGCACGGACATCCACCGGATGTTCTGGGAAACCTTCCGTATTTTGGCAGATTTGTATTATAATTTGAAGATATTTATCCACAACCGCATACACGAAACCGATGAACAGCGTTACCGGAAAATCTTACATAATAACTACCGGAAATTATTGGTCATGATTCTTGTTTCTACCATACCTACCGGAATCATCGGATATCTCTTCCGGGATTTGGTAACTCAGGCCAGCGCCTCCCTCCTTGCGGCAGGTCTCGGCCTTTTGATAACCGCTGTTCTTCTTTTAGTGGTGGATTATTGGAATTACGGAAATAAGATTCCAAAAGATATTACCGTCCGACAGGCTGTGATTTTGGGCATCTGTCAGGGGATCGGCACTTTTCCGGGAATTTCCCGTTCAGGAATCACCATTACCGCAGGACTCCTCTGCGGATTCAAAAGAAATTTTGCCGTGCGTTATTCCTTTTTGATGTCGGTTCCGGCGATCATAGGAGCCATGGTTTTGGAAGCGCAGGAATTTACCGCCCCGGCGATGAATTTCCAACTGGCTTTTTTTTACTTTGTGGGAATGCTCACTGCGGCAGTCTCCGGATATTTCTGTATCCGAGCCATGCTGGCTTTGATACAGAAGAAACGTTTTAAATTTTTTGCAGCTTACTGCCTGATTGTAGGCATAGCGGCAATTATCGGTAATTTTGCAGCCGTATAAGGCTGATAAGGGTTAGTTTTGTCAGGGGAGGAATCAGGGTATGCCGTCAACGGGTACGAAGAAAACAACAGGTACAAGCAAAAGAAAAAGGAAGCCTGCTGCATCTGCGGGGAGAAAAAGCAGCGGAAGAAAGCGTTCTTCCACACAGAAGAAACAGCAGTCCGGCAGCGGATTGGGACTGGAGATCATGATACTGATTGTATTGGCAGTTTCCATTTTGCTGCTGATCAGTAACTTCGGGCTGGGAGGCTCCGTGGGAAAGGCGGTCAGCGAGGTGTTCTTTGGCATGATGGGCTGGATTTCCTATCTTTTCCCGCTGGTTCTGTTTGTGGGAACGGCGTTTGTTGCGGTAAACCGCCGAAACCGTCTGATCAAAAAGAAAACCATTGGTCTGGCAGGCGCTTTTCTCTGTCTCAATGGACTGATCCATTTATTTACACTGGGCTATGCCAAGGGAGATACTCTGGCAGGCTATTATGAATACTGTTCCCTTCAGAAAACCGGAGGGGGCGTGATTGGAGGAGGACTGGCAAAGCTTCTCTGTATGGCTTTCGGAACTTTGGGAGCTTATGTGGTTCTGCTGATCGCACTGCTGATATCCGTCATTATTCTGACCCAGCGGCCGGTACTGGCTCCTCTCAAGAAAAAAAGTGAAAAGGTTTACCATGAAGTGCGTGAAAACCATTTGCAGAGAAAAGAACGCCGCAGCAGGATTGCCTTTGAACAGATGAAGCTTCCTGTGGAAGGGACGGAACCGACGGTTTCAGATAAATCAGTGAAAAAAGAGCGGAAAAAAGAAAAAGAGCAAAAAGAGGATATGACACCGATGATGCCGGATTTTCAGCTTCAGCAGCCGGATCAGGGAGAACTCTTTCAGGAGGATATTCCTCCTTTCGATATGCAGGAGCTGACTCCGGTAGCAGAAGACAGTTTAGAGCAGGATATACGGGACAGTTCTTGGCAGGACAAGGCTTTCGAGAATGAGCCGGAGCCTGTAAAGGAAGAACCCATTGGAAGAGAACATAAAAAAAATCCAAAATCTTCTCCGAAAGAAATCGCGGATGGAGTGGAGCACATCCAGAACGAAATCACTGAGAAAGAAATTCAGCAGCAGCGTCAGTATGTATTCCCCCCTATCGATCTTTTGAAACGGGGAAACCGGAAAGCGTCGGGAGATTCCAGCCGCCACCTGCGGGAGACGGCTATGAAGCTGCAGACCACTCTCCATAATTTCGGAGTCAATGTGACGGTAACCAACGTAAGCTGCGGGCCTACAGTTACCAGATATGAGCTTCAGCCGGAACAGGGCGTGAAGGTAAGTAAAATCGTCAGTCTCACAGACGATATCAAATTAAATCTGGCTGCCGCCGATATTCGAATCGAGGCGCCGATCCCCGGAAAAGCAGCCGTGGGAATCGAAGTACCCAATGAAACCAACAGCGCCGTGATGCTGCGCGATCTGCTGGAATCCAAAGAATTTCAGGAGTTCCCATCTGAGCTTGCTTTTGCTGTGGGCAAGGATATTGCGGGAAAAACGGTAGTGGCAGACATCGGAAAGATGCCCCATCTTTTAATTGCAGGAGCAACCGGATCCGGTAAATCCGTCTGTATCAATACGCTGATCATGAGTATTATCTACAAAGCCTCACCAGAGGATGTCAAACTGATCATGATCGATCCTAAGGTGGTGGAATTGAGTGTCTATAACGGAATTCCCCACCTGTTCATTCCTGTGGTGACTGATCCGAAAAAAGCTGCCGGCGCTCTGAACTGGGCAGTGGCCGAGATGACGGAGCGTTACAATAAATTTGCCGAGTATAATGTCCGCGACCTGAAAGGGTACAACGAAAAAATCGAACAAATCAAGGACATTGATGATGAAAATAAACCTAAGAAGCTGCCGAAGATCGTCATCATCGTGGACGAGCTTGCGGATCTGATGATGGTAGCTCCGGGAGAGGTGGAGGATGCTATCTGCCGTCTGGCGCAGCTTGCCAGAGCTGCGGGACTTCATCTGATTATCGCCACCCAGAGACCTTCTGTTAACGTTATTACCGGTCTGATCAAGGCGAATATGCCATCCCGAATCGCATTTTCCGTGTCTTCCGGCGTGGATTCCAGAACCATTCTGGATATGAACGGAGCGGAAAAGCTTCTGGGTAAGGGAGATATGCTTTATTATCCTCAGGGCTACCAAAAGCCGGGCAGACTGCAGGGCTCCTTTGTATCGGATACCGAGGTGGCAAAGGTCGTGGATTTCCTGACAGAAAATCATCAGGCGAAGGCCGAATACGATACAAAAATCACTGATATGATGAATTCCGGTTCTGTAAGTTCCGGACAGTCCGGTTCCGGTGAGGAGGTGGACGTTCACTTTGCAGATGCGGGGAAATTTATCATTGAAAAGGATAAAGCATCCATCGGAATGCTTCAGAGAATGTTTAAAATCGGTTTCAACCGGGCGGCGCGTATCATGGACCAGCTTGCAGAGGCCGGTGTGGTGGGACCGGAAGAGGGTACAAAACCCCGAAAAGTTTTGATGTCCCTAGAGGAATTTGAAAATTATATTGAAGAATCTTTGTAATTGCTTTATAGTAGAGGAGTATGTAACCTGTTCAAAGGCAGGGAAAAGGCCTGTCTTTGGATTTAACTGAAAAATGAGGTGAATGAAAAATGAAATGTTCAAATTGTGGAGAGCCGATTGAGGAAGGACGACTTTTCTGTTTGAATTGCGGTCAGGAGGTCCAGTGGGTTCCTGATTACGACTCTTTTGGAAACTATATGGAACAGGAGCGGCTGAAAAAAGAAGAGAAGGAACGGGCGGAAGCGGAGGCTGCCAGACGCCGCGCCGCTGCGGCTGCGGAGCTTCGCCGGAAGAAGAAAAAACGCCGTACCGTTACGATGACTGCATTTGCGGCTTTACTGGTGGTGGCCATTTTGATTGCCGTTGTCATGAAAGTCAGCATGGAAAAGAAAAATTACAATGATTTTAGTTATCAGATGCGGATGGCAGATACGGCTTTTTCCAATCACAAATACGAAGAGAGCTATGAATTTGTCCAGCGGGCAGTGACTCTTGATAATCAGGATGTAGATGCTCAGCTTTTGATGGCACAGGTGCTGGTACATCTGGACGAGGAAGATAAAGCCATAAAAACCCTTTTGAAGGTGATTGAAAACCATCCTGAGCAGACGGCAGCCTATGGCCAGTTGATTAAGATTTATGATAACAGTCAGAAAACCGATGAGATTAAAGCGCTGCTGGACCAGTGTGAAGATGAAAAGATTCTTGACAAATACAGTGCATATATCAGCGCTCCTCCGATATTCAGCCTTCTGGAGGGAGAATACACATCACAGCAGAGCCTTCAGCTTTATTCCAAAGACGGGGATGCACAGATTTATTACACTACGGACAACAGCGCGCCTACGAAAGAAAGCCAGTTGTACTCCGGAAGCATTCAGTTGGATGAGGGAACCACCACGGTAAAAGCTATCACGGTAAATGAAAAGGGAATTCCCAGTGATGTGGCGGTAAATAAGTATACTATTGAAGTTGCGCCTCCAAATCCGCCTCAGATTTCTCCGTCCTCCGGTAAATTTACCACGGATATGGATACCAAAATCTATATCATTGTTCCGGAGGGCTGTCAGGCATACTATGCATTTGATGAAAAACCGACAAAAAGTAATAAGGGAACCCTGTATACCGAGGGAGAAGCCATCGAAATGCCTATGGGAACTCATACGTTTTATGCGGTTTTAGTGGACGAACAGGGAAAATGGGGATATCCGGGAAGCGCTCTTTACACGCTTTCTGATCCTGAACAATAAATGTTATTGATTTTTCTGTCTTTTTATGGCAGAATAAAACAGAAGATTGTAACACGTTACTAAAAGAAAATCACGTGTTTAAATTAAATAACTAGGAGGATGTTATGTACAAAATTATCAAAGCGGAAAAACTTAATGAGATCGTATATCTCATGGTTGTGGAAGCACCAATGGTAGCAAAACACTGCGAGCCCGGCCAGTTTGTAATTGTAAAACAGGACGATGCAGGAGAGCGTATTCCTCTGACAATCTGTGACTATGACAGAGAAGCAGGAACCATTACAATCGTATTCCAGCCGATTGGCGCATCTACAGAAAAATTTGCTAAGCTGCAGGCAGGAGATGCATTTGAGGATTTTGTAGGGCCTCTGGGATGTCCGTCCGAATTTGTGAACGAAGATCTGGAAGCACTGAAAAATGAAAAAATCTTATTTGTAGCCGGCGGTGTTGGTACAGCTCCCGTGTATCCTCAGGTAAAATGGCTGCATGAGCATGGAATTGATGCAGATGTTATCGTGGGTGCAAAAACAAAAGATTTGATTATTCTGGAAAAAGAAATGGAAAAGGTAGCAGGAAACCTGTACATCACTACGGACGACGGTTCTTACGGACGCAGCGGTATGGTTACAAAGGTTATCGACGATCTGGTAGCAGAAGGAAAGAAATATACCCGCTGTGTAGCCATCGGACCGATGATCATGATGAAATTCTGCTGTCTTACCACTAAAAAATATGAAATCCCAACCATCGTTTCCATGAACCCAATCATGGTAGACGGAACAGGTATGTGTGGAGCATGCCGTGTAATCGTAGGCGATGAAATCAAATTCGCATGTGTAGACGGACCGGAATTTGACGGACATCTGATCGACTGGAATCTGGCTATGCAGAGACAGCAGATGTACAAGACAGAAGAAGGAAGAGCATTACTGAAACTGCGTGAGGGTGATACTCATCACGGTGGATGCGGACATTGCGGAGGTGACGAATAATGGGTGACGTATTAAAGAAAGTTCCTGTAAGAGAGCAGGAGCCAAAAGTAAGAGCAGCAAACTTTGAAGAAGTATGTCTGGGATACAATAAAGAAGAAGCAGTGGAAGAAGCTTCCCGTTGTCTGGGATGTAAAAATGCAAAATGTGTGCAGGGTTGTCCTGTAAGCATCGATATTCCCGGCTTCATCAAAGAAGTGAAGGCAGGCAATTTTGCAGAAGCCTATAAAGTAATCGGAAAATCCAGCGCACTGCCGGCTGTCTGCGGACGCGTCTGTCCTCAGGAAACCCAGTGTGAAGGAAAATGTATCCGTGGAATCAAAGGCGAAGCAGTTTCCATCGGAAAACTGGAACGTTTTGTAGCTGACTGGGCAAAAGAAAACGGTATCAAACCGGAAGCTCCGGAAAGTCAGAACGGTCATAAAATCGCAGTTATCGGTTCCGGTCCTTCCGGACTGACCTGTGCAGGTGATCTGGCTAAGATGGGTTACGATGTAACTATTTTCGAAGCTCTGCATCAGGCCGGCGGCGTTCTGGTATACGGTATTCCGGAATTCCGTCTTCCGAAAGATAAAGTTGTAAAAGAAGAAGTAGAAAACGTAAAAGCTCTGGGTGTTAAGATCGAGACTAACGTAATTATCGGCAAATCCACCACTATCGATGAGCTGCTGGAAAAAGAAGGCTTTGAAGCTGTATTTATCGGTTCCGGAGCAGGTCTTCCGATGTTCATGGGAATCCCGGGAGAAGTATCTAACGGCGTATTCTCTGCCAACGAATATCTGACAAGAAGCAATCTGATGAAAGCTTTCCGCGAGGATTACGATACACCGATCACAACAGGTAAAAAAGTCGTTGTTGTAGGCGGCGGTAACGTAGCGATGGACGCTGCAAGAACAGCTCTTCGTCTGGGCGCTGAAGTTCATGTAGTTTACAGAAGAAGTGAGGAAGAGCTTCCGGCAAGACGCGAAGAAGTTCATCATGCAAAAGAAGAGGGCATCATCTTCGACCTGCTGACAAACCCGACAGAGATCGTTGCTGACGAAAACGGTTGGGTAAAAGCAATCAAATGTGTCCGCATGGAGCTGGGTGAGCCTGATGCTTCCGGAAGAAGACGTCCGGTTGTTATTGAAGGTTCTGAATTTGAGATGGATGTTGATACAGTTATCATGTCTCTGGGAACTTCTCCAAACCCGCTGATTTCTTCTACTACCATTGGTCTGGATGTTAATAAGAGAAAATGTATCATTGCGGATGAAGTGACTGGCGCTACATCTAAAGACGGCGTTTACGCTGGCGGAGATGCGGTTACCGGAGCGGCTACTGTTATTCTGGCTATGGGAGCTGGTAAGGCAGCAGCGAAGGGTATTGATGAATTTATCAAGAATAAGAATAAATAATTGGATTTTTACATAGAGGATTTGTGGCTATGATGGATTGAAGACTGAATAGTCGTGAATTTTCTTGAATGGTAATGGAGAGGTTGCTGTGAACAGTAACTGGGAAGAGCGTCAATGGATGGTTGGCGCTCTTTTTTTGTGGATATTTGGGGGAGGGTGCTGTATAATGAAAGGGTGATGTATCAGGGACGCCTTGGAGTTCGCCCTTCCCCTGTCTGGACACGCTTTCGCTCAGTCGAAGGCGCAGCGGTACTAAGAAGGCAGGAGGGTTATACCCTCCTGCCTCCTAAGTACCGGCGCTTCTCCGATGGTCCTGACAGGGGAAGGGCGAACTCCAAGGCTGGCTGATGGCTGCGGTAGGGAGGGTGGCTGGTATGGGGAGGCATGTTGGGAGAACAGCTTAGAGGTATTATGTCAGCAAGCTGACTGGCTGCTTACAGTAAAGAGGCTAAGATGTACTTGCGGTAAAGTGTATATTGGAAAGTGTATATTGGAATTTGTAGTATAAAATTCGAGTGGATTTTGTATTGGAGGAAGGAGGGGATTTGGATGATTGTAGAGGTTCGGAGAGAATTGATGGATGCGGTGGATTTGGAATATAAGAAGTTTCATCAGGGGCTGGTTCCCGGGTTGGATTGTATGTTGGGGGTGAGGATGCCTAAAGTGCGGGAGATTGCCCGACGGGCATCGAAGATGGCCGACTGGAAGAAGGAATGGGGAATGCTGGATACGGGGTGTTATGAGGAGCTGATGATTAAAGGGATTTTGATTGGGGTTGGTAAGCTGACACGCGAGGAACGGGTGGAGATGCTCCGGGAGTTTGTGCCTTTGATTGATAACTGGGCGGTTTGTGACTGCTGTTGTAGTTCTTTGAAGTTTATGCAGAAAGAGTCGGAGTTTTGGGGAGCGTTTTTGGAGCCGTATTTTGTGAGTGAGCGGGAATTTGAAGTGCGGTTTGCGGTGGTGTCTGTGCTGGATCATTTTATTCGGGAGGATTATCTGGAGAAAATTTTTGAGATTTTTGACGGGATTCGGCAGGATGGATATTATGTGAAGATGGCTGTTGCTTGGGCGGTTTCTGTTTGTTTTGTGAAGTTTCCTACGGAAACTTTCGAGTATCTGAAAAAGGATCGGTTGGATGATTTTACTCATAATAAGGCAATTCAGAAGGTACGGGAGTCTTATCGGGTTTCAAAAGAGGGTAAGGAACGGTTGCTGGTGCTGAAGAGAAAGGAGAAATAGTTTATGTGGCGTCGAGCAGATTTAAAGTTTAGAGGAAAACAAGCTTTGCAGAGAAATTACTGGAGGTGTGTGCTGGTTGCTTTTATTCTGATGCTGGTAATCGGGGATAATTCTTCCGGGAATAATAATAACAATCAGCAGAATCAGGATTCCGGTGTTCGTTTTTCCGTTAATATCGGAGGAAATAATATCGGCTATAATTTTGGCTTTTTTGATTATCCGGAGGAATCCCAGAATCTGTTTGAGAAAGCATTTCATACGATTTGGTGGTTTGTTTCCCGAGGATTTTCTATTGCATTCTTTTTGATTGCGGCATTTTTCGGCATTCTGGTTGCCAACCCTTTGGAGATTGGAGGGTGCAGGTTTTTTATAGAAAATGCTTATGATTCACCGGGAGCCGGAAGTCTTTTGTTTGCTTTCCGTTCCGGCCATTATCTGAAGATGGTAGGTGTCATGTTTTTAAAAAATCTTTATCAGATTCTTTGGACACTGTGCTTCATTATTCCGGGAATTATCAAACATTATGAGTACCGAATGGTTCCCTATCTGATGGCGGATGATCCTGAGCTGAGTTGTCAGGAAGCCTTTCAGATCAGCAAACGGTTGATGGATGGGCAGAAAATGGAAGCCTTTATTCTGGATCTTTCTTTTATTGGCTGGGGGCTTCTGAGTATATGCACTTGTGGGATTTTGGGGATTTTTTATGTAACTCCTTATCAGTATGCCACCAATGCGGAGTTGTTTTTGGAACTGAAACGGGACTTTTTTTATCACCGGTAAAGACGAAGGGAGGACGGACAAAATGAATGAAAAATTTCCAGCCGATGCCCGGAAAATCATGAAGGAACGTTTTCAAAAGGATACGCTCCTTGCACTGGCTACTACAGATGGAATTACTCCGTATGTCCGGGTTGTAAATGGTTATTATGAGGACAATGCTTTCTATGTAATTACCCATGCATGTTCTGCTAAAATGGATCAGATTCGCCGAAATCCCAGCGTTTCCATATGCGGTGAATGGTTTACTGCACATGGAAGCGGTATTAATCTCGGATATTTCGGAAAAAAAGAAAATCAGTTACTTGCAGAAAAGCTAAAGAATGCATTTGCATCATGGATTGATAACGGACATAATGATTTTGAGGATCAGAATACCTGTATTCTTTGTATCCAACTTACGAAGGGTGTTTTATTTTCTCATGGTACAAGATATCAGATAGATTTTACAAAGGATTCATAAAAAGGAGAATTGGAATAATATGCGGATTATTTTTATCAGACACGGGGAACCTGATTATGCTATCGATTCCCTGACAGAAAAAGGATGGCGGGAGGCTTATGCCCTTGCCGACCGGGTGAAGGATTGGGAGGTCAGGGACTTTTATGTTTCTCCTTTGGGAAGGGCTCAGGATACGGCCCGGGCAGCTATGAGTAAAATTGACCGAACAGTGGAAACCCTTCCATGGCTGGAAGAATTTCGTGCGAAGGTATATGAGCCTGTCAGTGGAAGAGAAAAACGGGCATGGGATTTCTTTCCTGAGCATTGGACGAAAGTAGATGGGTACTATGACAGAGATCACTGGATGGAAACAGATATTATGACAGAAGAGGTGGCAGATGTTTTCCGGGAAGTCTGTGAGGGACTGGATACACTCCTTGCAAAGTACGGATATGTGCGTGAGGAAAGATTTTACCGGGTGAAACAGCACAGTGACGATACGATTGTTCTGTTCTGTCATTTGGGAATGATTTCTGCTATGATGTGTCATCTGACCGGAATTCCCATGCCTCTTTTGACTCATGGGTTTTATCTTGCTCCCACATCAGTCAGCATACTGACAACAGAGGAACGCAGAAACGATGCCGCTTATTTCCGTTGTCAGGTATATGGGGATACCCGCCATCTTCATGATGCAGGAGAACCGATTTCTGATTCGGGATATTTCGCACACGCTTTCCAGAAATAATGCGTATTTCACAAATACAAAAAGCAGAGAGGAAAAACCGGATGAAAATTACACTGGTAACGGTAGGAAAAATCAAGGAAAAATATTTGAGGGATGCAATCGCTGAGTATACCAAACGGCTGAGCGCCTACTGTAAGCTTGAAATTATAGAGGTGGCTGATGAAAAAACGCCAGATGCCGCAAGTGAAACCGTAGAAAACGGGATTCGCCAGAAAGAAGGCGAACGTATTTTAAAGCATGTCAAGGAAAATGCCTATGTCATTACACTGGAAATCGGGGGGAAGATGCTGGATTCCGTAGAGTTTGCAGAAAAGCTGGAAACCCTTGGAATACAGGGACAAAGCCACATCATCTTTATTATCGGCGGGTCCATTGGGCTTGGAGAAGAAGTTTTGCGACGGTCCGATTACGCACTGAGTTTTTCAAGGATGACCTTTCCCCACCAATTGATGCGGGTGATTTTGCTGGAGCAGATTTACCGGGGGTATCGGATTATGACGGGGGCGCCGTATCATAAATAACTGTGCCATAGGATCGTTAGTCGCAGCATGGAGCATGAATTGAAGTTATAATGAATATAGAAATATTGCATCAGACTGGAGGAATGAATTTTGGAAACTGCAAAAAGAATATTACTTTTTGATTTAGACGGCACATTGTTAAGAAATGATAAAACAATATCCGAATATACCTTGAGTACATTATCTAAATGCAAAGAGCGGGGTTATTTAATTGGTATCTCTACATCAAGAAGTGAGCAAAATTGCTTGGGATTTCTTAAAGAGATGAAGCCGGATATTCTAATTTCCAGTGGTGGTGCGTTGGTAAAGGTGAATGAGAAAATCATCTGTTCCTACTCTTTTACAGTGAGTGAAGTTAAACACTTTATAGAAACAGTAAAAAATATATGTGGATTGGATTGTGAAATTACTGTTGATACATTAGATGCACATTATTGGAATTATAAGACTGATCCGAAAGCGCAGGATAAAAGCTGGGGGGACAGTATATACACGGACTTTATTGACTTTGAGAAAGAGGCTTTAAAAATATGCGTTGAGATGGCCAGTTCTGATTTGGCAGAAAAATTATGTTCATATTTTCCGGTGCTTGACTGTCTGCGTTTTTCGGATGGTAATTGGTATAAGTTTACGAAAAACGGAATCACAAAGGAAAAAGCAATATCAGCAATATGTGAAGTGTGCCATGTTTCTGTATCGGAAATCATTGCATTTGGTGATGATTATGCAGATATAGGTATGTTAAAATTATGCGGTATCGGTGTCGCAATGGGAAATGCCGTACAAGAAGTAAAAAATATTGCCGATGAGATAACACTTTCTAATGAGGAAGATGGGGTGGCGGTATATTTGGAAAAAAACTTAGTTTGAAATTGAATTCTGAAACTATATCAGAAACGGCTAAAAATCCCTAGAATTAATCTGGAGAAAGGAAAAATCCGATTACCGTCTTAGATAATTGGATTATACAAAGATTTATGGACAAAAGTGAAATCAGTTTGATTGTAGCACGTTCCAAGAACAATGTAATTGGAAAGAATGGAAAAATTCCTTGGAAAATCAAAGGCGAGCAGAAGCAGTTTAAGGAATTGACTACTGGCAATGTAGTTATTATGGGGAGGAAATCTTATGAAGAGATAGGACGTCCTCTGCAGAACAGAAAGAATATCGTGGTTTCAGGTACTGAGAACTATACAGGAGAAAATTTGGCAACGGCTAAGACGTTGCAACAAGCAATTGAAATGGCGGGAGATGACAAGATATTTATTTCCGGCGGTTATAGATTGTTTAAGGATGCAATGCCATTTGTGAACAAAATGTATATTACAGAAATAGATATTGAGGTTGAGGATGGCGATGTTTTCTTTCCACAATTTAATGAAGATGATTTTGAAAAAGTCATAGGCGAAGTAGGTGGAGATGAGATTACATACACGAGAACCTATTATATTCGCAAGAAATATCAGGAGAACTGCGTGATATAACATAGATATAACACCTTGGTCTATTCTGTAAAGGATAAGATATCAAAAGAGGCCTTCTGGGAGTTGGTAAAATTCAAGTATCCTACACACCAGATTGTTTTCTGTACGGAAAATGCGCTGCAGACTTTGCAATTTGAAAGGAGTTATTCATTATGACAAACATATTCTTTGAAGATGAAGAAATAACAGATAATGACCTATATTTCCTTTGTTACATGATTGAACGTGTAGCCAGAAAATTGCATCAGAGAAATTGTTACATTGTAAATCAGATTTCACAAGATGAATGGGTACGGTTAATCAGTCTTGCAAATGTATTACACTGTGAAAATCCTCTGAAAATAGAAGACGAATGGATTGAAGAGTATCATTTGGAAAAAGGAGATTTCGACATTACATCGGTTGATCCGGAACTTGTAGATCAGATTCCTTCCGCAACACAGATGGGAAAGGTTTATGTGCGTTTAATTTTATCCACCTTACAACCGGGAGAGAACTATATTGATGGTATGGTTCGGGTATATAATGATGATATTTGTGAAATTATTGATAACTATAACAGCAGTGCGTATTATGAACCGTCATATGTAATTACAAGAGCATATAATCATGGGGGATTTTAAGGAGGTACAAAATGCTGCTATTATGTTCCAATGGCTTATCCAGTGAACCATTGAGAAAGTGTATATCAGACAAAGTAAATTGTGGCACTGCAGTAATCATAGTAACTGCCGATAATGAGTACAAAGGTAATAATTATCATGTGCCAAGATGTAAAGAAGAATTAGAAAGCTTAGGCTGTTCTGTTGATTTATTTGACATCGATATACAGCCCATCGATCAATTACTAAAATATGATATCGTTGAATTCATCGGCGGAAATCCTTACTACTTATTGCAATCATTGAAAAAGTGTCATGCACGAAAGGTATTGTCAATGATAGCTGCTGATAAAATACTTATTGGCTGGAGTGCGGGAGCTTTAGTGATGGGGCCAACGATACGTCTCATTGAAGAATATTCACCCGAAATGAATATATGTAAACTCGATAACTTGGAGGGTATGTGTCTAACAGATGTACAGATTTTGCCACATTATAGCAAATTCATTGACAGATATGAAAATTGCGAAGAACGATGCATCCGATACGAGCAAGAACAAGGCTGTTCTGTAATTCGTCTCAATGATGGAGAAGGTGTGCTAATAGACGAGCATATTACGTTAATCGGATAATTTTTCAATTAGGAGGAGAAAACTTCATGATAACACTCAGCGATCACAAAGTAATCCTGCGGGATTTCCTAATCAGCGATATAGAAAAGCGAATATACTGGGAAACCACAGAAAATGAATGGCAGCTTTGGGATGCCCCATGGGAAACGGAAAATCTTACGGAGTCTGAAAAGGAAAAAGAACTCTGCAGAAAGCCCGGCATAAGACAAGTCCGGGGAAATAAATATGATGGTTTGACATTCCGCCTGAATATGGACCGATATCAGGCGGCAAAATGTACAAAGCTGGATAAATAGAGAAAGGACACAAATATGAATGACATTTTAATCATAGGAATTGCCGGGGGGACCGGAAGCGGCAAATCAACCTTAACAAAACATTTGGTTTCTTATTTCAACGAAGAAGTAACTGTCATCGAGCATGACAATTACTACAAAGCCCACGATGATATGGAATATGAGGAACGGGTACATTTAAATTATGACCATCCCAATGCTTTCGACACCGACCTGATGATTGAACACCTGAAAGAGCTGAAGGCAGGCCATACCATCGAATGCCCCGTTTATGATTATACCGTACATAACAGAAGCAAAAACACCATCAAAGTTGTGCCAAGCAAAGTAATCATTGTGGAAGGCATTTTGATTTTTGAAAATCTGGATTTGTGCAAGATGATGGATATCCGTATTTTTGTAGATACCGACGCGGACGTAAGGATTATCCGGAGAATCAAACGGGATGTAATGGTACGTGCCAGAAGTCTGGAATCGGTAATCAGCCAATACCTCACAACGGTAAAACCCATGCATGAACAATTCGTGGAACCCAGCAAAAAGAATGCGAACATTATCGTTCCTGAGGGCGGACATAATCAGATTGCCATGGAAATGATACGGAATCATATTCAAAAACATCTGGTGTAAAATTTTTTCTTAAAAGATAACAAAAAGCAGGATACGAAAAAAGGTGAGAAAATGAAGGAATGGAAAGAAATAAAGATTACAGAACTGAAGGATTTCCGGATCGGGCATGCACAGGATGAAAAAAACGCTACGGGATGCAGTGTCATTATCTGTGAAAAGAAAGCTCCCTGCGGAGTGGATGTGAGAGGCGGAGGCCCTGCTTCCCGGGAAACAGAGCTTTTGAATCCCACAGCGTCCAATGACGGCGTACATGCCGTATTGCTAAGCGGAGGCAGCGCTTACGGTCTTGATGCAGCCGGAGGTGTTATGCAGTATCTGGAAGAGCGAAACATCGGTTTAAAGGTGGGAAAATCCATTGTGCCGATTGTTGTAGGCTCCTGTATCTTTGACTTGGAATGTGTCAGCAATCAGGTGCGCCCCGACGCCAAAATGGGGTATGCCGCCTGTGTAAACAGTGAACTTCGCCCCGATTCCAATGGAAATATCGGTGCTGGCATGGGCGCAACGGTAGGAAAAATGCATGGCGATGCTTTCAGCATGAAATCCGGACTGGGAACCTATGCCTGTCAGGTTGGAAAGCTTCAGGTAGGAGCAGTCGTTGTGGTAAATGCCATCGGTGATGTATTTGAGATGGATTCCAATAAGCAGTTGGCAGGCCTTTTGAATGCGAAGAAAAACGGTATGCTTAACAGCGAAGTGGAAGCTATAAAATTACTCCAGTTAAAAAATTTCTTTACCTCCAACACAACAATTGCCGCCATCCTTACAAATGCCGATCTGGATAAGTCCCAGATGAACAAAGTGGCGCAGTTAGCTTCCAACGGCATCGCCCGGACGATTCGCCCGGTCAACACCTCCATGGACGGAGATTCCGTATATGCTATGTCCTGCGGAAAGGTGAAATCCAGTGCGGATGTGGTGGGAACTTTGGGAGCGCATGTTCTGGCGAAAGCAATCAATCGGGCGGTTTTGGAGACTGAAGAAATTTATGGATACAAATCCGCCCAGTCATTTTTAAAATCATAGAAGGGAGAAACGATTATGCGTTTAATGATTGTATCTGCTCCATGCAAAGCGTGAGGGATAGTGTTTGCATGGAGTATCTGACTATCCGGATAGCTTTGCATTTCTTTTTTATCTTATAAAATTTTTTTAGAAAAAGGAGCACAGCTATATGAGTAACAAAAATTTTAAAATGGGATTTGCCGAAACAGATATTACACCAAAGGATTCTATAGAGACAATTGGTTTTGGCCGTGAAGATAATATGTCCAGAGGCATTCTGCATCCTCTGTCTGCTCAGGTCACAGTATGGGAATTGGGGGATACGGTTTGTTGTTTGATAACCATTGATCATATTGGTTTTTCAAAAGAACATTCCAATGATTTACGGGATAAAGTGGGAGACATCCTCAGGATTACACGGGAACAGGTAATGCTGTGTTTCTCACATGGACATTCTTCTCCAAATGATGATGCCGCTCCGAAATATTATCAGATGGTATGCCGGAAAATACTGACAGCTGTAGTAAGAGCCTCTCATCAGCGAACATATGTAAAAGCCGGATGGGGAAACGGAACTGTGAACATCGGTGTAAACCGGAGAGCAGATTGTACGGCACTGGATCGGCGTGCAGGGATATTAAAAGTATGTGATGCTGCCACCGGAAACTTGCATTTGCTTCTGATTCGTCTGACAGCTCATTGTAATGTCCTGAAGGCGGATAACTGGTTGATTTCACCTGATTATTTTGGAACTGTCCGTGATGTGTTGCAGCAGGAATACCACTGCCCGATTCTAGTTATACAGGGAGCTGCCGGAAATATTGCACCCAGATATTTCAAGGCATCATATATACCAGTGGATGCTCCTGACCAGAGATTTGTTCGCTCTGATACAGCCTTGGAGGATATGGCGGAAAATGTACGAAGAAACATTCTGTCGGTAATTAAGGATATTGTACCGCAGGAGATTACCAATTTATCTATGTATTCCCGTGATATTTGCTTTACCGCTGATGTTCCCTCAAGTGAGCTGGCAGGAAAAATTGCTGACGAAGCGAAAAGGTATTGCGGAATTGACGGAACAAGATGGCTTCAGGAAATTCACAGATTACACGCAGAGGAAATCACCTACCAAAAAGATATGACGGAAGTCCAATACTTTTTATTGGGTGATGGCTGTCTCTGTGGTGTGGCAAATGAAGTTATGGTTGAATTTGACCTGCAAATTCTTCAAAGGCTTGGCAATGAATTTTTCTATTTCAATGGTTATACCAATGGATGTACCGCATACTTTCCTACCGAAGAGGAATTTGATAAAGGCGGATATGAAGTATATTGGTCAATGCTGCATTACTTTGGATATTATGGCCGGGTGTTTCCGCTGAAAAGAAATTCAGCTTCGGAACTCATTGATTTTGTAGTCGAACAACATCAAATGAATTTGCTATAAAAATAGATATGTAGACGGAACAGTTATCAGAAAAACAAGGGAAGGAAGAGGAACTACTTATGCATAACGTACAGGCAAAAGCACTTTTATCCTCTCAAAACGGAATGAACCTCTACCGCGGCTGCACCCACGGCTGCATCTACTGTGATGCAAGAAGTACCTGCTACCAGATGAACCACCTTTTTGAGGACATCGAGGTAAAGATCAATGCCCCTCAGCTTCTGGAACAGGCTCTGCGGCGAAAGCGAAAGCCCTGTATGATTGGAACGGGCGCGATGAGCGATCCCTATCTTCACGCAGAAGCCAACTTAGGTCTGACGCGAAAATGTCTGGAACTGATCGACCGCTACGGATACGGGCTGGCCATCCAGACAAAATCCGACCTGATTTTGCGGGATCTGGATTTGTTAAAAAGCATCAACAGGAAAACCAAATGTGTAGTGCAGATGACTCTTACAACCTATGATGAATCTCTGTGTAAAATTCTCGAACCCCATGTGTGTACAACCAAACGGCGCGCAGAGGTTCTGAACATTCTGAGAGACGAGGGAATTCCTACGATCTGCTGGATGACACCGATTCTGCCGTTTATCAACGACACCGAAGAAAATATCCGCGCCCTTTTATCTTACTGCACAGAAGCAAAGGTATATGGAATTCTTCTGTTCGGAATCGGCGTTACCCTGCGTGACGGAGACAGACAGTATTTTTACCGAAAACTGGACGAGCACTTTCCGGGAATGAAACAGAGGTATATACAGACCTACGGAAATGCCTATGAAGTGCCCTCCCCAAATCAGAAGAAGCTGATGAACATCATAAAAACAACATGCCACGAGCACAATATCCGGCTTGGTCCGGAAGAACTCTTTCGCTATATGCAGACATTTGAAGATAAATTGGCAGGAGAGCAGCTTCGGCTGCCCTTCCTTCCATAAGCACCGGAAAGCTTTCGAAGGCTTTTTATAAAATCCGGTTGTTAAGCAGAAAATTTCGTGCTACACTAAGTATTGGATGCCGGAACAAAAGATATTTTGGCTCCGGTATTTGAATGTCATGAACGAAAATAATCAAATTATATAGAATCATGGGGGGAGGATATCGGCATGGCAGTTGTAGAAGTATTAAAATATAATGGAAAACCCGATGTCTTTGCATGGAAATATCCCAGCGAAGAACTTGGAACATGGACGCAGCTTATTGTAAATGAATCGCAGGAAGCTGTGTTAGTAAAAAGCGGCAAAATCTTTGACATTTTCGGCAGCGGAAGGCATACGCTGGATACGGCAAACATTCCTTTGCTGAATCGTTTCATCAATCTGCCTTTCGGCGGAAAGTCACCGTTTACTGCCGAAGTATGGTACATAAACAAAGCATATCAACTGGACATCAAATGGGGAACACCCACACCGGTTCAGATTCAGGATCCAAAGTACGGCATTTTTGTACCCGTCCGGGCAAATGGAGCCTTCGGAATTCACATTGCCGATACAGAAACCTTCCTCACAAAGCTTGTAGGGACGATGCCGGTTTTTGATGCCGCTTCCATTACAAAATATTTCCGCGGTCTTTATATCACAAAGATCAAGGATGCGTTGTCAACGTATCTGATTCATAGGCAGATCAGTGTTCTGGAAATCAATGCGTATATCGATGAAATTTCCCAATACATGAAAGAAGGACTTCAGCCCGTTATCAGTGCTTATGGGATTGAACTGGTTTCGTTCTATGTAAATGAAATCAGTGTTCCGGAAGAGGACTCAGCAGTAAAGAAATTAAAGGATGCGTTATCTAAACGTGCGGAGATGAATATCGTAGGTTACAGCTACCAGCAGGAGCGTACCTTCAATACTCTTGAGGGTGCGGCATCAACCCCGGGTTCCGGGGCTGCGCCGCTTATGGGTGCAGGTATGGGGCTGGGCATGGGACTGGGTGTAGGAAAAGGGATTGGTGATGGATTCGGTGATCTTGCGCAGACACTTCAAAGCAAAGATGGGTCGGAAGAAACAAAGGAATGTCTCCGCTGCCATGCCCCGGTTCCAAGGCAGCAGCGTTTCTGCGGAAGCTGTGGATTTGATACAGAGAAGATTTCAGAGGAGAGAACCGAAAGTGGAATTTTGTGTACTGTATGCGGAAATATTGCCGCTAAGAATTCAAAATTCTGCCCGGAGTGCGGTCATATGCTTGCCGGAAGCTGTCCCCGGTGCAATACCCCGCTGGAAGGTTCCCCTAAATTCTGTCCTCAATGTGGTGAAAAATTATGAGTATTGATTTCAGTAAAAAAGAAGAAGGTGGATATATGGGCGATTCCAAAACGACCGTAACCATCAGTAAAACAATAAGTATCATTCAAATGATTGCCGGAATTGCCATCCTGTTTCTGTTTGTTCTTTGTACGATCATGTACCTTACAGACCCTGTATTTGCGGCAGAGGTGGATATCGGATTTCTAATTGTCTGTCTGATTTTTGACGGACTTGGCGTTTTGCTGATCGTGCTGTCCATAAGAACACAGCGTCTTTTGAAAGCATTTCGTGCCTACACGGCAGCGCTGGCAAACAGTTCCAATGGTTTTATTCCCGAACTGGCAGCATCCCTCGGTGCATCCGAGGATATGGTAAAAAGAAATCTGGAACGGATGATTGCGAGAAAATATTTCCCCAATGCTTTTTTTGACCGGAATGCCAACTGTATTCTGCCGAGAAAACCTGCAATCCGTCAGCGTGCAGCGGCCCCTGAGATGGTTACCGTCAAGTGTAAGGGCTGCGGCGGCATCAATACACTGATTCGGGGGCAGGTTGGTGAATGTGAATATTGCGGCTCCCCCCTGAAAAGCGAATAAAAAAGTCCTGATCCGAAAAGCCGTCAAAACCGATGGAATTTTCAGATCAGGACTTTTTTGTTAAGCTATTTGATAGATTCCTCCAGTTTGGCCAATTCTCTGGAGGAAGCGGAAAGCAGGATGCTGAATACAAACAGCCCGATGTTAAACAGAAACGGGAGATTGGGACTGCACTCAAACATCCATCCGATAATGCTTCCAAAAGGAGCAGACATACCGATCATAAGCACATTGTACAGTGCATAAATTCTGGAACGCTCCTGAACATCAACAAAATGCGCTGTCAGAGCTTCTTTTCTCGGAATGATCACCGCATAAGCAGAGGCCTCTAAAATGGTATATCCGATGACCAGCAAAAGATTTTTCTCCGGTGCAAGAAGAAGCAGCAGATGGCTGGCAATGTACATGAGAAAACCTGTGATAAAAGAGGCTTTCATGCGCAGCTTCTGGAATACATTTTGCAGTCCCACCACAAAGGCCAGCATGACGAAGGTGCGGACTACCGGAAAAACAGCTACGATTTCATCGGACAAATGAAGCTTTTCCGTGACATACAGCGAAAAGAAGTTGGTAGTGGCAATCTGCATGATATTTGTCAGCGCCATAAAATATACTACCAGACGCATTTTTCCGGAGCGGATGACTTTCAAAAATACCGTTCCGTATCCTTTCACCAGCGTGAAATAAGAAATATTTTTCGTCTCCTCCATCCGTTTTCTGCCGACCTCCGTTTCCCCGCCAAAACGATAGAGCAGCAGAAACTTCGCCAGCATGGAAAATGCAGAGATAAAATAGATCACCCGCATTACCGGCACGATATCATATTTTCCTACCAAAACAACCGCCAGCGGAGCAAAGAAAACAGAGAGTGTGCCGCACATCTGGATCAGTGTAAAGGCGTTGGTAATATGTTTTGGCGGACAGTCCTCAATAAACAGGCAGGTCCATGAGGTATTTGTAATCTGAAACGAGGCATTGATCGCAGCGGCAATCAAAAACCACAGAAAATTCTGGGAAAATGCCCAAATCAGACAGGGAATCGACCAACTGAGTGTATCAAAGATTACTGTAGCCTTTCTTCGGCCCATTTTGTCTGTAACAACGCCTCCAATCAGTGCAAAAAACATCTGAAGGATGAAACTGACCGTCAGTGTGGTTCCGATTTCCAGACTGCTCAGCCCCAGCTTTCGCATGTAGAGCGCCTGAAACGGTGTAAACAGTGAATACGGAATGAACCACAAAGGTTCCGTACAGATGGACCATTTAGGATTTCCTTTCAATTCCCGGAAGGTCTGTACCAATACATGTTGTTTTAATTGCTGTAACATAAAATTCTCCCCAAAAAATATTTTTTCAAACTGAATAGGATTATATCATACCTCCCTGAATTAGACTATCAGTTTTTGCAGGAAAATCTACATTTTTCAATAAATTTTTTTGGAGCTGCACACTTAAAAAGGAACACCATAAGAAGGTGAAAAAAGAGGCCAAACTGTACTGAATTTCCTTACAATTTTCTGTCTTTCATTGACACTTCCTTCGAATGAGTATAAACTGATTTTATCACAATTTGAGGAGGTATTTGGAAATGAAAAAGAAATCTGTAAAAGTATTATTCTGTTCAGCTCTGCTGGCTATGGCGCTGGTAGTATCTGCATGCGGCGGTAAAGACGACAAAGCTGCCGAAAGTACACCTACCCCAACAGAGGAAGCAAAAGAGGAAGAGCCAACGGAAGAACCGACACAGGAGCCTACCGAAGCACCAACGGAAGCGCCGGCGGAAGATGCTGCAGCGGATACACAGGAAGATGGCGGAAGAATTCCTGCTGCTGAAGAAGATGGAAGTGCATCATCTGTCGTAAAATTCGCAACGATAGAAGAATTTGTTGCATCGGATGAGCTTCAGTCCCAGTTGGAAACTATGAAAAGCGCTTTTGCTGATTCCGGTATCGACATTTCTATTTCCGGTGAAGGGAACAAGCTGATTTATACATACACCTATCAGGAGGTGGAAAATATGGACGGACTGGCAGAACAGCTTGCAGAAGGAATGAGCGCACAGACTGAAACCTTCAAAATGGTAGCAGATTCCATCACAGCAGCGGTAGATGTGGAAAATCCTGTGGTTGTGGTAACTTATGTGGACTGCAACGGCGAAGAGATTTACACGGAGGAATTTACCGCAGAATAATCGTAAAAGCAAAAAAGTTTTCACTTAGGTGAAAGCTTTTTTGTTTTTACCGACAAGAATCACTCTGTACAATAAAACCAGTTCAAGGTATAATATAAAGTAACTGTTCAGAAGGTCACTGTTCCGCGAGGTGTTGCCTTGCAAATGCAAGGCAATCCCGAGACATACGATCGCCGCACTGCATGAAATGCAGTGTGTGTGCATGCATTTGTGACTATGAAGGACAGGGTCCTGAATAGACAATATAAATATTGCATCACAGGAAGGGAGAACAAAGTATGCCGGAAAATATAAAAATACATAAAGAAAATTATGAAAATCTCCCCTGCAGATTTGTTCAAAAAATCGAATATGATTTAGCATATCTTTTGAAAGCGGATATTCCAAATCTAAAAAAAATATATCTTTTTGGAAGCTGCGCCCGCGGCGAAGTCAGAAGCAGCAGCGATATTGATTTGCTCATCGTAACAGAAAAGAAACTGGAAAACAGAATGCTTGCAGCGGATATTCGTTGGACACTTGATATTCCAATTAATAATGTCCGAACGGATATTGTTTACTGGAACGAGCAGGCAGAACGGGAAAATACCGTTTTCGAAACAGTTGTAAATCGTGATAAAAAAATACTTTTGGAGGTAATACATGATTAAAAATACTTATCTGGATATCGCAGAAAATGATCTTCAGTATTTGGAATTTGTACTTCGGATGAAGAGTAACTATTATAATCAGTTAGCTGTACAATGCCAGCAGGTTACTGAGAAATTTTTAAAAGGATATCTTGACAAAATAATCATTGATGAGGATGTATCTGATTTGCTAAGAAAACATAATATGAAAAGAATTGCGTCAAAACTAAATGAAGTTTCTCCGGAACTAAAATTGGATATTATTGGTTTGGCTTTTTTAACTGATTTCTATTTCGATGCCAGATATCCCGGGGACGATTTTTATAATGTTACCGAATCAGATTTCAAAAAATGCCTTGAAATTATGTATGACACAATAAAAAAATTAAAAAACACATTCACTGCCTAAGGAGAGAGTAAAATGAATCAGGATCAAAACACCCAAAATCCAAAGCACCAGCGCAGAGTCCGCTATAAAGGAACCCATCCCCGCACCTACAAGGAAAAATACAAAGAACACCAGCCGGAAAAATATGCAGATACCATAGCGAAAGTCATCAGTAAAGGCAGCACGCCCGCCGGAATGCATATTTCCATCTGTGTCAATGAAATTCTTGACTTTTTGCAGATTAAGCCGGGTCAAAAAGGGTTGGATGCAACGCTTGGGTACGGCGGCCATACCTCTGCCATGCTGAAATGTCTGGAATCCCGGGGACATCTGTATGCTCTGGATGTTGATCCCATTGAGATTAAAAAAACACAGGCCCGTCTGGAAAACATGGGTTACGGTCCCGATATTCTTACCATCCGGCAGTTGAATTTTGCCGATGTGGACCAGTTGCTTCCGGAATCCGGTCAGGTTGATTTTGCCATGGCTGATCTGGGCGTTTCCTCCATGCAGATTGATAACCCGGAAAGAGGATTTTCTTATAAATTTGACGGTCCTCTGGATCTCAGGCTAAACCCGGAGAAAGGAATCTCTGCTGCCCAGCGGCTGAAGGAGATTTCCCTGCCGGAACTGGAAGGAATGCTGATTGAAAACTCGGATGAACCTTACGCAGCCGAAATTTCCCGGGCGGTTATCTCCCGGCGGAAAAAGGGCAGTCCCGTTACCACAACTTCCCAACTTCAGCAGGTAATTGAGCAGGCGCTTTCTTTTCTTCCTGAAAAAGAAAGAAAGGATGCAGTAAAAAAATCCTGTGCCAGAACCTTTCAGGCTCTGCGTATCGATGTAAACAGTGAGTTTGAAGTATTGGAAGCATTTCTTGAAAAACTGCCGGATATGCTGGTAAGCGGCGGAAGAGTTGCGATTCTGACCTTCCATTCAGGGGAGGACAGACTGGTAAAAAAATCCTTTAAGCAATTATATCGTGAAGGAGTTTACAGCGAAATTTCCACCGATGTGATCCGTCCGTCCGCGGAGGAATGCAGCCGGAACAGCCGGGCGCGCTCCACTAAGATGCGCTGGGCAGTGAAGGCCTGAAAAAACCTGAAAGAAAGGGTGATAAACATGAAAAAGAATATAATCAAAGAGTATTTTTCCATTCCCAATTTGCTGGGATATTTTCGGATCCTTTTGATTCCCATCTATCTGTTTCTCTATCTGGGAGCAGAGAGTACGGAGGATTATTATCTTGCGGCGGGTGTTATGATGTTATCCTTTCTGAGTGATTTTTTTGACGGAAAAATCGCCCGGAAGTTTCACATGATTACGGAATTCGGAAAAATTCTGGATCCTATCGCAGATAAGCTTACACAGGCGGCTATGGCCGTCAGCTTCTCTTTCCGCTATCCCGCGATGATGGTTCTTTTGATCATTTTTCTATGTAAAGAGGGCTTCATGGGGATTGTGGGAGCCTATATGCTGAAAAAAGGATATCGGATGAACGGCGCACAGATGCATGGAAAAATCTGTACCGCCGTATTGGATCTTGTGATGCTGATCGTGCTGGTGCTGCCGGAAATTTCATTTTTAGCAGTAAACATTCTGGTTTGTATCAGTGTGGTTTTTATGCTGGTTTCTCTGTACCGGTACGCAAAAATGTACTGGAAGGTATGGAAAGAGCAGTTGAAAGAAGGAAACGCAAATGAATAAACTTCTGATTGGAATAGGGCTTCTGCTGTTTCTGGTTCTCGGCGCAGTGCTCCCTTTTGTAAAACAGCCTAAAATCAGCGCTAAGACCCGGGAAAATCTGGATGTTTCCAAATTTTACGGGGATACAGAATCCGGGGAACGGGCAAAGATCATTTCCGAAAACGGGGAAGCGCTGGAGGAACGGCTCCGTCTGATCGCACAGGCGGAAGAAGAAATCATCCTGTCTACCTTTGAATTTCATGGAGACAGAACCGGAAAAATGATGCTTTCCGCCTTGATGGACGCCGCAGACCGGGGAGTGAAGGTTTCTGTTCTGACAGACGGATTTCCTTACATCACCGCCATGTGGGGGAATCCTTATTTTCTGGCCCTTGCCCGGAAGGAAAATGTTGAGATCAAGGTGTATAATCCGGTCCGCCTATGGAAGCCATGGGCGTTGATGGGAAGGATGCACGATAAATATCTGATTGTGGACGATCTGGCCTATATTCTGGGCGGAAGAAATACCTTTGACTATTTCCTCGGAGATCAGCCGGGATATAAAAATTATGACTGGGATGTTCTGGTCTACTGTAAAGAGGCGAAAGAAGCTTCTTCCCTTTCTCAGGTAAAGGCATATTTTCAGTCTGTCTGGAAGATGCCGGAGTGCCGCACGCTGGGAAAAAGCGGCATATGGAAGATCACCCCTTCCGTTTCCAAAGCAGAAAAGGAATTGGAGGAAGAGTATCTGAGCCTGAAAAAAGATCATGGTGACTGGCTGGAATCGGTGGATTACAGTGAAATGACCCTTCCGGTAAACCATATCGAGCTGGTTTCCAATCCCATACATACGCAGGCAAAAGAACCAACCGTGTTCTACACCATTACGGAATTGATGCAGCAGGCAGAGGAAGAGGTTGTTTTCCATACACCCTACATCATCTGCGACGAATGGATGCTTGAGCGGCTGGAAGAGGTATGCCGCAAAGTGGATCAGGTTACCATGATGACAAATTCCGTGGCAAACAACGGAAATCCTTTTGGAGCCATGGACTATCAAAAATATAAGGGTCGGATTCTGGAGACCGGAGTAGAGATTTTGGAGTACGACAAAGGTGTTTCCTATCATGGAAAATGTTTTACCATTGACGATCGTCTGGCCGCCGTAGGCTCGTTCAACTGGGATATGCGAAGCGCTTATCTGGATACGGAGGTGATGCTGGTCATCGACAGTCCAGAGGTCAACCGCCAGTTGCGAGAGGCCATGGAAGGTTATGAAAAAGATGCTTATCCGGTGATCGATCTGGATACTTGGGATATTCCTGAGGGAGAACAGATGCAGACACTCAGCCGGAAAAAAAGCTTTCGGATAAAAATACTTAAAACACTGGCCGGGTGGGCCAGATTTCTCATGTAGTCTGAGGAGAAATATTACACAATTGCATTTGCTGACGAGGTAAGAATAACTATGAATACAATAGAATGGTTGGATGAATTGCAAAATAAAGCGAAGAGATGCCCCGAAATCCGTCAGATTCTTCTGGATACAAGGGCTGATGATAAGCCCTTGGCTGCATTTTGCAGAAAATGTCAGGAACTGGGATATCCGATTTATGAAATGGATCTGATTCAGGCGGGAGAGGAATTTTATGCTTCCATGCGCAGAAGCACCAACGGAGGCGGGGAAAATTCTCCCATGCTGGAAGGGGAAGATGATTTTTACGAGCTGTTTTTTGCCAGTCTTTCGGATTGTTAAATAACGTTATCCCAGCTTTACGCACATATTATTACAAATGCCCGGCGGCCATCTGCGAGTGCAAAATCACTCCCGGATGGCCGCCGTATTCAAGCGAAATAACAGACCTTTTACAGCCAAGATTATATTTTTTCAGCCAGCTTCGATAAGGGTTCAAACCGATATCCCATTTCCTCCCATTTAGTCAATAGTTCATCCAGAATCTGTGCGTTGGTGGAGGAGGTGCTGTGAAGAAGCACTACGGCGCCCGGATGAATCCTTTTTAAAAGCTTATCAAAGGCCTGCTCCTTCGACGGCTGCTGGTCTTCCAGCCAATCCACATAGGCCAGACTCCAGAAAAATGTTTTATATCCCATTTCACTGGCCATTTCCAGATTGGCGGTACTGTATTTTCCCTGAGGCGGACGATAAAAGGGAGCCATATCCTCTCCGGTAATCTCCTTATATAAAGCCTCCAGATCGCTCAATTCCTTCTGAAAAGCTTCTTTCGAAGATATCTTAGACATATCCGGGTGATGGTATGTATGGTTTCCCACCGTATGGCCTTCTGTTGCCATCCGCTTCACCAGCTCCGGGCTGGTCTCCAGAAAATTTCCAACCACAAAAAAAGTGGCCAAAGCCTTGTGCTTTTTCAGAGCATCCAAAATCATGGGGGTATTTCCATTTTCAAATCCGGCATCAAAGGTAAGGTAAATGACTTTTTCCTCTGTGGGTTCCATATAGGCCGCATGGTATTTTTTCAGCTCCTCTGAACTGACATTTCCCACGGGGGCTTCTCCTTCGGTGGGAAATCCCAGTCCCCAGTTTCCATCTGCCGGATTCACGGCTGTCGATGAGGAAGCCGAGAGACGATTGACCACATGATGAATCCCGGCGCCCACTAAAAATGCGGCCACAAATACAGAAAGTACCGCGGCAATCTTTAAATCTGAGGTTTTAAGCTTCATAACATCATTTTCCTGAATCTTCTTTAGTTATTTATATGTGGAGATTCTCAGGAAATGTTATGAAGATGGAGTTGTAATCTGTTTTGTCAAAAGGTATAATAAAACATAATTGTTCAGAATGTCACTGTATTTGTGACTATGAAGGACAGGGTCCTGAATAGACAGTCAAAAACCCTGCTGTAAGCATATCCGCATGGCTCGTTGCCTGCGGGAATAAAACGGATATGAAAAGGTAACAAATAATCTGCAAATTACATATAAGATGATATCAGGGATTTCGGAAGCAGGAAGCGAAGAGAAATCCGGTATCTCAAAATTTTAAGGAAAATTGGAGAAGGAATTATGATTTATCAAAATGTATTGGACGCAATCGGACATACTCCGGTGATCCAGCTCAACCGTATGGCAGACCCCGAAGCTGCCCGTGTGCTGGTAAAATTTGAGGGACTGAATGTGGGCGGCTCCATAAAGACAAGAACTGCCTACAATATGATTTGCAAAGCGGAGGAGGAAGGGATTTTAAAACCGGATTCCATTATCGTAGAACCCACCAGCGGCAATCAGGGAATCGGCCTTGCACTGGTAGGAGCCGTAAAGGGCTATGAGACCGTGATCATTATGCCGGACTCGGTAAGCTGCGAGCGGAGATATCTGGTGGAGCATTACGGGGCAAAGGTGATTCTGGTTCATGACGGAGGAAATATCGGTGATTGTATCGAGGAATGCCTTCAGACTGCCAAACGGATGGCTGCAGAAAATCCCAGAGTCTTTGTTCCCCAGCAGTTTGAAAACCCTGCAAATCCCATGGTACACCGCCATCACACAGGACTTGAGATTCTGGAACAGGTGGCAGGCCCCATCCACGGCTTCTGTTCGGGAATCGGCACAGGGGGAACGATCACCGGTATCGGCGAGACCCTGAAAGCCGTCAACCCTGAGATGACTATCTGGGCTGTGGAACCGGAACATGCGGCGATTCTGGCAGGCGGAACCATCGGCACACATATCCAGATGGGAATCGGTGACGGTGTGGTTCCTGAAGTTCTAAATCAAAATATTTATGATGAAATCTACATCGTCAGCGACGAAGAAGCCCTCCAGACCGCCAAAGATCTGGCAAGGCTTGAGGGACTGATGTGCGGTATCTCCAGCGGAACCAACGTGGCGGCCGCTTTAAAGCTTGCGAAAAAACTGGGGAAAGGAAAAACCGTGGTGACGATCCTTCCCGATACGGCAGAGCGTTATTTTTCCACCCCTTTATTCCCGTAGACAACAAGCCAAGTGGATATGCCTGCATATCCATTTGACTTACTTAACTGACAACTGAAGGACTGATAAAAGAAAAGAGGCTTGAATTACTATGAATTTTAAACTGATCGAAGATTATATCACACAATTTCCCATTTACCAGTATGCATTTCTCTCCGCAGATGAGATTGAATTTAACGACAAAGTCCGTACCATCTGTAAAAGAGAATGTCCCCGGTACGGCAAATCTTGGTCCTGTCCTCCGGCGGTAGGCTCTGTAGAAAAATGCCGTCAAAAATGCAGGGAATATTCCCACGCCCTCTTATTTTCTTCGGTAGCCGAGGTGCCGGATTACTCTGATTTTCATGCCCTTTTGGAAACCAAACGGGATCATGAGGAGATTACCGGACACATCGAGAACTACCTGAAAAAAGAGGCATGGAAGTGCTACACCCTCTCGACGGATTCCTGCTCCATCTGCGACAAATGCACCTATCCGAAAAAATCCTGCAATCATCCGGAGATCATGCATCCCTGCATCGAAAGTCACGGAATCCTGCTGACGAAAACCATCGAAGAACATCAGATGGATTACTATCTGGGAGACCGGATGGTACTCTGGTTCTCCCTGATTTTTCTGAATGAGGCATAAAAAAGAATTTTTCACCATAAATTGGATAATAAAACAACTGTATGATCAGCCGGGGGTGTCCTGTGAAAGAAAAAAAAACGGCACATTGGAAGGAACTTCTGGTGGAATCCCTGCAAATCCCTAAGGATCTTGCCTTTCAGGAATCAGTCATTACCCTGACCGGGGAAAATGAAATCCTTTTGGAAAATTACCGGGGAATTCTGGAGTATACAGAAACCCATCTTCTCATTCAGACCCGGCGCTGCCGAATACGGATTATGGGAAAACATCTGGAAGTCCTTTACTATACCAACGATGAGATGAAGGTAACCGGTCAGATTACGGAAATCTTTTATGAGAAATAACTGGTAGGGGAGGGACGGCTCTTGATAGAGAAGTTTCCGCGCTTTTGGAAGGGATATGTAAAAATCCGGCTGGAAAGCCCGATGCCGGAACGTTTTTTAAGTCTTTGCGTACATAATCAGATTCCCGTATGGAATCTGAAAAATAAAAACCTTTACTATGAGATGGAGCTTTCCGTAAAAGATTTTTTCCGGCTGAAAACCTTTCGCCAAAAAACCGGTTCCCGGATCGTTCTGTTGGAGAAACATGGTATGCCTTTCTTCTTTCAGAGAAATCAAAAGAGAAAGGCATTTTTTCTTGGCTCCGTTCTTTTTCTCCTTCTCTTGTACCTCTGCTCCCTGTTTATCTGGGATATCCGCATCGAGGGAAATCATTACCATTCTAATGAAACGATACTGGAAACTCTTGAAACCTTTCAGGTCACAGACGGGATGCTGAAAAAGAATCTGGACTGCCAGCAGATTGCCGCCCGGATTCGAAAAACTTTTCCCAATGTTGTCTGGGTGTCTGCCAAGATTGAAGGCACCTGCCTGATTCTGGAGCTTAAAGAAAATGAGGACTCCTTTGAGGAGGAAACGGTCAAAGAGGAGAAAACAAAAAAGCAGCAGGACAGTTGGGATCTGGCGGCAAAAAAAGACGGGGTAATCGTCCGGATGGTAACCCGTTCCGGTATGCCGCTGGTACAGGAAGGGCAGTCCTGTAAGGCGGGAGATATCTTAGTCACGGGAAGGCTGGAAATCCTCAATAATGATGCCGCAGTGCAGCGATACGAATACGTGAAAGCAGATGCGGATATTGATATTCAGACGGAATACGCCTATTACGATGAATTTTTATTGAAGCATTCGGTAAAAGAATACACGGGAGAAGAGAAAACCTATCCCATGCTCCGTCTGTTTGGAAAGGAATTTTCCTTTGGGAAAAGAAAAACAAAATCTGCAGAGATTTACTGTACGGAAACTCCGGTTTATCTCACCTCCAGTTTCTGTCTTCCCATTTCCTATGGAACCGTAAGAGTGGTTCCGTACCGGAAAAAGGACATCGTTTATCAGAAGGAGGAGGCCCTGTCTCTTGCGCAGGAGCATTTGCAGGTATTTATGGAGAATCTGGTAAAGGACGGAGCCCAAATCTGTGATAAAAATATCCGTGTGGAAATTACCGGAGAAAAATGTATCGCCAAAGGCTGCGTGTCCGTGATAGAACCGTGTTACCAGCAGGTTCCTGTGGCAAAAACCGAAGAAATCCCACCGGAATAACCTTATCTTTCGGTTACTTTTTTATAAATTTCACATAAAAGGGGTTTATTTATGGAAAAAAAATGTTACAATAAGGGATAGTGCAACAGGAAGAAAGGATAGAATATTCATGACAAACAGTATTATCGAACAGCAGATTACCATTCCGGCAGAACATGAACGTAATATTTTCGGGCAGTTTGATGAACACATAAAGAAAATCGAGCGTACCCTGCGGGTAACGTTGATTTCCAGAGACGGCATTTTGAAAATTGTCGGCCCGGAGCCAAATGTTAAAAAAGCTTCCGGGATTTTTAAGGAACTGGTTGGTCTTTCCATGAGAGGAAATACCATTCAGAGCCAGAACATAGACTATTCACTGGCCATGACACTGGAAGAAAAAGAGGCGCCTCTGATTGAGATGGATAAAGACTGTATCTGTCACACCATCAACGGGCGTCCGGTAAAACCAAAGACTCTGGGACAGAAGCAGTATGTAGACCAGATCCGCAAGGAAATGATTGTTTTCGGAGTTGGCCCGGCCGGTACCGGAAAAACTTATCTTGCCATGGCTATGGCTATCACCGCTTTCAGGAATGATGAAGTGGGAAGGATCATCCTTACCCGCCCTGCCATCGAAGCGGGAGAGAAGCTGGGATTCCTTCCGGGAGATCTGCAGAGTAAGGTTGATCCTTATCTCAGACCTCTCTACGATGCTCTTTATCAGATCATGGGACCGGAAAGCTTCGCCAAAAACATGGAAAAAGGACTGATCGAGGTAGCTCCTCTGGCATATATGAGAGGGCGGACGCTGGACAATGCCTTCATCATTCTGGATGAAGCCCAGAACACCACCCCGGCACAGATGAAAATGTTCCTGACACGTATCGGCTTTGGCTCAAAAGTCATTGTAACCGGGGACTCTTCCCAGAAAGACCTGCCTTCCGGGCAGAAGTCAGGACTGGAAGTAGCTTTGCAGGTACTGAAAAAAGTGGAGGGAATTGCTGTATGTGAGCTGACCAGCAAGGACGTTGTCCGTCATCCGCTGGTACAGAAAATTGTACAGGCCTATGAGACCTATGAAAAGAAGCATCCGGAAACCCCGGCTTCACCCAAAACCCCCAGAAGGAGAGGAAACGGACATGACCATTGATTTTGAAAATGCGCAGCCACAGGTGTTTGAGTTTGATTTTCAGGAAGTGGCCGAACAGGTAATCACTGCCGTTTTGGATCAGGAAGGCTGCCCCTATGAAGCGGAAATCAGCCTTGTGCTCACCGATGACGAGGAAATCCACCGAACCAACCTTGAGTTTCGCGAGATTGACCGTCCCACCGATGTTCTTTCCTTCCCCATGGTGGATTTTCCTGCTCCGGCAGACTATTCCATTCTGGAAACGGACGACAGCTATTTTCACCCGGAAACGGGGGAACTGATGCTGGGTGATATTATGATTTCCATTCCCCGGGCTGTGGAACAGGCATCTTCCTACGGACACAGCATCAAAAGGGAGTATGCATTTTTAATTGCTCACAGCGTGCTGCATTTGCTGGGCTATGACCACATGGAAGACTGTGAGAGAGTGGTTATGGAAGAGAAACAGGAACAGGCATTGCAGCAGTTACATATCAAAAGAAATTAAAGGAGAACCACAATGAAAAAGTACGCAAAGCTTATTTTGATGCTTGGTCTGGCAGGTATGATGCTGGCAGGCTGTAAAAAAGAAGAAGCGGAAGTTAAAAATACTCCCACTCCCACACCGACTGAGGCGCCAACAGAGGAACCCACTCCGGAAGCCGAGCTTCTGACACCGGAAGAACCTGTTCCCACCCAGACCGGAGTTCCGGAAGGCCATGTGGTAAGCTATCTGACCGGAGAGTACGTCCCGGAAGCAATTGGAAGAAGACGTCCGGTGGCAGTCATGCTGAATAACCTGAGACCGGCATGTCCTCAGGCTGGAATCGCTAATGCCGGCGTGGTATACGAGGCTCCGGTAGAGGGCGGCATCACCCGTCTGATGGGTATTTTTGAGGACTACGACAATCTGGAAAAGATTGGTTCTGTTCGAAGCTGCCGCGATTACTTTATTTTCTATGCATCCGGCTTCAATGCGATCTATACCCATTACGGACAGGCCGTTTATGCAGAACCTTATCTGGAAATGGAACAGGTGAATAACCTCAGCGGCCTTGCCGGATACGGCGGTCAGGTATTTTACCGTACCACAGACAGAAAAGCTCCTCACAATGCCTACACCAGCTTCGCCGGAATTCAGAAGGGTATTGAGATCAACGGCTACAGTCAGGAATACGCTGCAGATGCGGAACACAGCTACACCTTCTGCGGAGTGGAGGATGAAGTAGACCTTGCGGAAGGCACTGAGGCTTCCATCATAAAACCGGGATATTTTGTAAATCAACCTTGGTTTGAGTACAATCCTGAGGATAAATTATATTACCGCTATCAGTACGGTGACAAGCAGATCGATGAACTGACCGGAGAACAGATTGCCTACAAAAATATCATTCTTCAGTATTCCAGTTGGAAAAATTATGATGAAAACGGATATCTGAACATCCATGTGGATGCGCCGAACGTAGGAAAATATATTGTAAACGGAAAAGCCATCGACATTAGGTGGGAGAAGCATACTCCTTGGGGCGCTACCTACTATTACGATATGAACGGAAATCCCATCACCATGGACACCGGAAAGACATGGGTCTGCATTATTCAGGATACCTACGCTGACCGCGTTTCTATTCAGGGAGCAGGCGGAGAGACCGGGGAAGCTGCTGCGGAGGAAACCGCCGAATAAAACCTGTATTTTCAGCTTTTTGACGAATATTTGGTAAAAAATGGCCGATACTATAAGGAAAAAAGGAGAATGTCCTATGCGAAAATTTTCTTATGGTATCGGCCTGTTTTGTACTGTATTTCTGCTTGTATTCGGGTTTTATATGAGCTACCGTTACTCTTTTCTGCGCAATGATCAGAAAAAACCGGAAACCATGGAGGCTGAAAATCCCCTGCAAAGCAGCTATCACATCGGAATTGAGGACGGAAAAGTCATCGTCCGTCTGGAAGATGGAAGTGTCTATGAGACCACGGATATTTCCCGGGAAATGCTGCCGCTCTCCGTACAGTCCCGGATCGAGGAAGGGTATATTCTGGAATCTAAGCAGGAATTATACAGCTTTCTGGAGAATTTCTCCAGCTAGATTGACAAAATCTTTCTTCATGGAGTACAATGACTTCTGAACAGCTTTACGTACTTGTATTGAAAACTAAGTATCAGGAGACACAAAAGAAATGAACACATCTGTAAGAGAAAAATTAAAAGATAAGCAGCGTATCGTGATTAAGATCGGTTCTTCTTCCCTGACACATCCGGAGACCGGATATCTGGATCTCATCAAGCTGGAGATTCTGGTGCGAGAGATCAGCGATCTTCATAATCAGGGCAAGCAGGTTATTTTAGTATCTTCCGGCGCAATCATGGTGGGAAGCAAAACCATGGGATTTGACCGAAAGCCCACAAAAGTTTCGGAAAAGCAGGCCTGCGCGGCAATCGGACAGGCAAAGCTTATGATGATCTACCAGAAATTATTTGCCGAATACAATCAGGTAGCCAGTCAGATTCTTATGACAAAGCATACCATGCTCAACGATCTGAATCGCAGCAACGCAAAAAATACCTTCGAGGAACTGCTTAGGATGGGGGCAATCCCCATTGTAAACGAAAATGATACGATTTCCACCTACGAAATCGAATTTGGTGACAACGACACCCTTTCCGCTGTGGTGGCGGCTCTGGTAAATGCGGATCTTCTGATCCTGCTTTCCGACATTGACGGTCTGTTTACCGACGACCCCCATCAAAATCCCAATGCCCGGTTTATCGATGTGGTGGAAACGCTGGATGAAAATCTGCGTTCCATGGGTAAGGGGTCTACAGGAAGCAATGTGGGAACCGGTGGAATGGCAACCAAACTTACCGCAGCAGAAATCGCGGGCATGGCCGGTGCAGACATGGTAATCGCCAATGGAAAAGATTTCCATGTCATACATAAGATCATGCAGGGCAGAAATCACGGAACCCTGTTTCTGGCGAACCCCCGGGAAGATTTCTATCTGCTGGATTATCTTGATAAACGCATATAAAGGAGAATGGACCAATGGATCAAAAAGGAATTGACCGTATCAACGAACTGGCAAGAAAGTCCAAAGCTGAAGGACTTACTGCTGCCGAAAAAGAAGAACAGGCAAAACTGCGGAGGGAATTTATTGCAAGCATCCGCATGAACCTCCGTTCCCAGCTTGACAACATTGATATCCAAGAACAGGATGGAACCATCACAAATCTGGGTGAAAAATATGGAAACAAAACAACTCATTAGAAAAGAAATCTATAAGAGAAGAAAAGCGGCTTCTGCTGAGACGGTTGCCGCGGACAGCCACGAAATCTGTAAGGCGCTGACCGGACTTGAGGAATTTTCCGGTGCAGAGTGGATCTATCTGTACATAGACTGTAAAAATGAAGTGATGACCGGGGAAATCATGGAAAGAGCCCTTCAAATGGGTAAACGGGTGGCCGCCCCGAAGGTCATCGGAAAAGATATGGTTTTTTATGAAATTTTCTCCCGGGAGGATTTGGAACCGGGTTATTTTGGCATTCCCGAACCGCGTGAGGGCCTAAAGGAGGCCGTTGGAGAAGAGGGACTGCTTCTGATGCCGGGCGTAGCCTTTGACCGAGAAAAGCACAGGGTGGGCTATGGCGGCGGATTTTATGACCGTTATCTGGAAAAGCATACGGGACATTTTAAAGCTGCGGTTGCCTTTGAATTTCAGATGATGGATCAGGTTCCCACAGAGCCTACCGATATTCTTCCGGATCTTGTGATCACGGAAAAACAAATTTACCGATAACATCAAACCGGCAGTTTTTCGTAATGTAATATGAGCCGGACACTCTTCAGGAGGTGCTTATGGAATATTTAGAACAGATTGGACAGAGAGCAAAAGCGGCGGAACCGGAAATCCGCCTTCTGGAAACAGCGAAGAAAAACCAAATCCTGCGTCAGGCAGCACAGGATCTGTCTGCCCATGCCCCGGAAATTATAGAAGCCAACAAAAAGGATATGGAACGGGGACAGGCAAACGGAATGTCTCAGGGGCTTTTGGACCGCCTCCTTCTGACTCCTGAAAGAATCGACGCTATCGGGGAAGGCCTTTGTCAGATTGCCGCTTTGGACGATCCGGTGGGTGAAGTGACCGGGATGAAAAAACGGCCCAATGGTCTTGTGATCGGACAGAAGAGAGTACCTCTGGGCGTTGTGGGAATCATCTACGAAGCCCGTCCCAATGTAACGGCAGATGCTTTCGGCCTGTGCTTTAAAACCGGAAATGTGGTGATTTTAAAGGGAGGCAGCGATGCCATCCACTCCAATCAGGCCATTGTTGCCTGCATCCGCCGGACACTGGAGGAAAACGGTGTCAGCCCGGATGTGCTGCTTTTGATCGAGGATACTTCCCGTGAAACAGCCTCCGCTTTCATGCGCCTGAATCAGTATGTGGACGTTCTGATTCCCCGAGGCGGTGCGGGACTGATCCGTGCGGTAGTGAACAACAGCACCATCCCTGTGATTGAAACTGGAACTGGAAACTGTCATATTTTTGTGGACGAGACAGCTGACCTTTCCATGGCGGTGGATATTATCATCAATGCCAAAACACAGCGGGTAGGTGTGTGCAATGCCTGTGAATCCCTGTTGATTCATCGCAGTGTGAAAGACCAACTTCTGCCTGTACTGGCTGAGAAGCTGAAAGAAAAACAGGTAGAAATCCGCGGTGACGAGGAAATTACCGCCCTTGTACCGGATGCTCTGGCTGCCACAGAAGAGGACTGGGGAACCGAATATCTGGATTATATTATTTCCATGAAAACCGTGGATTCTGTAGAAGAGGCAATTGCTCATATCAACCGTTATAATACGGGGCATTCAGAAGCAATCATTACAGAAAATTATTCCCATGCCCAGAAGTTTTTGGATGAAGTGGATGCAGCCTGTGTCTATGTAAATGCTTCTACCAGATTTACCGATGGATTCGAATTCGGTTATGGGGCTGAGATCGGAATCAGTACACAGAAACTTCATGCCAGAGGACCGATGGGTCTGCTGGCGCTCACTACAACGAAATATATCATTTATGGAAACGGGCAGGTACGTCCGTAGCATCGGTTGCAGCCGCAAGATACGGGAATTAGCTTCACGAAAAGAAGAGAAAGGTTTGAGTGCATGATACTTGAACCTTTCTTTTTCTTTTGGCGGATTTTAATTTTGAGGAGAAATGCGGAGGATTCTGTGGTATACTATTAAAGAAATTATAGGTGTAACTGTTCAGGAGGACAGGATTCTGAATAGTTACATATAGGTTTATAGAAAGGGCAGAGGATGCATGTCAAATAATTCAGAAACATACAGCAGATCTACCAACATTTATGTACTGAAGCATAAAGACCTGGATGTGGCCATGGTTCAGATCCATCCCGCTTCCGGCGAGATCGAATATATTTTGGATATTTATCTGCCGGAAGAATTGCCGATTGGATGTGGGAGTGACGGAACCGGAGTCATCGAATGGTGGCATGACAGGGCAATTCCCGATTCACGAAGGGGAATTCAGCAGATTTTGAATTACCTGAAGGAGGAGAGCAGCCAGTCATTGATGTTGTCGGCATATGCTTTAAGCCTGACCGATCATTACTGGATGCAGCCGATTAATAAAGAACTTTACTGGAAAGATTTAAACTTTTATGAAAATAATTTCTCAGATGAATTGGGAAGTCTGCTGACGGATTCCCAGCGAATTGACATGGATGCTCATGTATCCAAGTTTTCTCCGTCCTCATCGGTAAATGGTGAAATGAAGAAAAAATGGGTGATAATCGATGGCATCCGTTATCTTCTCAAAGTAAATGCCAATCATTATGGGCAGCAATCCGTAAATGAATTGATTGCCGGTCAGTTACATGAACTTTTGGGATGGGATAACTATGTACCTTATAAAATGGGCAAAATCCTTATGGAAGAAAAGGAATATCCCTGTTCATTGAATCCCTTATTTACCTCTGCGGAAATGGAATTTGTCTCTGCATATCAGTTGATCAGAAATTATAAAACTCCCAATGATATGTCAAATTTTGAAGCCATAATTCAGCAGGCAGTTTCTTTAGGAATAGATGGGGAAGAAACACGCAGACAGTTGGAATATACCATTTTGACGGATTTTATTCTGACCAATACGGACAGGCATTTTAATAATTTTGGTTTCTTATTAGACTCCGGGACACATAAACTGGTTTCTATGGCGCCAATTTTTGACACGGGAAATGCATTGTTTTTTGATAAAGAGATCATCCCCTCAAAGAGTAACCTGTTGGATGTACCTGTGGCTTCCTTTTGCAAACGGGAAGTTGAAATGCTTCGATATGTCCGATTACCGCTCAGATTCGATACCGGAAAATTAAGTGGATTTTCGGAAAAGGCAGAAAGTCTTTTGATGGAATATACAGATATGCCACATGAGAGGGCTTCTAAGATTGCAGAAACCATCCGACAGAAGATCAAATATCTTGACTTATTTTTGTGCGGAAAGAAAATATGGAAAAAAGAAAAATATTGGTAAGAAGGTGATGGATTTGAAAGAAGTAGAAGTAACCATACATGGCAGAAAAATGATGATCGGCCAGTCCCCGCAATTAATTGTTGATCTGGATACGCAGGAAAATTATATTAAAATTCAGGAACGAAAAATCCCATACCGCAGGAATATTCAGTTCAGCCCGGATTTACTTTCCGGCAAGAGAAAAAATGTCTTCCATTCTGCCGTGAATCATTACTATAAGCAGGCATGTGAGGTGGCGGAAGGAATCATGGTGGCAGAGGAATACCGGAAAAGGGCAAATACGACGGTCAGGGAAGTAAAATGATTATAGAATTGAATAACTCAGAGGAAAAGAAGGCTGTCTGCCGTCAAATATTAGAGGATTTGCCAGACTGGTTTGGTATTCCGGAAGCAAGGGAAGAATACATCTCGTTAAGTGCGCATCAACCATTGTTTGCTGCGATGGAAGATGATACTCCAATTGGCTTCCTATGTCTGAAAGAAACCGGAAAAGATACCGTAGAGTTGGCTGTCATGGGCGTCTTAAAAGAATTTCACCGCCATGGAATTGGTCGAAAATTATTTCTGGCTGCAAAAGAAAAAGCTGTGAAAGATGGTTACTCTTTTATTCAGGTAAAAACTGTTCAAATGGGTCATTATGATGTTTACGATGACACAAACAGATTCTATCTGAGTCTTGGATTTAAGGAATTTGAAGTTTTTCCAACTCTTTGGGATGAATGGAATCCCTGCCAGATCTATGTGATGGCTCTGTGATTTTCTGTTACTCGTGTTGGAGAATACAATATCATTGGAGGTTATGAAAATGGAAAATGATATTCAAAAAAGTATAGCCGTTTATAAAGAACAGCTAAGCTATGGCTATATACAGACTGCATACTTAGCTTTAACAAAATCTATCGCTGAATTAAAAGCCAATTTTCCAGAATCGTATCGTACGGGAAATATTTCATTTGGATATTTGGACTATACATATTTTCCTTTTTTTAACGATTATTTAAGAAGCCGTAAGTTACGCTTCGGAGTTGTGTTAAACCATGAAAAGATGCAGTTTGAACTTTGGCTGATGGGACAGAATGCTGAGATTCAAAAGAAATACTGGGAAATTTTAAAAAGTTCAGAATGGAATCTCAATAGAAAAGAAATGCCCCGATATTCTGTTCTGGAGGTTGTTTTGGAAAATGAACTGGATTTTACTGAGAAAGAAGCAATGTTGAGAAAAATTATTGACTGTTCCGTGTCTTTGGCGGCAGAAATACAAAACTATCTAATCCAGCAGAGCTGTTAAATGGAAAGGTTTTGATTTTGCAAAAAGAAAGGTGGTATATAAATGGGCTTTTATATAGGAAATCCATTTCAAATCATGTTTGTTCTTATATCCATGTTTATCATCGGAACATTTATTGTTACGATCATAAAAGGAATTTCAAGTTGGCATAAGAATAATCAGTCACCGAGGCTGACGGTAAATGCCGAAATTGTTTCTAAAAGAGAAGAGGTACATCGCCATAGACATGACTCTCATACAACACTCTCTACTACATATTATATATGCTTCCAGGTGGAAAGCGGAGATCGTATGGAATTGTCTGTAAACGGAAGCGAGTATGGCTTGTTGGCGGAGGGAGATTATGGCAGGCTGAGTTTTCAGGGAACACGGTATTTGGGATTTGAAAGGAGCAGTCAATGAAAAAAATTTTAACAGTATTTTTCGTCTTGTTTTCCATGCTTTTATGTGGATGCTCAGAAAAACAAGACAATGAAATACCTATGGAAACAAAGCAGCCAGAACCATCAGATCCGGATAGCAAACAGGTGGCAAGTGATAAAAAAGAAGATATGACAGAAGAAATTATCGATTTAAGCAATAGCTTTAACGGAATAAATGGTTGTGCCGTAATCTATGATCCAACGGAAAATAAATGCTGCTTTTATAATGAGGCTCTGGCAAAGCAAGAGGCTTCACCCTATTCGACCTTTAAGATTATTTCCACGTTAGCAGGTCTGCATAACAATGTCATTAAAGACCAAACAACAACTATGGATTACACCGGAACTCAATATCCTAATTTGGAATGGAATAAAAACTTAACTTTGGAGGAAGCATTTCAAACATCATGTATCTGGTATTTTCATCAGGTCATAAATGCAATAGGAAAAGCTGAAATGCAAAGTGAGTTAAAGGCTTTGGAATATGGAAATCAAAATATCTCTGAATGGGAAGGAAATAATATCAATCCCTATGAAGAATTGAATGGCTTTTGGCTGAATTCTTCATTAAAGATTTCCCCTTTACAGCAAGTGAAGGTTTTAGAAAAAATATTCGAGGGCGAAAGTATCTATCGTGGTGAAGATGTTGAAATACTTAAAGAAATTATGCTGGTCCAAGAGAATGAAGCTCAGAAAACATACGGAAAAACCGGTTCCGGTTCCAATGGAGAAGCATGGTTTGTGGGTTTTACAAAGACCAATGAACAAAGCATATATTTCGCCATATATCTTAATGATCCTTCAAAATCGGGTGAGATTTCCGGGAGTACAGCGAGAGAAATTGCTTTAAAAATAATGCAACAAATTTGATGGAACATATATCACGGTTGATAAGGCAGATAATCTGAAATTTTGTGGAGGTGATAACGTAATGGGATTCGCAAATGTATCAAGTGCTGACTGGATCATCGTTGTTCTATTAGCGTTGATCTCCATAGTTCTAATTTCAGGACATGGCAAGTGGCTGATTGCCGGATACAACACGGCATCTGAAAAAGAGAAAGAAAAATATGATTCTAAAAAATTGTGTAGAACAGTAGGAGTTGGAATGGCTGTTGCAACTATTCTAGCGTTAATCGATATGTTGTTTGAAAACGTGTTACCCACAGAATTTGATTATGTCATGGGTAGTATTATTTTAGTTGACGTGGTGATTATGATTATTTTCTCAAACACCATTTGCAGAAAAAAATGAAAATAATTCTGTTGGGAACACAGCGAAAGGGGAAACTCTGTTCAAGCAGACCATTTGATATTTGCAAAACTGAGTTTCCGGCCGATTACCTATAAATTTTGAAGAACATACGGGTTTCGTCGGTAAAAAAGTGCAGATTTATACAAAAAACGCAGAAAATTACCGATAAATTCGTGTGAATAAGCAAAATAAATAGGTAGCAAGAAGAAAAAACATAGGTTTTTGATGACAAATTACGGATAAATCTTCTTGAAACTGAAGGTATTATAGGTATTCGCCATTATTCAAGAGAAGCAACGATTCAAAAGTACAGAGTTGATTCACTAAAAATAAGAAGTGTATAAAAGAAACTGATAATTTTTCGGATGAATTTCATAATTCGGTATTAGATTTGACAGAAGAGAAAACTATAATTTACCGTGATCACCAATTTTAAGATATAGACGTAAAACAGGAGGAATCATAATGTTTGCTTTATCAAAAATGTCGGGCCTTGCAGAACGAAACGAACAACGGCCGACATACAACCTAAGACAGAATATTGCATATATGTTATCCGTGGCATGGCGGCAACGGCGCAGTGTAATATTATTTAGTCTGGCAATGGCAGCTACGGCAATTCTGTTCGGCCTTACACAACTTTTTATCGTGCCTTCTATACTCGGTACGGTTGAAGCGAAAGCTTCTGTTGCCAAACTGACTATAATCATATTCGTGTTTACAGCAGCATTGATGCTGTTAGGCGCTGTAAGGGAGTACCTCGTATCGTGCTCACAGTTCGGGCGTGTGGAAGTCCGTCTTGCGATCGGGGCTATGATTCAGAATAAGGCACTGACCATGTCATATCCCGATGTGGAAAATCAGGATGTACGGAAGAAAATGGATAAGGCTTCTATGCTCGTTACCAGCAATAGGGCAGCTACTGAAGCAATCTGGACAACTTTGACAAATTTATTAAAGAATGCAGCAGAATTCATTATTTATCTCTTTCTGCTCTTAATCCATTGATGATTATTGCAGTTGTAGTGACTGCTGTTTTCAGCTTTTCTGTGACTAATTACCTCAATGGTTGGGGATATCGGCACAGAGATGAAGAATCGGAATATTCGCTCCGTATGAATTATCTCAGCGAGAAATCCAGAGATTATACATTGGCAAAAGATGTTCGCATTTTTGGAATGGGCGACTGGATAGAGGATGTATATAATAGTATCTTGCGTTTGTACCGAAGTTTTGTTGCACGTGGGGAACGTGTCTATATCTGGGGAAATATTGCAGATATCATACTTACCTTTACGAGAAATGGCATTGTTTATTTTTTCCTGATCGCAGCTGTACTCAAAGGCGAGATGTCTGCTGCGCAGTTTGTGTTATATTTTAATACTGTGAACGTTTTTACAAGTGGTATCAGCAATATTATGAGCGATTTTGCGACCTTACGAAAACAAAGCCTTGATATCTCTGCAGTTCGGGAATTCCTGGATTATCCCGAATCCTTTCAGATGGATGAAGGCACTCCTTTGGTTCCTGACCTGAAATTTCCTTATCAGATTGAGCTGCGGGACGTCACGTTTTGTTATCCAAAGGCTGAAAAAAATACGCTTTCACACATTAATCTGATTATTCGTCCGGGAGAGAAGCTGGCAATTGTCGGTTTGAATGGCGCGGGAAAGACCACACTGATTAAACTGCTGTGTGGATTTTTGGATCCTACGGAAGGTAAAGTGCTGTTAAACAATGTAGATATCAGAACATACAACCGCAGGGATTATTATAGATTGTTTTCCGCAGTATTTCAGGATTTTTCAATTCTTGATGTGACGATTGCTGAGAACATTGCACAGACGGATGAAAATATCGATACGGAATTCATGGGACGATGCATTGATCAGGCAGGACTTACAGAGAAAATTGCCGGACTTCCCAATGGGGTGGAAACCCATATAGGCAGAGTGTTTGAAGATGGCATCGATTTATCGGGAGGGGAATTGCAGCGGTTGATGTTGGCTCGGGCACTGTATAAAAATGCTCCCATTATTATCCTGGACGAACCTACTTCTGCACTTGATCCAATCGCTGAAAGTGATATTTATAACAAATATAATGAACTTACAGATGGACGGATGGCTGTTTATATTTCCCATCGTCTTTCCTCTACCAGATTTTGTGACCGTATTATATTAATCGCAGAAGGGCGTATCGATGAAGAGGGGACACATGACGAGTTAATTGCCCGGAATGGGCATTATGCAGATCTTTTTGAGATTCAAAGCAGATACTATCGGGAAGGAGGGTTGGACGATGAAAAAGAGTAAGACCGCTGTGTCTTTTCAGGAAATGATGAGGTTGAATTTGCGTGGATTTAAAGTCTGGTGGAGGGAAAATCCGCAATTACTGTTATCCATACTGGTATGCGGCGTTGTGGATGCCCTGACACCTTATGCAGGTATTTGGCTGTTAGCTCGTCTTATCGATGAGATTGCGGGAGGACGCAATCCTCAGACCATTACGGTATATGCGTTGACATTGATGGTTACCACTGCTGTACTCTCGATGGTCGGCGCGGGATTGGACCGGTGGAAGAATGTTCAGTTAGCCAGTCTTTGGCATATTCAAAATAAAGTGTTTCTTAAAAAACTTCTGAAAATGGATTTTGTAGATGTGGATGATGGACGTGTACAGGACCTTCGGTCTCAGATCTGGCAAAATACAGATTCAGGAGGCTGGGGATTATATAAGCTGGTTTATAGCTTTGATGAAATCATTCAATCAGTTAGTTCTATTATTGGGGCAATTGTGCTGACCGCATCTTTGTTTATATTGCCGATCCTGCCAGATAGTGGAAAATTGACGATACTCAATCATCCGGTATTTATTTTTCTTATTGTTGCAGTCATGCTTGGTGTTACATTTGCCGCACCGCTGTTTTCTGTTAAAGCTGGTTCTTACTGGTTGAAATGTGTGGATGAGAACCAATTGGGAAATCGACTATTTGGATTTTGGCTTGGATCTCTGGGAAATGACCGCTCGAAAGCATTGGATATACGTATTTATCGTCAGGATATTCTGAGCAAAAGTAATTTGGCAAAGTATAACCCGTTTATTCCTTCGTCAAAGATTGCGAAAGCATCAAGGGGAGGAATGGGGGCGTATCATGCTATGTCCGGAGCAGTGTCACAGATATTTGTTGGAGTTGCATATGTTTTTGTGTGTCTGAAGGCATTGGGAGGAGCTTTTGGTGTTGGTTCAATTGTGCAGTACGTGAGTGCTATTACTGCATTATCCGGCGGTCTGTCGAAGTTAATCGAGACAATGGGTGATTTAAGAAATAATACTTCTTTTTTGCGTACGGTCTTTGAATTATTAGATGTACCGAATAAAATGAATATTGGTGATATGTCTGTTGATTTAAAAAGCAGCGAAAAATATGAAATTGAATTTCGTAATGTTTCTTTTCGTTATCCCGGACAGGATAAATATGCACTGCGTAACGTATCGATGACATTCCAGGCAGGACAACGGCTGGCTGTAGTGGGTATGAACGGAAGCGGAAAGACCACCTTTATTAAGCTTTTGTGTCGGCTGTATGACCCAACTGAAGGTGCAATACTGCTGAATGGAATTGATATACGAAGATATGATTATGCCCAGTACATGGGATTGTTTTCTGTCGTGTTCCAGGATTTTAAACTGCTCTCTTTCGAGCTTGGTCAAAATATTGCCGGGAGTATGGAGTATGATGCTCAGAAAGCTGCTAGTTGCCTTCACGATTCAGGTTTTGGAATACGACTCAAGAAGCTGCCTCATGGCCTTTCAACAGCATTATATAAAGATTTTGAGGAGCAGGGTGTTGATATTTCCGGTGGAGAGGCACAGAAGATTGCGTTGGCAAGAGCTTTATATAAAGATGCGCCATTCATTATACTTGATGAACCGACGGCCGCACTTGACCCGATTGCAGAGTTCGAGGTATATCGTAAAATGAATGAAATTACAGGAAACAAGTCGACGGTATTCATCTCACACCGATTGTCTTCCTGTCGCTTTTGCCATGATATTGCAGTATTTCATGAGGGTAAGATGGTTCAACGAGGCAGTCATGAGGTGCTGGTGCATGAAAAATCAGGAATGTATTATAAGCTCTGGAACGCTCAGGCACAATACTATGAAGTTAAAGATTAATCATTGTCGATAAAATTTAGCTTGGTACAGAAAAATGTAGTTATAGGGAATGAGCTGAATAGGCAGATAAGCTCTCGTGTAGAAACATGGAGTATCCGCTTAGTATCTGAGGAGGTTACTGTGAAAGAAAGTAGAGGACAGCCAATAAATGGCGCACTTTAATAAGCTGTCTAATGGCAGCGCAAAAAAGACTATTGTTTTAAAAAGCTAAGAAGCTAATTGCGATTCGGAAATTTTCCCTTCGCGTATAAGAAGTTTCATAGCCTGTTTGATTGCCTTTTCGTTTTGTTTTTCTTTCATAGGTTCTGGCATATCAATTTTAAATAAATCGGTCGGATTCCATGCTTCTCCAGTAGACAGCATCTGATAGATAGCAGTGAGAATCATCCGGGCGATAGCAATAATGGCACGTTTTTTGCCACGACGTTTCATAATGCGTTCATATTTTTGTTTGTAGTAAGGAGATTTATCAGATTTCACGGCTGCATGGGCAACTTGCACCAATGCAGGTTTGAGGTAGACACCGGCACGTGTGATCCTGACAGATTTCTTCTTACCAGCAGATTCATTGTTGCCGGGAGTGAGTCCCGCCCAACAGCATAAACGTTTGGAATTTGAAAACGGAGTCATATCGGTACCGATTTCAGAGATAACAGTGATTGCACTGTTACGATCAACACCTGGAATGGTACACAGTAACTGGACAGCATTTTCATATGGAGCAATCAAAGAATTAAGCATAGTGTCTATATCATTTATCATAGATGTGATATAATCCAGATGTGCGCGGACGAGGCGCATACGATATTTTTGGGAATCAGTCATCTGATAGCCTTCGATGGATTCAATGACACTGTCAGACTTCTTCTTTAGGGAACGGAGCAGTCTGGAAGCTATTTCTTCGTGGTTGATGGAATTGTCAGGTTGTTCAATTAGGTAATCAATAACAGATGTAGCTGATTTCCCGAAGATATCGGAAACTACCGAATCTAATGCGACGTTACAGACAGTGAGCGCATTCTGATATCTGTTCTTTTCACTGGTACGGCAGGAAATCAGTTTGTAACGGTATCTTGTAAATTCACGCAGGATACGTATCGGCTTACAAGGAATATAACTTCCCGGAACCAGACCTAATCGAAACAAATCCCCAATCCATTTGGAATCTTTCGTATCATCCTTATTGCCTTTGACCGCTTTTACCCATTTAGGGTTCGCGATGGTGACGTTTATTCCGTCTTCTAAAAGGTTAAAGACAGGAACCCAGTATTTTCCGGTAGATTCCATACAGACATCGTGACATTGGTTTTTAACAAGCCATTCTTTGAATTGCAGAATAGAATTGTTAAAGGTGGAAAAACGCTTCTTTTGATACGAAGGCTCCACACCGGAAGTGGTTTTAATGATTGTGGCAACGAGAAAAGATTTGTGGACATCGACACCGCAACAGGTTTGATAAACAACTTTCATAATCAGGAACTCCTTTCAAATTAAGATAAAGAAGCCATTGACTGTTCCATCACACATTTAACAGAGAAGTTAAAACAATTCTTACTGTACGGTCTAATAGAGCCACTTATTTGTGCTTGAAAGATGGAACTTACACGGATTTTTATGCTGTCTAAAACGAAGAAAGTCTTTACGACTCACCTCCCCGTGCTTTGTAGTGTAGCTTCTTTAAGAATTATTTTATCAGTACAGTGGAAAAGTGAAAGACTTTCATTACTATTTGTGCCGCCGACTTGGCAGCGGAATGGAGATTTTTATGATAAGATTAAGACCCTACAAAGCCTGTGATGCACAGACAATAACAAAATGGACAAAAGATGAATATGCTTTTCGTCAATGGAGCGCAGACCGTTAGGAGAAATACCCAATTACTCCCTATGACATGAATATGTATTATGATAGAGATAAGAACAATCGCCGTATCTGGGGTATGACCGCATTTGATGATCTGGATATCGTTGGGCATTTCATTATGCGCTTTCCAAATGAACATAGATTCGATGAAATTCGATTAGGATTTGTAATTGTTGATGATCAGAGGCGAGGGAACGGATATGGAAAAGAAATGCTTTCTTTAGCTGTTCAGTACGCATTCGACTTCCTAAAAGTCAAAAAAATATCATTGGGAGTTTTTGAAAATAATAAAGCTGCTATAAAATGTTATGAATCTTGTGGATTTAAAAAAGTAAAATTGGAAAACACAGAAAGTTATCATTGTATGGGCGATGTATGGAATTGCATTGAAATGGAGTTACTAACTTAAACTTCCCACACCAATAAGATGTGTTGTACCTTGAAAATTCAATACTTCAGCCAATAAAAAAGGCATAAACACCAACCAGATGGTATAATGGAATTGTCGAGAAACCAACAACCATAGGAGGATTTATGCCATGTCCATTTTACCACAGAATACCAATAAAGAGGTAGCAATTCTTGATTGTGTTCACAGATTTTTTTCCAGCCACCATGTTGGAGACCTTTAAAAAAAATGCAACGGAACGAAAGAAAAAGGCGTTCCGGCTATCTCGTTGCTTCGTTACAGACTGGGGAATGTATTTGCCGATCGCAGCATGTATATGCAGATACGCACTGGCTCCTTCAAAGAAGATTTTTCCAAGAATGCTGTTTATCGCTTTATGAACTCCGCTAAAACGAACTGGCTTAGATTCACTACCATCTTGGCCTCAACCATCATTAATGACGAGGTGAAGGAACTCACTGATGAAAAGCGATCTAACGTTTTCATTCTGGATGATACTCTCTTTAATCGTACCAGTTGCAAGAAAACCGAGCTTAGTTCCAAAGTCTTTGATCATACCAACATGCGATACAAAAAAGGCTTTCGCCTTCTAACGCTTGGATGGAGTGATGGAAACACATTTCTCCCGGTCAACAGCTGTCTTATGGCATCCTCAAAAGAGTCAAATATTATCGGTCCACAAAAGGACTTTGATAAGCGGTCGATTGCCGGAAAACGTCGCAAATTAGCACAGATGAAAGCAACCGATACCATGCTGCAGCTTTTAGATATGGCTATAACACAGGGAATCACAGCTGAGTATGTCCTTTTTGATAGTTGGTTCTCCAATCCGGCTCAGCTTACTGCAATCAAGTCCAGAGGTATGGATGTAATAGCCATGGTCAAGAAAAGCAGTCGCATTAACTACGAATATGAAGGACAAAAGCTGAATATCAAGCAGATCTACGCAAAGAACAAGAAACGCAGAGGAAAGTCAAAGTATCTTCTCTCTGTATCTGTAATGCTCGGGAAAGAGCATCCTATTCCAGCTAAAATCGTTTGTGTCAGAAACAAGGCAAATCGGAAAGATTGGCTTGCCTTTGTATGCACAAATCCAGATCTTTCAGAAGAAGAAATCATCCGTATCTATGGCAAACGCTGGCAGATAGAAGTCTTCTTCAAGACCTGTAAATCTACCCTCAACTTGGTTGGTGAATGTAGAAGTCTCTCTTATGATGCTCTGACTGCGCATGTATCCATTGTGTTTGCAAGATATATGCTGTTGGCACTGGAGCAGAGAAAAGATGAAGACCAACGTACTCTTGGTGAGCTGTTTTTCTTTCTCGTTGATGAGATGACTGACATTACTTTTTCTCATTCACTTTGTTTGATTATGGATGCAATGCTTGCAAGCATACAGGAACTTTTGAAACTCAGTGATGAGCAGCTTAATGCACTCACCGCTGAGTTTGAATCCAGACTGCCTGAATATCTGAGAAACGCACTACATCGTGGGGAATCTGCGGCATAAATCACTAATTTTGTTAGTTGAAGTATTGAATTTTCAAGGTGCTAGCCCATTTTTGCTATGGGAAGTTTGAGTTACTAAGATAACTCCATTTCAATGCAATCATGATATTTCACGCACTTACCATATTTATTTTAAATCTTGCCTTCTGAATATGTGAATTCCCACCCTGCAAAAGAGTATCAGTTCTAACAGGTTAAAAATGCAGAATTCTATATGATATGGAAAGTTCTTTAAAATAAGGGAATTTGCTTCTTTGAACTCAGGCTCAACCAGCATAGGGGATTCGTACTCCACCTGAGCAAATGGTGAAATCAGAAGATGTGCGTTTGCTGCAGTTCTTTCAAATCCCCTAATATATAATATATTTTCTACCGTTTCACCGCTTTGCGCATCCATATTATATTCCGACTGTCTTAATGCAGAGACCGTATTACCTCCCAGCGTCAGCATAGATATCGTTAGCAAAACCGCAATTCCGAGGCTGAGCAGTTGCTTACGGGCGAGGATTGCAAGCATCGTAAATAAAGCAGAAATGGTAACGATACAAATGAGACTTATCACAGCATTGATAATAAAAGCCGCATAAGTGATTTCATCGCTAAATTCCAAATGCATCATTGCCGAACAGACAAAGACAGAAGCAATGTCCATAAGGAACAAAATCATACCACATGCCGCACTGACAATTACTTCCGTAAGATATATTTGTTTTCTGCTATATCCCGCTGAAATTTTATTGTTGATTGTACGTGCTTCAAAATCATGGCCTATATGCAGCGGTATCAGTATCGCGAGTATGATACATATTCGAGCTGAATTCATAAATAAAAATGTTGTGGTATGTATGGCGAATCCATACATGTTTAACATGATCCCATACACATTCAGGGCAACTACGATCATTATGCCAATCCACAAAATGGGAGATTTCATCGTTCGCTTTAATTCCATAGATAACAGTTTATTCATAGCTGTTCTCCTCCCTGCTATAAAATATTTTTAAAATAGAACGTCTCAAGATCAGTGTCCACAATGTCTGATGAAGAAAATTCACGAATCAGTACACCGTTTTTTAAGAAACCATAATCAGTAGCTACTTTTTGTAATTCTCCTAAGATATGGCTGGATATCATGATCGTAACTCCGTATTTTTGATTCAGGTCTGCAATGATCGAACGCATATCCTTTATTCCTTCCGGATCTAAACCGTTAAGTGGTTCATCCAGAATCAAAAAATCAGGATTTCCTGCAAGGGCCATTGCTAAAGCCAGTTGCTGTTTCATGCCAAGCGAGTAGTTCATAACCAGTTTTTTACTGTCTTTTAAATGCACTAATGATAAAAGTTCACTTACTTTTTCTTTTACATTTTTACCGGGACAGCCTGTAATTCGTAATTGATACTTCAAGTTCCCACGGGCGCTTAAAGTGGGATATAGGGCAGGCGATTCGATGATTGCCCCTACTTTGATATTTTCTGCTTTTGTAACAGAACCTGATGTTTGGTTCTGAAGATTTGACAATATTCTCATCAAAGTAGTTTTACCGGCGCCATTGTTTCCGATCAATCCGTAAATCGACCCTTTGGGAATATTTAGTGACACCTGATCTAAGGCGACTGTTTCTTTGTAATGTTTACAGAGATTTTTTGTTTTAATAATAGAATCCATGTGATCTTCCTTTCTGCTGCAAGCGTTTTTTGATGGCTGCTATGTTTGATAAAATCATACGATGGGGTTGGTAAAATAGAAAGCTGTAGCGCCTTTACAAGGCTTTCTTTTGGCGCTAAGTTCTCTTTACATGGATGTAAAGGGATATGATCTTGCGGTCAGGCAGATTTTATGGCATACTGAATTCATATATTATGTGGTTAAAGGACAAGATAAAAACATGACAGTTGCTGAAATCATAAAACAAACACGCATAGAATCGAATATGACACAAGAACAATACGGTTTGAAATTTGGAGTAACAAGACAAACCGTATCCAGTTGGGAAAATGCAAGAAGCCTGCCTGACCTTCAAATGCTGATCGAGATATGCAATACCTATCATATATCTTTGGATAAGCTCTTGAATGAGGACAAAGAGTTCGTTGACAAAATTGATTATTACAACAAATGCAAAAAGGTGGTAAAGAAAATATCCGTCTTTTTTATCATTATGTTAGTGCTGTTAGCGGGAGTATTTATCAGATGGAAAATAATTTCCACTGATAGGAATGAATCTTTTGCGAATCATGCCCGGCAAATGGGATTTGTCCTTGAAAACGGACGTTACATATTAAAAGAAGATGATGTGCATTTTCTACTGCCGAATCAGAAGCTTCCTTTTCTAAAAGAAGATTTTTATGTCAAAAACTGTTATGCCGACTTCAAAATTGGTGATGCAGAAATTGGTATTGATATCTATAGCGACAATACTTTTACAATCGAATGGAATCATAACCGGTTTTTAAAAGGCAAGATGGATAAAAACGGAGAACCAATGATTGAGGAGATTACTTTGAATCCGAAAGAACATGCAATCTATGAAGAAAACATTGTGAAAATCACAGAAATACTACAACGGACATTAAAGATCCATAACGTTGTATATTCTTAGGAATAGCAAGCGAGAATCCTCGGTTATTCAATAGCCGAGATGAAAGCGTAAAAAAGTGCATTTCTGCACAAGGATAGAAATGGCTGTGTCCAGCC
>JAHAFI010000020.1 GCA_018374355.1 Clostridiales bacterium
ATGAAGGGGGAATCCTCTCCTTCGGTTACTCATTAGATTAGATATGCAACTATTAACCAAGTAGTCTTTATTGACTACACCATTATTATACTAGGAGAAGGAATGATGGATATGAGAAAATGGTTTAAGGAAGCGCAGTATGGAATGATGGTGCATTGGGGATTGTACTCCCTGCTTGCGGGAGAATGGAAGGGACAGAAAAGCAGCAGCTACAGTGAATGGATTCAGTCCCATCAGAGAATCCCCAAAGGGGAGTATGAGAAGCTGGCAAAGGCTTTCAACCCGGTTTTCTTCGATGCGGAGGAGTGGGTGAAGCTGGCCAAGGAATGTGGAATGAAATATTTTGTGGTGACCAGCAAGCATCATGACGGATTTGCCATGTATCACTCCAAAGTGGATAAATTCAATGTGGTAGATGCAACGCCCTTTGGCAGAGATGTGGTGGGAGAACTGGCAGAGGCCTGCGATAAGCACGGACTGAAGCTGGGACTTTATTATTCGCAGGATCTTGACTGGCATGAACCCCATGGGGGAGGGTATCTGTCAGGTCATCTGGAATGCTCCGGTACTGCTTGGTGCAATGACTGGGATTTTCCGGAAAATGATAAGAAGGATTTTTCTATCTGCTTCCGCAACAAAATCTATCCGCAGGTGGAGGAAATCCTGAGAAATTACGGAGAGCTGGGGCTTGTATGGTTTGATGTACCCATGACGCTGGAAGAGAAGCAAAGCCGGCAGATTTTTGAACTGGTGAAGAAATACCAGCCTAATTGTCTGATCAACTCCCGTCTGGGAAATGGCGCTTACGATTACGTATCATTGGGAGATAATGAAATTCCGGAAACCATGCCGGAGAATATGGAGTTTGATCCGGAGATGATGAACGATATCGACGGCTTTAAACCCTCCCCTTACGGGCTGTATGAAACTGCGGCTACCATGAATGACAGTTGGGGCTACTGCGCATGGGATCAGAACTGGAAGGATGCTGCCCGGGTGGCGGCGATTAAGAAAAAACTGAATGGCATGGGAATTAACTACCTGCTGAATGTGGGGCCGGATGGTCTGGGAAGAATCCCGGCGGAGAGTCAGAAGATTCTGCGGGAAGTTGCAAAGACTTTGTGACTCTCCCCGGAGGGTTAGATTCCTAGGATGAAATGACGCTATGCTATTCCGGACATGGACCTGTGGAAGCTTTTGCATAAAGCTTTGCGGGAACCAGAACCTTATGAGGAAGGGTTCTGGCGGGGGTCAGTGACTCCAGAAATACGTCTCCGATGTGATCGGCCATCAGCTCCTCGTTCTGATAAATGGAGGTTATATCGTCATAGTCGTTACAGAATCCGCAAATGCTGATATCTTCCGGAACCTTCAGCGACAAAGAATGACAGATTTCAATGAGCCGGGAAGCTACACCGTCATTTTCGCATACGACAGCGGTGACTCCATCGTCTTTCAGGGTACGGATATATCCCTGCAGAGATTCAGCGGAAGAATCCGTTACTTTGGGAATGATATATCCCGGTTCTGCAGGAAGACCTGCATTCTGGAGGGCTTCCAGATAACCTCCCAGACGTTCTGCAACGGAAGGCGTGGACGCCATGTTGCTTTCAGAGAAAAAACTGATTTTCTTATGCCCCAGAGAAATCAGGTGATCGGTGAGCTCCCGGGCTCCCATGACATTGTCACACAGAATATTGTACAGGTAGGGGACGGTTACCGGCTGGTCGCTGATGATTACAGGAATATTGCGGAATACAAACTGGTTCAGAAGATCCAGATGATAATCCGTAGATGCCGGATAAATAAGAAGACCTGCAATATTCTGCTCCAGAAGCTGCTTCAGGATTGCACGTTCCTTGGAACGGTTTCCATCGGTAATAAAAAGCGAAAGAAAGCAGTTAGAGGAATTAATCTTCGCATTGATCTTGGAAATCATATTAAAAATATTTTTCTGCTTAAAAGTAAAGGGAAGAAGAAAGGCAAAAACCGTAGGTGTATTGCTCTTCTTCCCTCTTTTTTGGAAAATATCTCTGGCAACAAAGCTGCCTACACCTCTTTTTCTATACAGAATTCCCTGATATTCCAGTTCAGTAATAGCCCGTTTGGCTGTGATGCGGCTGACCTGAAACTCTTCCATAAGCTGAATCTCCGTGCAGATGGGAGTTTCAAAAGAGAACTGGTTCTGGTCTATTTTCTTTAGAATAGAGTCAATGATGATTTCGTATAACTTTTTTGATGAATCGGAATTGGCGCTCATAAAATACTCCTTTGTAAAATGTAAATATATAATGTATCATAAGATTAAAAATGAAATATGTCAATCTTAAAATGGATAAAGATAAAATGATATATCAAATAAGAATGAAATTTGAAAACTACCCGGCACATAAAATAAAAAACGATACTACAAATTGTAGAAAATAAACAAAAAAATAAGAGATTAATAATGCGCATTGACAAAAATGATATGTTAAATTATAATCCGAATATATATCAAATAAAAAGGCGTTCAGATTAAAAAGTGAGAAAAAATAAAGACTCTTTATTGATTGTTATGTTTTTTGAAGTGAATTATATAGAATAATTGTTGAAAAATTTACATTAAGTAAGGAGACGGGCGGTGTAAACCAGAAAGAAAAATAAGTGAATAGTATTGCAAACGTAATAGTAAAAGATGGAAACTGTTTGCTAGATAAAAAAGTGGAAAAATATAAAAAAGCAGGAGGAAAAAAAGCGGATGAAAATAATGCGGACAGTTACAGAGCAGCAGGAGCAGCTCCATGGAATGGCTCTGGGTGGAATCGGAACAGGAAGTGTAGAAATAAAACAAAACGGTTGTCTGGAAGATTGGGAGATTTTCAATCTCGGTCTCTGGGCGGCAGTTGATCCGGAGAAGCATAACAAGGCTGATCTCCCGGAATACGATTACGATGTACTTCCATTTTATGTGAGAACAAAACAGGAGGGAAAAGGACCCGTTGTAAGGAAATTATCCCATGGAAGAAGAATTACCGGATTCCGCTCCGTGATGTATTCATTTCTGAAAAACATCGAGACGATCCGCTGGACACCGGATTTTCCGATTTGTCATATGGAATATGAAGATACGGGACTGCCCGTTGAACTGAAAGCAGAATTTATGTCACCGTTTGTACCACACGATGCAAAGACAAGCGGTATGCCGGGATTTTATGTAAACTTTGAAGTGAAAAATCCCACATCTGAGGCTGTTGATGTTTCCCTGATGGGTACGATGAAAAATCCGGTCAACCGGGGTCTTGCGGACAGAAAACTGAAAAACAGTATGAAAACTGCCGGAGAGAGGACAACACTTCTTATGGAAAGTACCTCTGACGAAAAAGCAGAACAGAACGGAAGCATGGCGCTTTCTGTAATCGGCGGAGAACACAGCTATATTAAAGGGGATTATGCAGAATTTTTCGGTGCATACGTGCTTGGCGGAGAATTCGGCTGCTCCGAAGAATCCTGTCTCTTCGGTTTCCGTGATCATGGGGAACTTCCCAATCTGGGATGGGAAGAAGCTGATGAAGAGCTTTCCGCACTTGATAAAGAAACCTTAAAAGATTTGAGTGAAGAAGAAATCGACAGAATGCTGGAATCGCTGAAAAGACTTGCCAGCGGCTACAGACCTTGGAAGCGTCTGATGGAGGTTCGCCCCGACATTTTGGAAACAGTGGAAGGAAAGAGGGAGTTTCTCGGAATTTTGCTGCGGCAGTACCGGGAGCTTGAAGAAATGCCCTGCGGAGGATTTGGCGACGGTGCGCTTTGCAGCAAGATTGTTTTACAGCCGGGGGAGAGCAGAACCATTACCTTCCTCGTGACATGGAATTTCCCGAATCATGTCAGTGTGGAAAACAGCTATGTGGGTCACAAATATACCTGCTGGTGCAAAAATGCAGAGGATGCAGCGGTATATCTGACTGATCACGCCGATGAGATTCAGGATAAGGTTCGTCTGTTCTCCGAGACTCTTCAGAACTGTTCTGCACCTGCGGAGTTTGTAAGAAACTGGGTAATTCAGCTCAGTACTCTTGTAAAATGTTCTTGGTGGGCAGAAAATGGTGATTTTGGTATCTGGGAAGGTCTGGGAAGCTGCGGTTTCCACACGATCGACATTACATATTACGGCTCCTATATGATTCTGACTATGTTCCCGGAACTGCAGTTGAAGCAGATGGAAATGGGACTGAAGTTCCAGCGGGAAGATGGAAGAGTTCACCATTTCTTCCGTCCGGATTTCGATCATGTGGATGACGGATACGACCGTGTGGATATGAATCCCCAGTTTGTGCTGATGGTATGCCGGGATTATATGTGGACCGGCAACAGAGCGTATCTGGAACGGATGTGGGAGCCGGTTGTAAAAGCTATGGAAAGTACAGAAAAGCTTGATGCAGACGGAGACGGACTTCCGGATCATGATACCCGGGCAAATACTTACGATGCATGGAGATTCCGAGGAACTCCTTCCTATATTGCCGGTCTGTGGCTGGCAGGACTGACAGCAGCCGTACATCTGGCAAAAGAAATGAATGACGAGAAAAAAGCTGCTCACTGGCAGGAGATTCTCGATACAGGAAAAGAAAGCTTCAAGAAACTGTGGAATGGTGAATATTTCAGCCTTTGGGTAGATAAAGACGAGCGCGATGAATGTCTGATGAGCGGGCAGCTCGATGCAGCATGGTACTGCAAAGTTATGGGAATCCCGGGCTATGTGGAGGATGAATATATCACAAAAGTACTGGATCAGGTATGGAAATACAACTACACGGAAGAAGGCGGCCTGATCAATGCCTCCTACCCGGAAGGAAAGAAACCGACGCTGTATACCTACGGAAATGTTCAGGTAGAATCCAACTGGTCCGGAATCGAGTTTGCACTTTCCGGCATGTATCTGGAAATGGGTGAATTCGAGAGAGCAAGGGCGATTGCTGCAAATGTTGACGATCGTTATGTACAGGCAGGAAGAATCTTCAACCATGAAGAATGCGGTGGACATTATTACCGCCCGCTGGCGGCTTGGACACTGATGCTTTCTCTGAGCGGATTCAAATATGACAGGGAAAAGGCGTCGGTTACCATCGCGCCCAAACAGAAAAACCTGACGATTCCCTGGTTTACACCACAGGGTTACGGTATTCTGAAAGTAACCGATGACCGGACAGAATTAAGCGTTCTGGACGGAACCATGGAAGTGAAGGAGCTGCAGGTTTGGAAGGAATGCAGACCGGAGAGTATTGCTGCAGGAGAAACAGAAAAAGCGTTTGAGCAAAGAGAAGACACCATTGTTCTGACAGAAAACTGCGTCTTAAATACAGGGGAGACTCTACTTATGAAAAATAGATATTAAGAATTTCTGGAGCGCAAAGCGCGGAGAAATCCGGTAGCATAGAGACAATATAATTGTGAGAGGGAAGTTCAGGTACGTTTCGGCGTACCTGAACTATTAGGAGAAAAAAGATGGATAGTACAAGCAGAAAATACGAGAGAAGGGCAGAGGAACTGAAATCCAGAAGGTATTTCGGGCATCAGTCCATTGCGCCTTTCTTGGCAGCAGAAGGGGAAAACGGACCGGATGAGGTTTACCGTACATGCCGCGAAAAAATAGAAAATGGTACGCTGTTCGGCATCGGTAACCGTCTGGAGGGAAGAAACAATTACCTGTGGCTGGAAAAAAATGTGGAAATTCCCAAAGCACCGGAGGGCTGCGAGACGGTCCTGCTGTTCAACTTCGGGAAAAAGGGCGGACGTCTGCAGGGACGTTTCGAGGCAATGCTCTATGTAGATGGAAAACCCTGTCAGGGGGTAGATGAAAATCACATGGAGATTCTGCTTCAGGAATACGAGGGTAAGACGATCCGGCTGACTTTTCTTGTTTGGACCGGCATGGAAGGAGACGGGGAGGATGATTTCATTCTTTGCCTTCAGCAGGCCGATCTGGCATTTTTGGAGCGGAATACAGATGCTCTATACTGGTATATGAAAGCAGCATCACAGGCATCCGATCTTCTTGCACCGACGGACAGTAATAAGCAGATACTGATCAGTCTGACAGAAAAGATTCTGGGTATTATTGACTGGGATGAAGATGCGCTTTATGAAAGCACAGCTTTAGCGGCTGACGTTATGGAAAAAGGTCTGGAAAAAATTGAAAAAGAACAGGCTGTCACCGTACATGCCGTGGGACATACGCACATTGATGTGGCATGGCTTTGGCGGCTGAAAAATACAAGAGAAAAAGCACAGCGGTCCTTCAGCACGGTTTTCCGTCTGATGGAACGCTATCCGGAGTATATTTTCCTGCAGTCCCAGCCGCAGCTATACCAGTATGTGAAGGAAGACTGCCCGGAATTATATGAAAAAATCAAAGAAAAGGCAGCGGAAGGAAAATGGGAACCAGACGGCGGTATGTGGGTGGAAGCCGACTGTAATCTCCCGTCAGGGGAATCCCTTGTGCGCCAGTTTCTCCATGGAACGGAATTTTTCAAAAAAGAATTTGGAAAAACCTGCGAATACCTGTGGCTGCCGGACGTATTTGGGTATAGCTGGGCGCTTCCCCAGATCATGAAACTTTGTGGAATCAAAACCTTCATGACAACAAAAATCAGTTGGAATGAAAGCAATCAGATTCCGGAAGATTTGTTTATCTGGCGAGGCATCGATGGAAGCGAAATCGTGACTTATTTTATCGAGACACCGGAAGAGCAGAGACCTCCGGAAGACTGGTTTTCCACATATAATGGACTGCTGACACCGAAAACCGTTCTGGGAAGCTGGAACAAATTCAAAAACAAAGATCTGTCAAAGGATATTTTGATTTCCTTCGGATATGGGGATGGCGGAGGAGGGGTCAACCGGGAAATGCTTGAGCTGCGGAATGTGATTAACCGTATGCCGGGCCTTCCGAAAGTGCAGACGGACACCGCCGGAAATTTCTTCCGAAAGATTCATGAAAATGTGGAAGAAGCAGAACAGAAGATTCCGGTTTGGGATGGGGAATTGTATCTGGAGTTTCACCGGGGAACTTACACGACACAAGGCTACAATAAAAAGATGAACCGCCGAATGGAACTGCTGCTTCCTCAGACCGAATGGCTGTCTGAATGGAACCGTGCAGCCGGAGGAAACGGAAGCGAAGCGGATTTGAGAAAATGCTGGGAGCAGGTTCTTTTATATCAGTTCCATGATATTATACCGGGTTCTTCAAACCGTGAAGTTTATGAGGATTCCTACACGATGTACACAGAGCTGGAAAAAGAAGTATTACTGCTGCAGGATCAGGCGGCGGCAGGACTTACGAAGCCGGAGGAAAATTCCTATGTGCTGACAGCATTTGACGGATTTTCCAGAAATGACTGTGTGTGGATTGAGCAGGAAAAGGCAGGCTCCTTCTACGATGGAGGATGGAAGCTTGATGCCCAGAGAACCGATGGAGGATATCTGGTGCAGACAGAACTGGAACCCTTATCCATGAAACAGGTGGTATTTGTACCGGGCGAAGAAGAGGAAAACAGAAAAGAAGACGCATTTCAGGCAGCTTTGGAATCCCGCACTGTCGAGACACCGTATTATAAGATTTGCTGGAATGAAAAAGGTCAGCTTTCCATGATTTACGATAAAAAACAGAACAGAGAAGTCCTGAAAGAAGGCTGCTTTGGAAACGTTTTGGAATTGTATGAAGATAAACCCTTAAATGACGATGCGTGGAATATTGATTACTTCTATACTGAGAAAATGAAAGAACTTTCTATGGATGGAGAGGCGAAAATTACAGAACTGGGAGAGCTTCGCATGAAGCTGGAGTTTGCTTATCATTTTCATCGCTCTTCCATTCGTCAGGAAATGGTACTCTACCGCGATTCTGCAAGAATTGATTTCAGGACATGGGTGGATTGGAGAGAGGAACATAAGCTTTTAAAGACGGCCTTTTACACCGATGTACGCGCAGTGAAAGCTTCTTATGATATTCAGTTCGGATATGTGGAACGGCCGACTCACAAAAATACAAGCTGGGATCGGGCAAAATTTGAAGTGTGCGGTCACAAATGGGCAGATTTGTCAGAAAGTGATTACGGTGTGAGCCTTTTGAATGACTGTAAATACGGCTATAATATAGAAGGAAGCGCAATCAAACTCAGTCTGCTCCGGTCACCGAAAGCGCCGGACCCACAGGCAGATATGGGAGAGCATACCTTTACGTATTCACTTTATCCTCATGCCGGAAATATTGCAGCATGTGATACCGTAGCGGAGGCGGAAAAGTTAAATCTTCCTGTTACTGTATTTGCAGGTGTAAAACCCGCAGTGGAGGGAAATCTTCTGCGTCTGACAGGAAAATCGGTTAAAATCGATGCAGTGAAGAAAGCAGAGACTGATGATACTATCATTGTCCGTCTGCATGAATACAGAGGAGCCCGTGCTTCGGTGAAACTTTCCTCAGATTATCCGATTGCTCATGGGGAGGTAGTCAATCTTCTGGAAGAAACGATGGAGCCTTGTGCGTTTGCCGTGGAAAATGGGCAGGAAATTGCACTTTCATTCCGGCCGTTTGAGATAAAAACGGTGAAATTGCATCTGGAGGTCTAAAAAGTATAAGAAGAGTTCTGATAAAAAGCCTGTGAGTGTATCAAAAACACCCACGGGCTTTATCTATAAAAGGTCTGTTAAAAAGCGTAGTTAATACTGAAACGAAGGAAGTAAAAGAAACAGTTGTCTTCAAAATTGAGAGCAGGAAATATCTAAAGAATTTTCAGGAAAACAATGGCTGGCATATCAACTGGAATAAGATTCCCAAAGATGTGGAAGTTTATGCTTTAACATTAAAAGATAATAATGAAATACAAGGCTTGGTAGGTGTTCGCAATGACAAAGATTCCAATGCAGCGTATATGCATTGGGCGTGTACTGCACCGCATAATAATAAGCGCGATTTTGGAACTCAGAGATATTCAGGGGTAGGCGGACACTTATTTGCAATTGTTGCGGATAAGTCAATTCAATGGGGATATGAGGGGGGCTTTACATGGATTTGCCGCAAGTCAGGAATTATTAGAGCATTATATTAAAGCTTTTCATGCGGAGTATTTGGGAATGCTGCATCAATATCAATTTTTTGTAGATGAGGAACAGGCAAAAAAGTTTTTGGAGGTGTATCATTATGAATGGAACGAAACCTAATTTCATAAATGGAAATGTAAAGAAAGAGTATTATGAAAAGCCGAATCCATATGCGAATCCGGTATCATGTCATGTGAACCTGCTGGAATTATCTCGGTATGCTAAAAAGGCGGGAAAAAAATTAGTTGAACTTACAAAAGAGGAAGTGGAGAAATTTGCAATTTGAGTGGATAAATGACATTGCAGGCTGAACTGTTACAGAAAATCCCATAATCTTCAATAAGTTCTTGAAATAAAATTTTTAAAGGCGTATAATACATCCCATAAAAAGAAAATTCTTCAGGGCGGGGCGAAATTCCCCACCGGCGGTGACAGTCCGCGACCCATGTTTCCCATGGCTGAACCGGTGAAATTCCGGTACCGACAGTATAGTCTGGATGAGAGAAGAAGAGACGGTAGATGTTTTATTTATTGTACTTTCACCCCGGAGGAACGATTCCTTCGGGGTTTTCTTTTTGGCCCGGAATTTCCTTTTTGAAAAACAAAAAAAGGAGATAAAACGTATGAACACACCAACAAAAGCAACAACAGACACAACAGGAAAAATCAAAACAACCCGGAGTACCAATGTAAGAAAGCTGGTACAGACTGCCATGCTGGCAGCGGTGGCAGCCGTACTGATGCTGGTGGAATTTCCCATGCCGTTTCTGGCGCCTCCATTTTATCAGATGGATTTCAGTGAAGTTCCCGTACTGATCGGGGCATTCGCAATGGGGCCGCTGGCCGGAGCCGTCATTGAACTGATCAAGATTCTTTTGAATTTTGTATTGAACGGAACCATGACCGCAGGTGTGGGGGAACTGGCAAATTTTCTGATGGGCTGCGCCTTTGTGGTTCCTGCCGGTCTGATCTATAAAAAAGCAAAAAAACGGAAAAATGCCATGATCGGCATGGGTGTGGGAATTATCTGTATGGCGGCGGCAAGCTGTGTCCTGAACGGACTTTTTCTGCTTCCGGCCTACGGAAAAGCCTTTGGAACGCCGGTAGAGGCATTTGTTGAGATGGGCTCCGCAATTATCCCGGCAATTGACAGCCTGATGACCTTCTGCCTTTTTTGCGTTGCTCCCTTTAATATCGTAAAAGGTGTTGTCGTATCCCTTCTTACTTTGCTATTATATAAGCATATCAGCCGGCTTCTGAAAGGAAATTTGATGTAGTATACCAATCGCAGAAGGATGGATTTTGGACAGCCGGAGCAGGAGGATAAGATGGGAAAAATCACAAAAATCACGCAGGCAACCAATACGCCGTATCTGAATTTTTATGAACTGGACACGGTAAATAAAACAGGAAAAGAGGGCCGCTATTTTGTGGCTTCGAGAGCGAAAAATGCAGATGAACTGAAACTGAATTCGGGCAGGAATGACCCGGACGGAGTGGTGATCTACAGTCTATATGGGGAAAAACAGGATCGGGTGGTTTTGATCCGTCAGTACCGCTACCCATTGGGCGGCTATGTGTACGAGCTTCCGGCAGGTCTGGTGGATCCGGGAGAAAACTACCATAGGGCTGCAATACGGGAATTAAAGGAAGAGACAGGTCTGGATCTGAAGCCGATTACTGTGGATGAAATTTACCAGAAACCGTATTTTACCACCGTCGGAATGACTGATGAGTCCTGCGGAACGGTGTACGGGTATGCATCCGGCGAAATCAGTGAAAAATACATGGAAGACAGTGAAGAAATCGAGGTGATTCTGGCGGACCGCAAGGAGGTTCGCAGAATCCTGCAAGAGGAGAATGTTGCACTGATCTGCGCTTATATGATGATGCATTTTCTCCATGATGAAGAACCCTTTGGTTTTTTAAGAAAAGAATAGGATACTTTCTTAACATAAGAATCTCCCCGGACATAAGATAACTACAGGAAAACAGGAGGGGAAGCTATGGCAAATCAGAAAATCGGAGTAGACCTGAATCTGGCGCTGGATGCTACGGAAAAGGAAAGAGAGGAGTCCTTAGATTTGGACGTTGGGTATGACAGGGAGGAGGAGCGATGGACTGTCATCATAAGATACTCAGGAGATATTCTGGCGTTGGAAACGCCGGGGATTGTCATAACCCCGCTGCTTGGAGGGTTTGCCATTGTCAATCTGCCCCAGAGTGAGCTGGAAGCGTTTTCTGCCAGACCGGAGGTGGAATTTACAGAGAAGCCGAAACGACTGTTTTTTGCTGTGGTGACAGGGCGGGCGGTTTCCTGTGTAAATCCCGTCCAGACCAGACCGCCCCGTTTGTTCGGAAAAGATGTGCTGGTGGCATGTATTGATTCCGGGGAACGTGTCAGCATAGTGTCAAGTTAGTAAAAACCCAATAAAATCAATGGTTTTCGCTGATTTGCTCTTACGAAAAAAAGATAAATGTATCTGTTTGGAGGGTCGTTGTTCCGTGAGGTGTTGTCTTGCAAATGCAAGGTAATCCCGAGACACAAAATACGGTCAGTTTGAATCTGTGGTAAAATAAGTAATCGTAAACAAGATAATAGAAACGAAAATGGTGATTCAATGACATTAACTCAATTATTATATGCGGTCACGATCGCAGATACAAAATCCATGAACAAAGCAGCAGAGAAGCTCTTTGTATCACAACCGGCACTTTCCGGTGCAATTAAAGATCTAGAGGATGAGATACATACAGAGATTTTTATTCGAAACAATAAAGGCATTCTTGTCACCACAGAAGGGGAAGAATTTCTGCGCTATGCAAGACAAATGGCAGAACTGAATACCCTGATCAATGAGAGGTTTGTAGAACAAAAAGCGGAAAAGAAAAAGTTCAGTGTTTCCATGCAGCATTACTCTTTTGCAGTGGAAGCGTTTATAAAGCTGGCGAATCAGTTTACTTTAAGTGAATTTGAACTTGCAGTTCATGAAACAAAAACCTATGAGGTCATAGATAATGTTAAGAATTATCGCAGCGAAATCGGGATTTTGTATGTAAACGACTTTAATAAAAAAGTAATGACGAAAATATTTGCGGAAAATGAACTGGAATTTGTGCCGCTGTTCCAGTGTGGGATTTCTGTCTATATGAGTAAGGAGCATCCGCTGGCAAAGCGCCAATTGATAGCGTTCGAGGAGCTTCGGGACTACCCGTGTTTATCGTTTGAGCAGGGAGATAAAAACTCGTTTTATTTTGCAGAAGAGGTGCTCAGTACCTTGGAATATAAGCAGATCATTAAAGCCAACGACAGGGCGACCATGTTGAATCTGATGGTAGGGATGAATGGGTATACGCTTTGTTCCGGCATTATCTGCGAAGACCTGAATGGCGGGAAATATGTGTCCGTACCACTTGATACGGAAGATATGATGACCATAGGGTATGTGAAGAGAAAAGGGATGCCCATCAGTATATGGGGAGAGGAATATATAAGCATCCTGAAAGAATATGGAAGATACCAGAGTATACGGAGATGATCTGTATACTCTTTTTGTTTTGTTATAACCATTTCTTATAGCAAGGAATAATATATGCATATTATACAAAACAAGTTTCTTAGAATATACTTAGCCTATCAACAGAAAGTCAAAAACTTGAAAGGAAGGTTAAGAATATGAGTGATTACAGATTTGAAACATTACAGTTACATGTGGGACAGGAAGAGGCAGACAGTGTAACTGATGCAAGAGCAGTGCCGATTTATCAGACAACATCTTACGTATTTCATAACTCCAAACACGCAGCTGACAGATTCGCTCTTGCAGATGCAGGAAATATTTATGGAAGACTGACAAATTCAACGCAGGAGGTATTGGAAAAAAGAGTTGCGGCATTGGAAGGCGGCGCAGCAGCACTTGCATTAGCCAGCGGTGCTGCTGCAATCACATATACCATACAGGCGTTGGCGCAGGCAGGTGACCACATTGTAGCACAGAAGACCATTTACGGGGGAAGCTACAATTTGCTGGCGCACACACTGGCACAGTTTGGCGTAGAGACAACATTTGTGGACGCACATAATTTAGAAGAGGTGGAAGCTGCAATTCAACCGAATACGAAGGCTGTCTATCTTGAAACATTAGGAAATCCAAATTCAGATATACCGGATATTGATGCCATTGCAGAAATTGCACATAAGCATGGAATTCCATTGGCGATTGACAATACATTTGGAACACCATTTCTGATTCGCCCCATTGAACATGGTGCAGACATTGTCGTTCATTCGGCTACAAAGTTTCTTGGCGGACATGGAACTGCATTGGGAGGAATTATCGTAGATTCCGGCAAATTTGACTGGAAAGCAAGCGGCAAATATCCAAACATTTCATCGCCTAATCCAAGCTACCACGGAGTATCCTTTGCTGATGCAGCAGGTCCGACTGCTTTTGTAACCTATATAAGAGCGATTCTTCTCAGAGATACGGGAGCGGCTATTTCACCATTTAATGCCTTTTTATTGCTGCAGGGTGTTGAAACCTTATCCCTCAGGCTTGAGAGACATGTGGAAAATACAAAAAAAGTAGTGGAATATTTGAAAAACAATCCCAAAGTCGTGAAAGTAAATCATCCGTCCTTGCCGGAACATCCAAATCACAAACTATATGAAGCCTATTTCCCAAATGGCGGAGCTTCCATATTTACGTTTGAAATAGCAGGCGGAGAAGAAGAGGCATGGAAGTTTATTGATCGTCTGAAGATCTTTTCACTCCTTGCCAATGTTGCAGATGTAAAAAGTCTGGTAATTCATCCGGCATCCACCACTCACAGTCAGTTGATGGAGAAGGAATTGGAAGAACAGGGAATCAAAGCAAATACGATTCGACTGTCTATCGGTACGGAACACATTGATGATATACTTGCAGATTTGGAGCAGGCATTTGAAACCATATAAGAAAGAAGGAAAATACCATGTCAGAAATAAAAGAAAGCGTATTAGAACTAATTGGAGAAACTCCGTTACTGAAATTAAACCGTTATAGTGAAAAAATCGGGGTAAAAGATGCAGCGATCTTGGCAAAACTTGAATACCTGAATCCAGCCGGTTCTGTAAAAGACAGAATTGCAAAATCTATGATTGCGGAGGCAGAAAAAAGTGGAAAATTAAAAACCGGAACTACAATCATTGAACCCACCAGCGGCAATACAGGTATCGGTATAGCGTCCGTTGCTGCGGCAAAAGGCTATAGAACCATCCTGACCCTTCCTGAAACCATGAGCGTAGAACGGAGAAATCTTTTAAGAGCATATGGGGCAGAAATCGTACTTACAGAAGGCTCCAAAGGGATGAAAGGCGCGATTGAAAAGGCAGAGGAGTTGAGAGATGAGATAGGAGACGCTGTTATATTGGGACAATTTACCAATACGGCAAATCCGGATGCTCACATAAATACAACGGGACCGGAGATATGGAGGCAGACAGAAGGGAAAGTGGACATCTTTGTTGCCGGAGTAGGAACCGGCGGAACGGTAACCGGAGGATTTTTAAAGTCAAAAAATCCGGATATTAAAGTAATCGCGGTGGAACCGGCAGCAAGTCCCGTACTGTCAGGGGGCAATGCAGGGGCGCATAAAATACAGGGAATAGGAGCCGGGTTTATTCCTGATGTACTGAATAAAAATGCATATGATGAGATTGTAATTGTTGAAAATGAAGATGCATTTGAAGAAAGCAGAAGATTTGCCCGGTCAGAAGGAATCCTTGTGGGTATATCTTCCGGAGCAGCATTAAAGGCAGCAGCTATACTGGCAAAGAAACCGGAAAACACAGGAAAAAATATTGTTGTATTGCTGCCGGACTCCGGTGGCAGGTACTTGTCAACAGAATTATTTAAGTAACAGGAAATAAAAAAATTTTAAATTTCATATTGACATTTCGTTTCCACCGATATACAATTTTCATCATTAAGGCAACGGCGTCTTTAAGGGGTATCTCTTAAAGGCGCTTTTTTACTGAAAATTAATCAAATAAATCGACTATTAAAAGGCAAAGACGTCTTTCATCTCATTATGGGCATGGGAGACAGCTTTGTCTTTTTTAATAGAATAAAGGGTAAGGAGCGATGGAAAATGTTTGATGCAAAACAGGAAAAGCAAAGGGCGCCACTGTATAGTGAGCAGTTTGAACATGATAACTGCGGGATCGGAGCTGTTGTGAATATCAACGGCAGAAAAACCCGTGATACGGTAGAAAAGGCATTGATGATTGTAGAGAATCTTGAACATAGAGCGGGCAAAGATGCAGAGGGAAAAACCGGAGATGGAGTAGGGATCCTTGTGCAGGTCTGCCACAGCTTTTTTGAAAAACAGGCGAAAGCTTTGAATTTCGATCTTGGAAAAGAAAGAGAGTATGGCGTCGGCATGTTCTTTTTTCCACAGGATGAACTGAAACGAAATCAGGCAAAGAAGATGTTTGAAATCATTGTGGAAAAGGAAGGGATGGAGTTTATCGGCTGGAGAAAGGTTCCCTGTATGCCGGAGGTTCTGGGACAGCGGGCTTTAGAATGTATGCCGTATATTATGCAGGCATTTGTCAGGAAACCTTCGGATGTGGAGACCGGGCTCGCTTTTGACAGAAAACTCTATATTACAAGGCGTGTTTTTGAGCAGAGCACGGACAATACCTACGTGGTGTCTTTGAGCAGCAGAACGGTGGTATATAAGGGAATGTTTCTTGTAGGGCAGCTTCGGTTGTTTTTCACGGATCTGCAAAGTGAAGAATACAAGTCTGCGATTGCCATTGTCCATTCCAGATTTTCTACCAACACGAACCCAAGCTGGGAAAGAGCACATCCCAACAGGTTCATTGTTCACAATGGGGAAATCAATACCATTCGCGGCAATGTAGATAAAATGCTTGCCAGAGAAGAAAATATGGAATCCGAACATTTGAGTAAGGAATTTCATAAGATTCTGCCCGTTGTCAATGCACAGGGTTCAGATTCCGCTATGCTGGATAACACCCTTGAATTTCTGGTGATGAGCGGAATGGAACTTCCCCTTGCTGTCATGATTACCATTCCGGAGCCATGGGCAAATAATAAAACGATGAACCAGCATAAAAGGGACTTTTATCAATATTATGCTACGATGATGGAACCATGGGATGGTCCGGCATCGATTCTGTTTTCGGACGGCGATATTATGGGGGCTGTGCTTGACAGAAACGGCCTTCGTCCTTCCCGTTATTACATTACGGATGATGAGCAGCTGATTCTTTCTTCAGAGGTGGGCGCTCTGCCAATAGATAATGGCAAGATTATCAAAAAGGACAGACTGAAACCGGGAAAAATGCTTCTTGTGGATACCGTCAAGGGACAACTGATTGATGATGATACAATTAAAGAATCTTTTGCATTAAAAAGACCTTACGGCGAGTGGCTGGATTCTAATCTGGTAACTCTTAAAGAATTGAAAATCCCCAATGTGCGGGTTCCTGAATATACAGATGAAGAGCGGCAGAGGATGCAAAAAGCTTTTGGGTATACCTATGATGAATTAAAATCCAGTATACTGCCCATGGCGCGTAACGGCAGTGAAGCCATTGCGGCGATGGGTGTGGATTCACCGATTCCGGTGCTGTCAAAGACCCACCATCAGCTGTCACACTATTTCAAGCAAATGTTTGCTCAGGTAACGAATCCTCCGATTGACGCCATCAGGGAGGAAGTGGTGACATCAACCAGCGTCTATATGGGTACGGACGGAAACCTGTTGGAAGATACGCAGGAAAACTGTAATGTATTGAAGGTAAATAACCCGATTCTCACCAATACGGATATGCTGAAAATCAAGTATATGAAGCGGGATGGTTTTCAGACAGCAGTCGTTCCGATTTTATATTATAAGAACACCAGCCTGGAGCGTGCGATTGACAGACTCTATGTGGAGGTTGACCGGGTATACAGAGAAGGAGCCAATATCATTATTCTGTCTGACCGAGGGGTGGATGAGAATCATGTGGCCATTCCTTCCCTGCTTGCCGTATCAGCGCTGCAAAAACACCTGGTCCGCACGAAAAAGAGAACCAGTGTGGCATTGATTATCGAATCCGCAGAACCGAGAGAAGTACATGATTTCGCCACTCTTTTGGGATATGGCGCCTGTGCGGTAAATCCGTATTTAGCATTGGAGTCCATTAAAGAACTGATTGATAACGGAATGCTTGATAAGGATTACTATGCAGCGGTGGATGATTATAACAGTGCAATTTTACACGGAATTGTAAAAATTGCATCTAAGATGGGTATTTCTACGATCCAGTCCTACCAGGGCTCGCAAATCTTTGAAGCACTGGGCATTGACGGAGAGGTAGTGAAAAAGTATTTTACCGATACCGTATGCAGAATTGGCGGTATCACGTTAGAGGATATTCAAAAAGAAAGCGATCAGCTTCATTCAAAGGCTTTTGACCCGTTGGGACTGGCTACGGATTTGACGTTGGACAGCCCGGGACAGCACAAGTCAAGAGGAGGGGCAGAAGAACATTTATATAATCCGGCTACGATCCATATGCTGCAGCAGTCAACCAAACGCGGGGATTATCAAATGTTTAAGCAGTATACAGAGATGCTTAACAATGAGGACCGTGTAAGAAATATCCGCGGACTCTTGGATTTTAAATATCCGGAAAATCCTGTCCCTCTGGAAGAAGTGGAAAGTGCAGACAGTATTGTTACGAGATTTAAGACGGGCGCTATGTCCTACGGTTCCATTTCCAAAGAAGCGCATGAAACGCTGGCGATTGCGATGAACAGATTACACGGAAAATCCAATAGCGGAGAAGGCGGAGAGGACCTTGACCGAATGCTGACGGCAGGGGAAAGCGTGGACAAATGTTCTGCAATTAAACAGGTGGCTTCCGCCCGTTTTGGCGTCACCAGCAGATACCTGGTCAGCGCGAAAGAAATACAGATCAAAATGGCACAAGGTGCGAAACCGGGTGAGGGCGGCCATCTGCCTGCCGGAAAAGTATATCCATGGATTGCAAAAACGAGACACTCCACGCCGGGAGTGGGACTTATTTCACCGCCGCCTCATCATGATATTTATTCTATCGAAGATTTGGCGCAGCTTATTTATGACTTAAAGAATTCGAATAAAGATGCAAGAATCAGTGTAAAGCTGGTATCAGAGGCGGGAGTCGGAACTGTAGCGGCAGGTGTTGCAAAAGCAGGGGCGCAGGTGGTACTGATCTCCGGATATGACGGAGGTACAGGAGCGGCTCCGAAAAGCTCCATTCACAATGCCGGACTGCCATGGGAACTGGGATTAGCGGAAACGCACCAGACCTTAATTCAGAATGGACTCAGAAATAAAGTCCGTATAGAGACAGACGGCAAGCTGATGACAGGAAGGGATGTGGCAATTGCGGCAATTCTGGGAGCAGAGGAGTTTGGATTTGCAACGGCTCCCCTTGTAACGATGGGCTGTGTGATGATGCGGGTATGCAATCTGGATACCTGTCCGGTGGGCGTAGCGACCCAAAATCCGGAGCTTAGAAAAAGATTCAGAGGCAAACCGGAATATGTCATCAATTTCATGAAATTTATCGCAGAGGACCTCAGGGAATATATGGCGAAATTAGGTGTGCGTTCCGTAGACGAACTGGTGGGAAGAAGTGATTTGCTGAAATGCAAAGATACGCTTCCGGAGGGAACCAAGAGACTTGATTTGTCCAAAATCCTTGATAATCCCTATGCTCACGAGCATGCAACGTTTGACAAGAGACAGGTGTACGATTTTGAACTTTCCAAAACACTGGATGAAAAGGTTCTGTTGAAAAAATTAAAAGGCTGTCTTGAAAAAGGCGAATCCAAGAGTATAGAGGTCAGTGTAAAGAACACCGACAGAGCTTTTGGTACAATTTTGGGCTCCGAGATCACGAAGCGCTTTTATGATACGCTGAAGGAGGATACCATAAAGGTACGCTGCACCGGCAGCGGCGGACAGAGCTTTGGCGCATTTATTCCAAAGGGGCTTACTCTGGAACTCAGCGGAGATTCCAACGACTATTTCGGAAAGGGACTTTCCGGAGGAAAGCTTATTGTTTATCCGCCAAAGAACAGCAAATTTATTGCCGATGAGAATGTAATTATCGGAAATGTGGCTCTCTATGGAGCAACCAGCGGAAAAGCTTTCATAGGCGGAATTGCAGGAGAACGTTTCTGCGTTCGTAATTCAGGGGCATCAGCGGTGGTAGAAGGCGTTGGCGACCATGGCTGCGAATACATGACCGGAGGCCGTGTCGTTGTGCTGGGATCTACAGGCAAGAACTTCGCAGCAGGTATGAGCGGCGGCATTGCTTATGTTCTGGATGAGAAGAACGATCTTTATATGCGGGTAAATAAGGAGATGATTTCCATCGGTGAGGTGAGGGAAAAGGGAGATGTAGCAGAACTTAAAAACCTGATTTCTGAGCATTCTGCGGCAACAGGTTCTGAAAAAGGTAAAGAAATACTGGCGCATTTTGAAGAATATCTGCCGAAATTTAAGAAAATCATCCCTCATGATTATGAAAAAATGCAAAACAGCATTGTTGCGCTGGAGGAAAAGGGATTGAGTCAGGAAGAAGCGCAGATAGAGGCATTTTATTCGATTGTGCATTCATAAGCAGATTGGAGGTAAGGAAATTGGGTAAACCAACAGGATTTTTAGAATATGAACGAGTGGTATCCAAGGCAGAAGATCCGGCCGGGAGAGTAAAGCATTTCAATGAGTTTCATGAACATCTGTCAAGGAAGGAGCAGCAAAAGCAGGGTGCGAGGTGCATGGATTGCGGCGTGCCGTTCTGTCAGGCAGGAATGACGATCGCGGGGATGACATCCGGATGTCCCCTCCACAATCTTGTGCCGGAATGGAATGATCTTGTATACACAGGAAACTGGGAAAGTGCGTATAACAGGCTGAAAAAGACAAATAACTTCCCGGAATTTACTTCGAGAGTATGTCCGGCTCTGTGTGAAAATGCTTGTACCTGCGGCCTTGAGGGAAAACCGGTGTCTACAAAAGAAAATGAGTATGCTATTATCGAGTATGCTTATGAGAAAGGGCTGGCAGGTCCAAAGCCGCCGAAAGTCCGCACGGGCAAAACCGTTGCGGTGGTTGGAAGCGGGCCATCGGGACTTGCGGTGGCTGACCAGTTAAATAAGCGGGGCCATACCGTGCACGTGTTTGAACGCAGCGACAGGGTTGGCGGTCTGCTTATGTACGGCATTCCGAATATGAAACTTGAAAAACGTATCGTTGAGCGAAAAGTGAAGATTATGGAGGAAGAAGGTGTTACATTTGTTACCAATGTGGATGTGGGCAGGGATGTGAACGCAAAGAAACTGCTGGAAGAGTTTGACAGAGTAGTTTTCTGCTGCGGCGCCTCCAATCCGCGGGATATCAATGTGACAGGAAGGGATGCCGAGGGTATCTATTTTGCTGTGGACTTTTTGAAAGGTGTAACCAAGAGCCTGCTGGACAGCGGCTTTGATGATAAGGCATACGTCCCGGTGCAGGATAAAGCTGTGGTTATTATCGGCGGCAGTGATACCGGTAATGACTGTGTCGGAACTTCGATCCGTCTCGGGGCAAAGTCTGTTACACAGATAGAGATGATGCCGAAAGCGCCGGATCAGAGAAGCGAAACCAATCCATGGCCGGAATGGCCTAAGATCTGTAAAACGGATTATGGTCAGGAAGAGGCGATCTGTCTGTTTGGACATGACCCGCGCATTTACGAGTCTACAGTAAAAGAATTTGTAAAGGATGAGAAGGGGAATCTGTCTGCCGTAAAGATTGTGAAGCTTGCATGGGAGAAAGACCCCGCCAGCGGACGTATGGCTATGAAAGAGATTCCGGGCAGTGAGCAGATGCTGGAAGCACAGATTGTGCTGATCGCGGCAGGTTTTTTGGGGTCTCAGAGGTATATCGCAGAGGCATTCGGCTTCGAACTGGATGAAAGAAGCAATGTGAAGACCGGGGCAGGAAGCTTTCGAACATCTGTGGAGAAAATATATACTGCCGGGGACATGCACACCGGGCAATCTCTTGTGGTAAAGGCGATCAATCAGGGAAGAGAGTGCGCGAAGGAAGTGGATTTCAGCCTGATGGGATATAATTAGCATGTATTTGCAGGAGAAAAAAATTAAAAAAATATATTGACAATAATTTTTGTTAGGTGTATTATCGACAACGTAAAGGCAATGGCGTCTTTAAGAATTTATTCTTAGAGACCCATTGCCTTTTGTTTTTTAAAAATCCTGATAATCAGGAGCAGAGAAATATTTTTCCAAAGAAGGAGAAAGAAAAGATTCTGCATAGCTATGCTTGCATACGTTGTATGTGTAAAAATAATGAATAAAAAGAAGGCAATGGCGTCTTTAATGTATCAGAAAGAACATTAAAGGCGCTTTTATCTTATAAATATTCATAAAAATCAAGGAGGCATATTATGAAAAAGATTGATGATTATTTTGGATGTTTGGTATTTGATGACAGAGTAATGAAAGCAAAGCTTTCAGCAAAGGTATATCAGTCATTAAGAAGGACAATTGACGAAGGCGCAACACTTGATTTATCTGTAGCAAACAGCGTTGCAGAGGCGATGAAAAGCTGGGCGATTGATAAAGGAGCAACACACTATACACATTGGTTTCAGCCGCTTACCGGTATTACGGCAGAAAAGCATGACAGCTTTATCACTTCCTCACCGGACGGAGGAGTATTGATGGAGTTCTCCGGCAAGGAGCTGATTCAGGGCGAACCGGATGCATCCTCCTTCCCTTCCGGAGGTTTAAGAGCTACTTTTGAGGCAAGAGGATATACCACATGGGATCCCACATCTTATGCGTTCATCAAAGGGAAAACATTATGTATTCCTACTGCATTCTGTTCTTATGGCGGAGAGGCGCTGGATAAGAAAACCCCGCTGCTTCGTTCCATGGAAGCATTAAGCCGTCAGGCAATCCGTATTTTACATTTGTTTGGCAATGACAGTGTGAAATGTGTTCGTACATCCGTTGGACCTGAACAGGAGTATTTCCTTGTAGATAAAGCAATGTATGAAAAACGTAAAGATCTGATATTCACAGGACGCACACTCTTTGGAGCAAAACCGCCGAAGGGACAGGAACTGGATGACCATTACTTTGGTGTGATCAAACCGAGAGTGGCAGCCTATATGGAAGAATTAAATGAGGAGCTGTGGAAGCTTGGCGTGCTGGCAAAAACAGAGCATAACGAGGTTGCTCCTGCACAGCATGAACTGGCTCCGATTTACGCAACCACGAATATTGCGGCAGACCATAACCAGCTGACAATGGAAATTATGCAGAAGATTGCCGCAAAACATAATCTGGTATGCCTGCTGCATGAGAAACCTTTTGCAGGCGTAAACGGAAGCGGCAAGCACAACAACTGGTCACTTGCAACCGACACAGGTGTAAATCTTCTTTCACCCGGCGAGACACCGTACGAAAATGCACAGTTCTTATTATTCCTTTGTGCAGTCATTAAGGCGGTTGACAATTATCAGGATTTGCTCAGACTGTCTGTTGCAACAGCAGGTAATGACCACAGACTGGGAGCAAATGAGGCGCCTCCGGCAGTAGTATCCATTTTCCTTGGAGATGAGCTTACCGCAATTCTGGAAGCAATCGAAAAGAATGAACCTTACAAGGGAACAGAAACGACTACCATGAAATTGGGCGTTGATGTTTTGCCTAAGTTTGCAAGAGATAATACAGACCGTAACCGTACATCACCGTTTGCCTTCACAGGAAATAAATTCGAGTTCAGAATGCTTGGTTCTTCCAACAGCATTTCCTGTGCCAATATCATGCTGAACAGTGCAGTTGCTGAAAGCTTAAAGGTATATGCGGACCGGTTAGAAGGTGTGGAGGATTTTGAAACAGCGCTTCATGAAATGATCCGCAAAACCATCAAAGACCATAAACATATTCTTTTCAACGGAAATGGTTATGATGAGTCATGGATTACAGAGGCAACAACGAAGAGAGGGCTTTTGAATTATCCTACCACGGTAGACTGTATGCCGCATCTGCTGGATGAAAAGAATGTGAAGATGCTCACCGCACATAAAGTATTTACGGAAGCTGAGCTGAAATCAAGATGTGACATTATGCTTGAAAACTACTGCAAATCGGTAACCATTGAGGCGAATACGATGGTGGATATGGCAAGAAAGCAGATTTTACCTGCTGTTGAGGGCTATACCTGTGAACTTGCAAATGTGGCAGCTGCGAAGAAGACGCTGTCAGAGGACATTGCATGTGGATATGAAAAGAAAATGGTTTCAAAGCTCTCCGGACTTGCCGAACAAATGGATGAGAAGACATCCGAGCTGGAAGAGGCAGTGATGAGCCTGAAGGATGCGGCAGGTATTATGGAAGAAGCGGCTGCGATCAGAGATCATGTTCTGGTGAAAATGCAGGAGCTTAGAGCGGCAGCAGACGAAGCAGAAGTAATTACAGCAGACAGCTATTGGCCATTCCCGACTTATGGAGAAATCTTGTTTGGCGTAAAATAGAATTTTACTGATAGGAAAGAGGTTGATTGATATGACAGTGGAAATGATTATCGATACCGTGTGGGTATTTCTTGCAGCAATTCTTGTATTTTTTATGAATCTCGGTTTTGCTTCTGTAGAAGCTGGTATGGCCAGATCCAAAAATACGGTAAACATTCTGTCAAAGAACTTTATTGTATTTGCAGTGTCATCCATGGGATTCATCTTAATAGGATGGGGACTGATGTTCGGCGGTGATCATCCGTTCATGGGAACACAGCACTTATTCATTCTCGGAACAGAAGACCATTCCTTTTATGACAATACATTGACTTCCAACGTGCCATTTTGGGGAAAATTCTTCTTCCAGTTAGTATTCTGCGGAACTGCCGCAACAATTGTATCCGGTGCAGTTGCGGAAAGAGTAAAATATATTTCCTTTATTATCTTTTCCTTTGTACTCACCCTGTTCATCTATCCGGTGGTCGGACACTGGGTATGGGGCGGCGGCTGGCTTGCTGATCTTGGATTTATGGATTTTGCAGGTGATACGGTAGTACATTCACTTGGCGGCTGGGCAGCTTTGTCAGGAGCGCTGATCTTAGGACCACGTATCGGTAAGTATGGTAAGGATGGAAAACCCCGTGCGATTCCGGGACACAATATGTCATTGGCGGTAATCGGTTTATTTGTACTCTGGCTTGGATGGTTTGGTTTCAACCCCGGCTCTACCATGAGCTTTCAGAACCCGGCAGATGTCATGCATATTCTGATGACAACAAATACTTCAGCGATCGCAGCAGTTATCACATCAACAGCAGCCGCATGGATCTTCCTTGGAAAGCCTGACTTAGGTATGACAATCAACGGATGTCTGGCCGGACTGGTAGGAGTAACAGGAAGCTGCGCATATGTTACCGTAGAGGCATCGCTGCTGATCGGCGCAGTTGCAGGTGTTATCGTAGTATTTGCAGTCATGTTTTTTGACCGGATGAAAGTGGACGATCCGGTTGGCGCGACAAGCGTACATCTGTGCTGCGGCGTCTTTGGTACGATTTGTGTCGGTCTGTTTGCAAAAGAAGGAGTTACAACACTTTCAACAAGAAACGGTTTGTTCTACGGCGGCGGATTTGAACTTCTTGGAGTAGAGCTGATCGGTATTGCAGCTGTCGGCGCATTTACATTTATTACTTCTTCTCTTGTATGGCTGGCACTTAAAGCTACTGTTGGAATCCGGGTATCGGCAGAAGAAGAAATTGCCGGTTTGGATATCGGTGAACATGGAAATATGGCATATCCTGATTTCGTAATTTCCATGGAGAAATATATTGAGGATGCGGAAGCAGTCGTTCCTGAACAGATCGAGACAGAGATGATTCCTGAGGCTGTTCCTGCAAAGAAAGAAGCTGAAAAACCGGAAGGTACTCCTAAGTTCAGTAAAGTACAGATCATCTGTAAGGAAGCCAAACTGGAAGCTCTGAAGAGATCCATGAGCGAACTGGGAATTACCGGTATGACGGTATCCCATGTAGTCGGCTGCGGAGTGCAGAAGGGTAAACCGGAATATTATCGCGGCGCACCTGTAGAGACAAACCTTCTTCCTAAAGTACAGGTGGATATTGTGGTAAGTAAGGTACCTGTAAGAAGCGTAATCGAGACAGCTAAGAAGGTTCTTTATACCGGACACATCGGAGACGGTAAGATATTCGTATATGATATCGAAAATGTTGTAAAGGTTCGTACCGGCGAAGAGGGATATGATGCCCTTCAGGATGTGGAATAAAAAAAGATAAAAGCGTTTGAGAAAAGAGAAGTAGTGCAGGCGGTCACTGACAGCGAGTACGGGATGGTGGAAGCCGTACAGCAGAGCCTGCATGAATAACACTGTTCGAGCTGCAATCTGAAAAGCGGGTTTTATGACTTAGTAGGTGCGCCGTATAGTCCGCGTTAAGGACGAAGTCTTGCCGGAGACTAAACTTATCATTAAGTTGAGAATGAGAATAAATACAGGTGGCACCGCGAGAACAGCACTTGCCCTGTGGAATGCTGATTATTTGAATTGGAGGATACCATTATGTGTTCTATTATGGGAATCTGCGGCCGTGGCGCCGCCTTGGATTTATTTAAGAAAGGTTTTGAAAAAACAATTTCAAGAGGCCCTGATGATTCCAGAATTATTGATACAGGGAACGGATATTTAGGATTTCACAGACTTGCCATTATGGGGCTTACCGAAGAAGGAATGCAGCCGTTTGAAATGGATGGCAGTTATGTAGTGTGTAATGGTGAAATCTATGGATTTGAGAGCATGAAACAGCAGCTTATTCAAAAAGGATATCTTTTTAAAAGCGACAGTGACTGCGAGATTTTGCTGCCGCTGTACAGAGAGTATGGAGTAAAGATGTTTTCCATGCTGGATGCGGAATATGCGTTGATTATATATGACGGCGAAAGCAAGGAATACATTGCGGCAAGAGATCCCATTGGGATCAGACCTTTGTATTATGGATATGACAGCGCAGGGGATATCTGCTTTGCCAGCGAGCCGAAAAATTTAGTACAGTTAGTGGATAAAATCATGCCGTTTCCACCGGGACATTATTATAAAGACGGAACGTTCATTTGTTACAGAGACATGACCATGGTAGATGAAGTGGTTTCTGATGATATAGAAACGATATGCAAAAACATACATGATAAGCTTGCAGCAGGCGTGGAAAAGAGACTGGTAGCAGATGCGAAGGTCGGATTTCTTCTTTCCGGCGGGCTGGATTCTTCACTGGTCTGTGCTGTTGCGGCAAAGAAAAGCAAAGAGCCGATTAAGACATTTGCTATTGGTATGACGGAAGATGCAATCGACTTAAAATATGCGAAACAGGTGGCTGAGTATATTGGCAGTGAGCATACAGAGGTTGTTATCACGAAAGAAGATGTTTTGTCATCCTTAGAGACCGTTATAGAATTGCTGGGAACGTATGATATCACAACAATCCGGGCCAGCATGGGGATGTATCTGGTATGTAAGGCGATTCATGAAACTACCGATATTCGGGTATTACTGACAGGCGAAATTTCAGATGAATTATTCGGATATAAGTATACGGATTTTGCGCCGGATGCGGAAGCATTTCAGAAGGAAGCCTGTAAAAGAGTGAAAGAGCTGCATATGTATGATGTGCTCAGAGCGGACAGGTGCATTTCGGTGAACTCTTTGGAAGCAAGGGTTCCTTTTGGTGATTTGGATTTTGTTAAGTATGTGATGGCGATTGACCCGGAGAAAAAGCTGAACACTTACGGGAAAGGAAAATATCTGCTCAGACATGCGTTTGAGGGCGATTATCTTCCGAATGAAATTCTTTACCGGGAAAAGGCTGCATTTTCTGATGCAGTGGGACATTCCATGGTGGATTACCTGAAAGAATATGCAGAATCGCGGTACTCAGACGAGGAATTGAGAAACGGATGCAGCAAATATGGTTTTGCAAAACCATTTACAAAGGAATCCCTGCTGTATCGTGATATTTTTGAGAAATACTATCCGGAACAGGCAGAAATGGTGGTTGACTTCTGGATGCCGAACAAAGAGTGGGAGGGATGCAATGTAAATGATCCGTCTGCACGAGTTCTGTCAAACTATGGAGATAGTGGAAAATAAGAGATCGAAGAGAAAGAAGGATATATATATGACAAAGTATATATTTGTGACCGGAGGTGTTGTTTCCGGATTAGGAAAAGGAATTACCGCAGCATCTCTGGGAAGACTCCTGAAGGCACGGGGGCTTAAGGTGGCAGCGCAGAAGCTGGACCCCTATATCAATGTGGACCCGGGGACGATGAGCCCGTACCAGCATGGAGAAGTATATGTCACGGAGGACGGTGCAGAAACGGATCTGGATCTCGGACACTACGAAAGATTTATTGATGAAAATCTAAACAGATATTCCAATCTTACAACAGGAAAAGTATATTGGAATGTACTGAATAAAGAACGAAGAGGAGAATATCTGGGTTCTACAGTACAAGTGATACCACATATAACAAATGAGATCAAAGAGTTTGTATACCGTGTCGGCAAACAGACAGATGCGGATGTAGTCATTACGGAAATCGGCGGAACCATAGGAGATATGGAATCACAGCCTTTTTTGGAAGCCATCCGGCAGGTGTCTCTGGAGGTTGGAAAGGAAAACAGTTTGTTCATTCACGTAACGCTGGTGCCATATTTGAGGGGTTCCGATGAGCATAAATCAAAACCTACCCAACATTCGGTAAAGGAACTGCAGGGAATGGGAATTAATCCCAACATTATTGTACTTCGCTGTGATGAACCGCTGGAAAAGTCAATTTTTGAGAAAATATCTCTGTTTTGCAACGTGAAAGAAGACTGTGTGATTGAAAACAGAACCCTGCCCAATCTTTATGAAGCGCCTCTCATGTTGGAAAAGTCTGATTTTTCTGCTGTGGTGTGCCGTGAATTAAAGCTGGAAACAAGGGAGCCCGACTTAAAGGAATGGGAACAGCTTACAGACAATATCAATCATCGGACGCATACCGTGAAGATCGGGCTTGTGGGTAAGTATGTAAAGCTGCATGATGCATATCTTTCTGTGGTAGAAGCAATGAATCATGCCGGTTATCAGTTAAATACCCATATTCAGGTCAAATGGATTGATTCAGAGACCATTACTAAGGACACAGCGGAGGATACGCTTGCAGATCTGGACGGAATGATCGTACCGGGAGGATTTGGCGACCGCGGCATTGAAGGCATGATTTTAGCCGCAAAGTATGCAAGAGAGCACGAAATCCCCTATTTTGGAATCTGTCTTGGTATGCAGATCGCAGTTATAGAATATGCAAGAAATGTGGCGGGCATCACAGATGCACATTCCGGAGAATTCAACGAGCAGTGCAGCAATAAGGTCATTGATTTTATGCCGGGACAAAGTGAGAATATTGATAAGGGCGGAACGCTCAGACTGGGCAGCTATCCCTGCGTACTGAAATCCGGCAGTAAAATCCATGAATGTTATGGGGTGACAGAGATTTCAGAGCGGCACAGACATCGCTATGAATTCAATAATGAGTATCGGGAAGCGCTGCAAAAGGCAGGACTTGTGCTCAGCGGACTTTCTCCCGATGAAAGACTGGTTGAGACAGTAGAACTGACGGAGAGACCGTTCTATGTGGGTGTTCAGTTTCATCCGGAATTTAAGAGCCGTCCCAACAGAGCCCATCCGTTATTTTACGGATTTATTGAAGCATCAATGAAGCAGCAGGTGACGGCTTGAAAGGATGATCGTAGAGTGAGTGAGCATAAAAATGCCGCTGGTATATTCGGAGGAAGAAAAGTGAGTAGTGAGTTGCATGAAGAATGTGGTGTGTTTGGAATATGCTCCGCCGGGGCAAAGGATGCTGCAGGCGTCGTTTATTATGGGCTGTATGCCTTACAGCACAGAGGACAGGAAAGCTGCGGCATTGTTGTAAATGATGATGGAGTTTTTGAATCCCATAAGGATGTCGGTCTGGTAAGTGAGGTCATGGATGGGGAGGTCTTATCAAAATTTCCAAAGGGAAGTATGGCGGTAGGCCATGTGCGTTACGGAACGACAGGCGCAACCACGAGAAAAAACTGTCAGCCGATCGAGGTAAACCACCAAAAGGGAAAAATGGCGCTGGCACATAACGGTAATCTCAGCAATGCATACGAGCTTAGAAATGAGTTGGAACTTTCCGGTGCGATTTTTCATACAACAAGTGATACGGAGACAATCGCATATGTAGTTACAAGGGAAAGACTGACTGCGCCGAGCATTGAAGAGGCGGTCAGCCGTGCGATGAACAAAATTGAAGGCGCCTATTCGTTAGTCCTGATGTCTGCCACAAAGCTGATTGCAGTGAGAGACCCTCACGGATTTCGTCCGTTATGCTATGGGAAAATGGAAGACGGCTCTTTCGTAGTTGCTTCAGAAAGCTGTGCTTTACAGGCTGTCGGAGCTGAATTTATAAGAGACATAGAACCGGGAGAAATGCTTGTATTCCATAAGGATACGGTAGTTTCCCGCAGAGAACACTGTAAAAAAGCAGAGAAAAGGACCTGTATTTTTGAATATATCTATTTTGCAAGACCGGACTCGGAGATCGATGGGATTTCTGTCCATGAATCAAGAAAGAAAGCAGGAGAGATACTGGCGAAGGAATATCCGGCAGATGCGGATATTGTAATCGGAGTACCGGACAGCGGATTGGATGCGGCATTAGGCTTTTCCGAATATTCAGGCATTCCGTATGAAATCGGACTGATAAAAAATAAGTATATAGGACGCACTTTCATTGCGCCGGGTCAGGACAACCGTATGGATCAGGTGAAAATCAAATTGAGTCCGATTAAAAATGTTGTGAATGGAAAAAGAATTGTATTAATCGATGATTCGATCGTCAGAGGAACAACCAGCAGGCGCATTGTGAAGCTTTTACGGGAGGCCGGTGCAAAAGAAATCCATATGCGTATCTCAGCGCCGCCGTTTTTACACCCCTGCTATTACGGAACGGATATTGATTCCGAAGAAAACCTGATCGCAAATCTGCATACGGTGGAAGAAATCGCAGAGCTGACAGGGGCCGACACACTGGGATATCTTCCGTCACAATCCCTTCCACGGCTTGTAAATGGAAGCACATTTTGTTCGGCCTGCTTTGATGGCAGGTATCCCACATCGATACCCAAAAATACATGTAAGAACAGGTTTGAACAAAAACTTTCAGAAAAACGTTACTGTGAACGGAGCGAACAGTAACAGAAAAACAACAGGAAAAGTGAGGCGGTCTTATGCAATATGATTTTAACAGAAAAATGATTCTGGAGGATGGAAGTGAGTATTACGGATATGCTTTTGGCGATACCGCAGAGAAGATCTGTGAAATTGTCTTTAACACATCCCCTGTAGGTTATCAGGAAATATTATCGGACCCATCCTACACCTACCAGGCGGTAGTGATGGCATATCCCCTGATCGGAAATTATGGAATTGCAGAGGATGATTTTGAAAGGTCAACACCAACGATCGGAGCATTGATTGTCAGAGACTATAATGATACCCCGTCCAATTTCAGAAGTGTGGATACGCTTTCCAATGTATGTAAAAGGTTTCATATTCCGGGAATTTATGGGGTAGACACAAGAAAACTGGTGCGTTCCATTCGTGATTCAGGCTCCGGAATGGTATTGCTGACAGATGTGGACACAAGTTTAGCAGAAGGACTAGAGAAACTCAGAACGTATCAGCAGCCCAAAGATGCAGTGGAAAAGGTGAGCTGCAAGGAAATTACCAGATATATCGTAAACGATGGGAAATTTCATGTGGCAGCGATTGACTGCGGAATGAAGCAGAATATTGTGCGGAGCATGATCGGCAGGGGCTGTAATGTGACGGTGGTTCCATACAATGTGACAGCAGAAACAATAGAACAATTGAAGCCGGATGGAATTTTTATATCCAACGGACCGGGAGACCCCACAGATGTCCGCCCGGTAATCGAAACGATCCGTGCCCTGCTTGGAAAATACCCCATGTTTGGCATCTGCCTCGGGCATCAGATGATTGCGCTGGCTTATGGCGCAAAAACTTATAAGCTTAAATTCGGACATAGAGGAGGCAATCATCCGGTTAAGAATCTGAAAACGGGAAAGATTGAGATTACCTCTCAAAATCACTCCTATGCAGTAGATGAAAGCAGTCTGAAAGATACCCCCCTCGCAGTTACTCACAGCAATATTTTAGACCATACCGTGGAGGGAATGGAATGTGTGCAGGACAAGGTTTTCAGCGTACAGTATCATCCGGAAAGCGCTCCGGGACCGCAGGACAGTGCATATCTGTTTGACATTTTTTTAAGCTTGATGGAGGGGAAGAAACATGCCTAAGAGAACAGACATTAAAAAAATACTTGTGATCGGCTCAGGTCCGATCGTGATCGGTCAGGCGGCAGAATTTGATTATGCGGGAACACAGGCGTGTTTAGCTCTGAAGGAAGAGGGATATGAGGTAATCCTGTGCAACTCAAACCCGGCGACGATTATGACAGACACCTCCATTGCGGACAAGGTGTATATGGAGCCGCTGACTTTGGAATATATCGCCAAAATTGTGCGCAGAGAACGTCCCGATGCAATTTTACCGGGAATCGGCGGTCAGACGGGCCTTAATCTGGCTATGCAGCTGGAGAAAAAAGGAATCCTGAAGGAATGTCAGGTAGAGCTTCTCGGCACAAGTATTGAGAGCATCGAGCGTGCGGAAGACAGGGAATTGTTCAAAGAATTATGTGAAAGCTTAGGGGAGCCGGTATTGTCTTCCATGATTGCAAATTCTGCGAAAGAAGCCTTAGAGGCCGCAGTGGAAATCGGCTATCCGATCGTACTTCGTCCCGCTTTTACCTTGGGCGGCACAGGCGGAGGTTTTGCGGAAAATCCGGAGGAACTGTTGGCGCTGATAAAAAATGCCCTCTCTCTTTCTCCTGTTCATCAGGTTTTAATTGAGAAAAGTATTAAAGGCTATAAAGAAATAGAATATGAAGTCATGAGAGATTCCAATGACACAGCGATTACCATTTGTAATATGGAAAACATGGATCCAGTCGGCATCCATACGGGAGACTCCATTGTCGTGTGTCCTTCTCAGACGCTGACAAATAAAGAGTACCATATGCTCAGAGACAGCGCCCTTAAAATTATCCGCACGCTTAAAATCGAGGGCGGATGTAATGTACAGTTTGCACTTGACCCGCAGTCCTTTCAGTATTATTTAATTGAAGTAAATCCTCGTGTGTCACGGTCGTCAGCATTGGCATCCAAGGCAAGCGGATATCCGATTGCAAGAGTATCTGCAAAAATCAGTGTAGGAATGCAGTTAGAAGAAATACAGTTGGCCAATACGCCGGCATCCTTTGAACCGGCGCTTGATTATGTAGTAACAAAGATGCCGCGGTTTCCTTTCGATAAATTTACAGATGCAAACCAGAAGCTTGGAACGCAGATGAAGGCAACGGGAGAGGTCATGGGCGTGGGCAGAACCTTTGAAGAAAGTCTGTTGAAGGCAGTTCGCTCCCTTGAAGTGGGAGTGCATCATATCCATAAGGCAGATTTTGACAGTATGCCTGTGGAAAAGCTGACGGATTACATCAAAATCGGTACAGATGACCGGATCTATGCGATCGCGGAGCTTTTAAGAAGGGAATACCCGATAGGGGAAATTGTTTCAGCGACAAAAATAGATCTGTTCTTTCTTGATAAAATGAAAAAGATTATCGCTGAGGAGAAAATATTAAGTTCTCATGTCGGCGATATCAGCGAACTGTATCAGGCAAAAAGAATGGGCTTCTCGGATCAGACGGCAGCAATGCTCTGGAATCAGACGGAGGAAGAGATATTTGCCATAAGAAAGAAGAACAATATTTTTCCGGTTTATAAGATGATCGATACATGCGCCTCAGAATTTGACAGTTATGTACCATATTTTTATTCCACATACGAAGAAGAGAATGAATCGAAGATTTCCGACAGGAAAAAGATTATCGTACTGGGTTCAGGCCCGATCAGAATCGGACAGGGAGTGGAATTCGATTATTCCACGGTGCATGCGGTAAAGACGATTAAAGAAGCTGGCTTCGAGGCGATCATCATCAATAATAATCCGGAGACTGTTTCCACCGATTATACCACTTCAGACAAATTGTATTTTGAACCTCTTTGTACAGAGGATGTTATGAACATCGTAGAGATGGAAAAGCCGGAAGGCGTGATTGCAACATTGGGAGGCCAGACTGCAATTAATCTTGCCGATCCGCTTATGAAGCGCGGGGTGAAATTAATAGGAACGGATTGTGAGGCGATTGAAAAGGCAGAGAATCGGGACGCCTTTGAAAAGCTGTTAATCAGTCTTTCCATTCCCCAGCCAAAGGGCAGAGCCGTGACAAACATAGAGGAAGGCGTAAAAGCCGCTGCCCGGATCGGCTATCCGGTACTTGTGCGCCCAAGCTTTGTCCTTGGAGGAAGAGCTATGCAGATTGTGGCAAAAGAAGAACATTTAAGACATTATCTGAAGACGGCCGTGGAAATTGATGAGGATAAGCCTGTACTGGTGGACAAATATATTTGCGGCAAAGAGGTCGAAGTGGACGCGATTTGTGACGGCAAAGCCGTGTTTGTGCCGGGAATCATGGAACTGGTGGAGAGAACAGGAATTCATTCCGGAGATTCGATCAGCGTATATCCTGCATACAGCATATCCGACAGGGTGAAGAACATCATATTAACATACACGGAAAAGCTTGGTCTGGGAATCGGAATTGTCGGCTTGTTTAATATTCAGTTTATCGTTGATAAGGATGAAAATGTATTTATCATCGAGGTAAATCCCCGTTCCTCAAGAACGGTACCGTTTTTATCAAAGGCAACCGGTTATTCTCTGGCAGATATTGCTACAAAAGTATGCCTGGGGGTCAGCTTGGCTCAACAGGGATTGCCTGAGAGGTATCCGGCAGAAAAGGATAGGTGGTATGTGAAAGCGCCTGCCTTCTCATTCTCAAAACTTGGCGGCATGGATGCCTACCTGTCACCGGAAATGAAATCTACAGGAGAAGCGATCGGGTACGATGCAAAGCTTCACAGAGCGATGTATAAAGCATTGATCGCCTCGGGAATCACCCTGCAAAACTATGGAACCGTTGTTGTAACTCTGGCAGATGAAGACAAGGAAGAAGCGCTGCCGCTGATCCGGCGGTTTTATGATATGGGCTTTAATATTGAAGCGACTGTTGGAACGGCGGAGTTTTTAAAGAGCCATGGCGTCCGCACCCGTATCCGCAGAAAATTAAGTGAAGGCAGCACAGAAGTTCTGGAGTCCATAAGAGCAGGCTATGTCAGTTATGTGATTAATACAAGAGCGATCCTTTCCGGTATTCATTATGAAGACGGCGTGGCAATCCGAAGATGTGCAAACGAAAATCATGTCACAATATTTACTTCTCTGGACACCGTCAGGGTGATTTTGGATGTGTTGGAAGAGATAACAATTGGAATATCAACAATAGAGGCATAGGACAATCCGGCGGCGGAATATAGTTAGAAGGAATAAAAAGCCGGAGATGCCGGGAGTGTCGGATATCATGTTATCGATAGAAGAGTTAAAACGTATGCAGGCTGTGGATATTATGGACTTAAAGAGAGAAGAGCTTGCAAATGCCGGGGATATCGTCATTGACACAGAAAAATGTGTGGAGAGCCGTATCCGTTCCTTCGTGGAGCAGACGAAAAACCCTTTTGCCCAGAATGTCGGGGAATATATTCTTCAGGTAGGATTTATGGAAGACGCGGTCGACGGAATTGACGAGCGTATGATGTTACTGGTCAAAAGGAAAACACAAATGATGGTGTAGGGTAACAGCTCAGCCTGAAAGGCTGAATAGTTACGGTGTATCATGTTCTGCTAATCATATGGAATCGGGAGGAACACAGATGAAAGCGAAAGAATTTTATCATGCAGCCATGTATCTTCGCCTGAGCCGGGATGATGAAGATATTGACGGCAGCAAAGCAGAGAGCAACAGCATCAGTTCACAAAGAGATATGATCCGCAGCTTTATCAGAAAACAGGACAATATGGAAATCTATGACATTTATGCGGATGATGGCTGGTCCGGTACAAACTTCGACAGGCCGGAATTTCAGCGGATGATGAGAGACATTGAAGCAGGACGCATAGACTGTGTCATAGTAAAAGATTTATCCAGATTGGGACGAGATTATATAGAAGCCGGGAGGTTGATACAAAAGACCTTCCCGGCTTTTTCTGTGCGTTTTATTGCATTGAATGACTGTTTTGACTCCCTGACGGCAGATGATAACGAAACTTCTGTAGTCGTGCCTGTGAAGAATTTTGTAAATGACTCCTATTCAAGGGATATATCCGGTAAAGTGAGAAGCCATCAGAAGGTAAAAAGGGAAAATGGGGATTTTATCGGAGCGTTTACGGTTTATGGATACAAAAAAAGCGAGGAGAAGAGAAACCGGCTTATTCCCGATGAGTATGCAGCAGAAATTGTGAGAAAAATTTTTGCATGGAAAATAGAAGGGTACAGCAGCCTGTGCATTGCTAAAAAACTGGATAACGCAGGGATCCTATCTCCTATGGAATATAAGAAAATACAGGGAGAAAAGCTTTGTACCGGATTTGCGACAGGGGTAACAGCGAAGTGGTCGGCGGTTGCAGTAAAAAGAATTTTGACCAATGAAAATTATACGGGAACTTTGGTGCAGGGCAAGGAAGAAAAGGTCAGCTACAAGGTAAACAAATCGGTAAGAAAGCCGGAAGATGAATGGATACGGGTAAGTGATGCACATGAGGCAATTATTTCAAAGGAAGATTTTCAGATCGTGCAGGATTTATTAAGGACAGATACGCGGGCATCCGGTGGGGAGGAAAAAGCCCATATCTATGCAGGACTCCTGTTTTGCGGGGACTGTATGAAACCGATGGTGCGCAGAGTAAGCAGATTTAACGGCAAAGAGAAGGTTTTCTTTATCTGTGCCACAAAAAATAAGGGCGGGGCTTGTACCAGACATACCATTTCAGAAGAGGATTTAAAGTCTCTGGTACTGACCGGGCTAAGACAGCAGGTTTCTCTTTTCATGGATAAGGCCAAGGTACTTGCCCATATAGAACAGATGGAAATCAATTTTAGGGAAGTGGCGTCCTTTGAGAAAGAAATAGAAAGAATGCATAAAGAGCAGGAAAAATATTTATCGCTCAGGGCAGGGCTTTATGAAGATTTGAAGAAAAAAATCATCACAGAGGAGGATTTTAAGAGCTTTGATGAAATATATGAAAAACGCTGTCAGGAGTTTCAGGAGGCCGTTTCCAATCAGGAGAAAACGGTAAAGAAGCTGTTTCAGTCCGGTGTAACAGCAGGTATTCAACTGGAACGAATGAAATCCGTCATGCAGATAACGAAGTTAGACCGTATGGCGCTTATTACCTTTGTAAAGCGTATTCTTGTATATGAAGATCAGCGGGTATATCTGGAGCTTCGTCATAAGGAACTCTTTTCCAAAATCATTATGTCGGCGAATCATACTGCTGCAAAAGGTCAGGTTTACCGGGGGGAGGCGGTCTGAATGGCAGAAACCATATATTCCGTTGGAATCTATGCAAGACTGTCAGTGGATATCAATGACAGAAAAAATGAGTCCGTTGAAACGCAGGTGGAGATTGTAAAGGCTTTTGTGAAACGGCAGAAGGATATGGTGATTTATGACTGCTATATTGATATAGGAAAAACGGGAACCAATTTTGATAGGGATGATTTCGGACGCATGATGCGTGACGTACGGATGCGGAAGATCAACTGTATCATTGTAAAGGATTTATCCCGGTTTGGAAGAAATTATATTGAAACGGGAAATTATATTGAAAAGATATTTCCATTTATGGGCGTTCGTTTTATTGCAGTTACAGATCATTTTGACAGCGGGAACATATCCGGTCAGAATGAAATGTTAGGTGTAAGCCTGAAAAACCTTGTCAATGAAATGTATGCAAGAGATATTGCTGGTAAGGTAAAATCCGGCAGAAGGACAAAATGGGAACAGGGAAGTTACACAGGAGGCATCCCTCCCTATGGATACCATGCAAAATGGATAGGAGATAAGAAGTGTCTTTTTATAGAAGAAACAGCCGCTGAAATTGTGAAAAAGATTTATGAACTGTTTCTGTCAGGTAAAAATATGAAGCAGATCGTGGTATGGCTCTATGAGCAGGGTATTGTAAGACCATCGGAATACCATAAGACAGGGAAAATCTACAGTACAGACAAGGAAAGGCTGATGCAGTGGTCAAAAGCAACTGTGAAAGCGATTCTGACAAATCCGGTCTATACCGGTTGTCTGGTACAGGGAAGAACCTGCGGAAAAGATTATAGGATGCGCAGCAGGCATGACATTGATTCCGGGGACTGGTCGGTAAAGGAGCATACCCATGAGGCGATTATTACGGAGGAGATATTTTTTGAAGCTGCCGGAAAGTTTGAAAAATCATCGGTATACTGCAATAAAAACGGATACTCCAAAACAGTTCCGGCAGAAGAAGATATTTTTGCAGATGTCCTTTTCTGCGGTGAATGTGGTTCTAAAATGAAAAGAATTTCTGCTGCCAAGACATTCAGCGGCGGGAATATTGTAAGGACATACAGTTATAATTGCATGAAAACGGATAGAATTGACAGCGAAAAATGTGCGTCAAAGTGCATTACGCTTCATAGGCTTTCTTCCATCGTAAAAGAAGCGGTCCGTCAGGAATTCTCCTTATCGGCCATGCGCCCGAAAGAACTGGCGGCGGCAAATCAACAGGAAGGAGAAAAATTAAAGGAAGAATGGAAAAAGGAATTAGTTTCCCTTGAGAAAAGAAAAGAGAATCTGAAAAAGCTGACAAGCGGGCAATACGTAAAATATCGTATGGGAGAGATGGATGAAAAGGTATTTCTGCACAAAAAAGAGGAGAATGCAAAAAAGGAAGAAATTTTCCAAAGGATGAGCGCTGATATTTCAGAACAGCTGCGAATCATTGATGCGCAGATTATTCAGAAAAATCATTTCCTTAGATGTCTGGTAAAGGGACATGAAAAAACGGCGTTGACAGGCGAGGCTGTCAGAGCTTTAATTCACAGAATCGAAGTATATCCGGATAAACGGGTGAAAGTAGTATTTACCTTTCGGAGGAAGGACATTCCGACAGGAAAGGAGGATGCTGAGGGTGAAGAAATACAGGATTGCCATTTATATGAGGTTATCAAAAGAAGATGACAGGTTCAAAGAAGAAAGCAACAGTATTGCCATGCAGCGTATGTTATTACAGAAATATGCGGCAGACCATTTTTCTGATTATGACCTCATGGAATTTTGCGATGATGGTTATACCGGAACAAATTTTAATCGTCCCGGTGTGCAGTCTATGCTTGAAAAGGTGAGAGATTCTCAGATCGACTGCATTATAGTGAAAGACTTTTCGCGGTTTGCAAGGGATTATATTGAGCTTGGTTCCTATCTGGAGCAGATCTTTGCATTTATGGGGGTGCGATTCATTTCCGTAAATGACTGTTATGACAGTAAGGCGTATCAGGGGAGTATCGCAGACATTGATATAAATTTCAGAAATCTGCTATATGATTTGTATAGTAAGGATTTGTCCGGAAAGGTGCGTGCCTCTCTCGCTGTCAGAAAAGAGCAGGGACAGTATGTGAGTGGAAATAGTCCATTTGGTTATGAAAAGGATCCGCAGGACAGACACGCCCTGTTGATTGAAGAGGATGAGGCAGAAGTGGTAAGACGGATATTCACATTGGCCGCGGAAGGTTTTACATCTGCACAGATTGCAAAATTATTCAATGAGACGGGTGTAAAAACCCCGGTTGAATTTAAGATTGCAAAAGGCAAGACCAGCAGAGTACCGAAGGGAGGCAGATTTTTATGGAGTACCAATGCGGTCTGCCGGATTTTAAGAAATGAAATCTATATCGGAAATATTGTACAGAAGAAATATTCCAAAGATTTTGTGGGCGGGAAAAATCATATCAATCCCCGTGAGGAATGGCTGGTGTCTTATAACCACCATGAGCCGATTATTACCAAAGAAATATTTGACAGGATACAGAAAGGCCGTGAAACGAAGCAGAATCCGCACCATGATCCGGCGCATCCCCTTGTGGGTAAGCTGGTGTGTGGATGCTGTGGAAGAAATCTGGGCTATCGCAGAGGGTTAAATCCCTATTTTACCTGTCCCGGGAGGTATTCCAATAATATGAAACATTGTGTGAAAAAAATCAATGCAATGTTTGCAGAGCAGTATGTCCTGTTTCTTATGCAGAACAGGTTGAGGGAGGGAGAAGAAACAGAACAGATCTGTATGGAAGCAGCAGACAGACTTGGCAGCGAGATTCAGGAACTGAAAAAAAAGCGAAAAAAGTTACTGGCAAAGATAGAAAGAGGAAAGCGGCAGAACTTTGAAAATTATCAGGATTATGCCCGGGGAAAGACGGATACTTTTCAGTCGGCTGATACTGCGATAAAATCAGCAGAGAACGAGCTGCTGGAACTGGAGTCACACATCCGGGAAAAAGAAGCCCTCTATATGAAGAGAGACAGGAAGGGGGTAAGCGAAGGGATCAATGAGCTTTCTAAGGATCTGATAGAGCGGTATATTGAAAAGGTAACGGTTTATGATGAACAGAATATAGAGATCCGGTGGGTATCGCGAAGCGTATTGCTGTGAAGTGGGTGAACAGCAGGGAATTTGCAGTAATGTAACATGCCGGACGATAGCTGCAGGCATTGATGGAACAGCAGGCATGGAATCCGTGGCAAAAAACAGGCAAAAGCCTTGAAAAACACGCAAAAAATCTGTTTGCAGTTGGTTGACAGGAGAGGGAGTAGATTATACCCATGAAGATTTTCGAAACGGGGATGGAACTACCCGGATCGTCAGTCTGTGGGATCAGACCATACCGGGCCGTCCGCCGGAAGGATACCGGATCGGTACGGAATACACCGAGGAGGAGATTAATCTGGCGCTTGAGGCGGGAACCCTCCGGGAAAGGGAACAGATTGTGCCAAGCCGTGACAGCAGCGGCCACGGGACAGCGGTTCTGGGAATTGCTGCCGGAAACGGGAGGGAGAGTCAGGGGGTATTCCGGGGAATGGCTCCGGAAAGCAGGCTTTTGGTGGTGAAGCTGGGAATTCCCGGACCGAATGCATTTCCAAGGACGACAGAACTGATGCAGGGGGTAGACTATGCGGTGAAAAAGTCCATCCAACTGGGGATGCCGCTGGTGGTGAATCTGAGCTTCGGTAACAGCTATGGCTCCCATAGCGGAAGATCTCTTGTGGAGACGTATCTGGATGAGGCGGCAAATGCCGGAAGAACCTCCATCTGTGTGGGAACGGGCAATGAAGGAAGCCGGGCGGGACACGTTTCCGGGGTGGTAAAGGAAGGGGAAAATTATGTCGTAGAGCTGGGAATCGGAGAATATGAGCCTTCGGTCAATGTGCAGATATGGAAGAATTATCAGGATCATATGGAAATTTATATCGAGCACCCGGCAGGAGGACGAATCGGTCCGGTGCAGCAGATTATGGGAGCCCAGCGGTTCCGCATCATGGGGACGGAGCTTCTTGTGTATTATGGAGAACCAAATCCCTATAGCATGTCTCAGGAAATCTATGTGGATTTCCTTCCTACAGACAGCTATGTGGACAGTGGGGTGTGGAAATTTCATTTTGTGCCGCAAAGAGTTGTGCAGGGGGATTTTGATATGTGGCTTCCCGGCGGTGGAGTGCTGAGTGAGGCTACAAGATTTTACCGTCCGACTCCGGACACTACCCTGACGATTCCTTCCACAGCCCTGCAGGTGATTTCGGTAGGAGCCTATAATGCTCAGCTTCAGTCCTATGCGGACTTTTCCGGGCGGGGCTATACCCGGGTGGTACAGCAAATTAAACCCGATCTGGTTGCCCCGGGGGTCAATATACGGACAGTCCGGGCGGGCGGCGGTTATGGTGTGGTGACGGGAACTTCCTTCGCAACGCCGTTTGTATCCGGGGCGGCGGCGCTTTTGATGGAGTGGGGGGAGTGTGTTATTATAGTGTCAAGTTAGCAAGAATCCAGTAAATACAAGGGATTTCGCTGATTTCGTCCTACAGAAAAATGCCAAAATCCATGGCAGTTTTGAGTAAGGACAGGCCTGTTTGAATCAAAATATGGTAGTTAAAATCCTTTTTGCACTAATATAACTCAAGGTGGTTTCAGTGTAAAAAGGTCAGAGACAAGATTGCTTTTACGCATCTTTTTTGCCCGGAAAAGATGTGTGAAAGCAGATTTTGTGTTACAAAATTGAATTGTACAAAGATAAAGGAGGACAGGCTATGCAGTCATTATATGAAAAAATGGGAGGTACCTACACTCTGGGTAAGGATGGCAGATATTATCCGGATATCGTATATACAGATGAAAGACCACAGTATGGAAAATACGGTCTGTTACGGCAGCAATATTTAAAAGAACACAGGAAAGCAGTATATTCTCTGTATCTGTTGGAAGGTCGGCTCACAACACATTTGAATGAGGTAGAAAAGGCAGCAAATGAGAGAATGGACTTGCTGGTTTCACAGATGATGAAAAAGCAGGGAATAAACGAAGAATTGAAATCTCATGATCAGATGGCATGGCTCGGAGCTGTAAATGCTATTTGTAATGCTGCGGAAGAAATTGTTTTAAGTGAACTGATATATGTGTGAGCCTTATTAGAAATATTTGAAGTAAATGTCCAGAGGTGTAAAAAAGACACACCTAGAGGTGTCAAAATGACATCTCTGGACATGTTAAAAGGACACACTAATAATACTGAGATAAATAATACTGAGTATAGTAATACTGATCTATCTATCTTATCAGGGCGTAGAAAGTGATCTGATAGGATGGATAGATGAAATATAGGATAAATAAAATTACAGTTGCGTATGTAATCTGGACTTTTTGAGCCGGGTTTATTTTTGTTGAAAAATTCCGGCTAATTTACTTATTTCTTTTCGCATTTCAAAAATCTGATAAATGCATTCATGGATTTCATCCTGCATTGCCTTGGAACGGACACCGCCCATGTAAAAAAAGCGTGCAATCTGGTTGAGGTTACTTCCAATTTTTCCAAACTCTGCAGCCAGCCTCTGCAGTTCAGGCATATCTGCAACGATTTCATATTTCAAAGAGATTTCCCCATTTAGTATTAACTTACGGAGATATTCGGATATAGATAATCCAGATTCATGTGCGTTACTACAAATTCTTTCATATTCTGTGTTATCAAAACGAAGAGTAATGCGATTGTCTTTTAACAGTGTTTTGTCTTTTTGTGGTCTTGCCATGTTCTTGATTCCTTTCCCTGATTTTTGATACCGGAAAACTTTTTCCCATTTTTGGGATAAAGTCCGGAACAGTGTTTTTTATGCGAATGCATTCCACTTATACCGAAGGTATAGTGCTGCGAACACGTTTACCGTGGAAGCCAAATCGCACAAACTTTGTTTTGCAGTAACCGAGGGTATGGGGTGCTGGAATCCCCATCAAGATATGCCGGTCAGTGAAAATCCGTGAAATGGATTTTTGTCTGACACAGGCGAATCTTGCGCTAAAAAAGAATACCCTCTCATATATCCCAGAATTAATGCCCTCAGAGACAAGCAATTTGAAAAAATTTCTTTTTACAGCTTGACTAAACGCCCCAATTTTCTGGGATTAGTGAAGGAGGCTAAAAAATATGGAATGTACATTGAAAACTAAAGAAAGGTTACTGTGGAATGAGACAAGTTTCTGGACACATATAATCTCAGAAAGGGAGGAGGGCGTATATGCATCCAACAAAAAACACACTACAGGCAATGCAGCAGATGGATATTAAAAACGCAAACTTGGATGAACTTATAGATATTAGTGAGATTGAAATTGATAAGAAGCAGTCGGTAGAGAACAGAGTAAGGTCTTACGTGGAAACAGTGCAGAATCCCTTTTTGGTGCGGGTAGGAGATTATGCAGTGAAGATCAGTTATTCGGATTGCAGGGAAACATTGAATGATAGGATGGAGCAGTATATTTCAAAAATGGCGGAGTTGAAATATTGAGTTCGTTTTCGAAAATGATACTTTACAGTATGCAGATGTTATGTTAATCTGGCGATAGGACGAAAAACGAAATCCTGACTTTACGAATGTGAGAAGTACCCTGTAGGACGGGTTCGGCTGACTGAAATAGAAAAGCAGGAGGAAGCAAAGTGAAAGAAGAAAAATTATATCATGCTGCGGTCTATCTTCGATTGTCAAGAGATGATGAAGATGTAGACGGTACTCATAAGACAATTAGCAATAGCATAGCATCCCAACGAGAATTGGCTTGTTCTTTTGTTCAGGAACAGAAGGATATGGAGTTATATGACATCTATATTGATGACGGATACTCCGGAACCAGTTTTGAACGTCCGGCATTTAAACGAATGATGGCGGACATCGAAGCAGGTTATGTGAATTGTGTAATAGTGAAAGATTTATCCAGATTTGGACGAGATTATATAGAAGCCGGGCGGTTCATTCAGAAGACCTTCCCGGCTTTTTCTGTGCGTTTCATTGCGCTTACGGATCATTACGATAGTCTGACGGCTGACAGGAACACAACATCACTTGTTGTTCCGGTAAAAAATTTTGTGAACGATTCGTATTGCTGCGATATTTCCGGTAAAGTGAGAAGCCATCAGCAGGTAAAAAGAGAACAGGGAAAATTTATCGGGGCATTTGCGGCTTATGGATACTGTAAAGATAAAGAGGATAAGAATAAACTTGTACCGGATAGTTATGCTGCAGGGATTGTAAAAAATATATTTGCATGGAAACTGGAAGGTATGAGTAACCTTGGAATTGCGAAACGATTAAATGAACTGGGTATACTCTCGCCTTTAGAATATAAAAAATCTCTGGGAGAAAATTATGCGACAGGATTCCACACCAGAACAGTATCCAAATGGTCTGCGGTTACGGTGAAACGGATTTTGACAAATGAGATTTATACCGGAACAATGGTGCAGGGAAAACGTGAAAAAGTGAATTACAAAGTAGATAAGGTTATAGAGAAAACGGAGAACGAATGGACAAAAGTAGCAAATACACACGAGGCAATTATTTCAGAAAATGATTATCAGAATGTGCAGAGACTGCTTCAGGTTGATACAAGAGCTGCGAACGGAAAAACGAAAGCTCATATTTTTTCTGGATTATTGTTTTGCGGGGATTGTAAAGAAACAATGATTCGCCGTGTCAATAAATATAAAGGAACTGAGAAACTGTACTATATTTGTTCAACCAGCAACAGAGTAGAAGGATGCAGCAGACACAGCATAGAAGAAAAGGATCTGAAAGAAATTGTTTTTCGGATTTTGAGAACACAGGTGGCTCTGTTCATTGATGTGAACCGACAGGTACAGCATATTCAGAAAATGGAAGTGAATTTTGAAGAAGTATCTAAATTTGATAAAGAAATAGAACGATTGCGGAACGAACAGGATAAATATCTGGAGCTTCGGGCGGGCCTTTATGAAGATTTGAAAATGCATGTCATTACTCAGGAGGATTACAAAAATTTTTGTGAAATATATGAAAAGCAATATGAAGAAGCACGGACAGCATTGCAGAAACAGGAAGAGATGATAAAAAAATTGTTTCGGAATGGATTGGAATCAGGTGTGAAACTGGAACGTATGAAAGAAGTTATGCAGCTTTCAGAATTAAATCGGGATGCACTGCTTACTTTTGTAGAGCGGATTGAAGTGTATGAAAATAAAAAAGTTCACGTGCAGTTCCGCAACCGAGAAGAATTTCAGAAAATGCTGGTATTGGCAGAGTTTGTGAAATCCGGGGAGGTGGAGTAAGTGGCACGAACATCAAAACGAAAAACACAGCTTTCCTGTTATGAAGTGAAGATTGACAAGATGGAGATAATGCATTTTCAGACTGCTGTTTATGCCAGATTATCTGTAGACAGCACAGAGAAGAAAAATGAGTCTATTGAAAATCAGATTGCTGTGGCAGAAAAGTACATTAATGAAAACCCGAATATGACGATTGCTGGTATCTATACAGATTTGGGAGCAACAGGAACAGATTTTGAAAGAACAGGTTTTCAAAAGATGCTGATGGATATCCGGATGAAAAAAATTAACTGTGTTGTCGTAAAGGATTTCTCCAGATTCGGAAGAAATTATATAGAAACGGGAAATTATCTGGAGAAGATTTTTCCATTTATGGGAGTAAGATTTATTTCTGTGACAGATCAGTATGATAGTCTGCGGGCAAGTGACAGTAATGAAAAGATGGGAACGAATCTGAAAAATATTGTGAACGAACTGTATGCAAGAGATATTGCAATCCGTGTGGAAACATCAAAAAGAGAAAAACTGAAACAGGGCAGCTATGTTGGAGGAATACCTTCTTACGGTTTTACAAAGAAAAAGACAGGGGATAAGTGTATTTTGATTCCGGAGCAGGGAACCAGTGAAATTGTGCGTTCCATTTATGGACTGTATGATTCAGGAATGGGACTCATGGAAATTATCCGGGATTTGTATGAGAAGAAGATTCACAGACCTACGGAATATCAGAGAACAGGACACATTTACGCTGAAGAGGGGGATGTATTAAAACAGTGGTCGGAGACAACACTAGCCTCGATGCTGACAAATCCGGTTTATATTGGAACATTGATTCAAAAGCAGGGAAAAGTAGAATTACCAATTATTGTGGAGAATGCTCATGAAACGATTGTTTCAAATGAATTATTTTACAGAGTAGCCGCGAAGTTTGAAAAGAGCAAAAAGGATAGAAGCATTTTTCAAATAAAGGGTGAGACAGAGCCGGATATTTTCCGAGAGATCTTATTTTGCGGCGAATGTGGTCATAAACTAAAAAGAGTCTGTACTGCGAAGAAGCAGTCCTATAATCAAATATTAAACAGATATGTATATGGGTGTCCGAATATCGGAAGAATAGATGAACAGAAATGTGAAAGCCATTATATTCCGGCGAAGACCATAGAAAAAATTGTTCTTGAGACTGTGAAAAAAGAGTTTGCATTGAGTAAAGCGAAAATGAAGGATTACATAGCATTTAACCATGAAATTATGAAAGAGAAAAAAGAAAAATTACAAAGCGAAGAGACCGTCATGAGAAAAAAGATGGAAGGTATTCAAAGTGAAATCACCAGCTGTTATATAAGATATCGTCAGAACAAAATTTCTCAAGAAGCATTTTTAGAGATTAAGAAGGAAAGGAGGGATATTCTGGAAAAATCGCAAATGAAGATATCGTCAGAATCACAGCAGATAGATAGAAAAGAAGAACAGATAAATGCGGCAATCCGTTCCTTGATTAAATGGAATGGACAGAGTACCTTAGATGCAGAATTTATTTCTGTGTTGATAAAGAGGATAGACGTGTATTCCGATCAGAGAGTAGAGATTCAGTTTAATTTCAGGAAGGAAGAGTTGTTTCTAAGTCGGGAAGGAGGTACCGGAAGATGATGGCTGAGTTGCAGATAGCTCTTTATATGCGGCTCTCATTGGAAGATGAGAGAGAAGGAGACGAAAGCAATAGTATTTCCAATCAGAGGATTTTGTTGAGAAGCTTCGTGGCAGAGAAATTTGCCGGTCAGGCATATAAGGTTCGGGAATTTGTTGATGACGGGTATTCGGGAACAAATTTTGAAAGACCGGAAGTGACAGAACTTCTTAACGATGTGAGAGATGGGAAAATAAACTGCCTTGTTGTGAAGGATTTTTCGAGATTTTCTAGAGATTATATTGAAATGGGAACCTATTTGGAACAGATATTTCCATTTTTGGAGGTTCGCTTTATTGCTGTTAATGACAGGTATGACAGCGGTGAATTTATCGGAAAAACAGCAGGAATGAGCAATGCTTTTAAGTATCTTGTAAATGATCTGTATGCAAAAGATATTTCTGTAAAAGTAAAATCAACCCTGGATATGAAAAAGGAAAAAGGAGTTTATGCCAATGGCAGTACACCATTTGGTTATCAGAAATTACCGGAAGACTGTCATCGGCTTGTTCCTGTAGAACCGGAAGCAGAAATCGTGAGAAGGATTTTCCAGCTGACAATGGAGGGTTATACTTCCTCTCAGATTGCAAAAAAATTGAATGCGGAAGGAGTAAAGACACCAATCGAATATAAGATGGCGAGAGGAATCACTCGCATGAATCCGAAAGGGAACAGGTTTATCTGGGATGGTTCTACCATCTGTCAAATGCTTCGCAATGACTTTTATGCAGGTGATTATGTTTATGGAAAATATGAAACAGCAGAAGTAGGTGGAAAACCGAAATTAAAGCCGAGAAATGAATGGAAAATCAAAAGAAATCATCATACTCCGCTCATAGACAGGGAAAGTTTTGAGCAGGTGCAGAAAAGTCGGGACCGGGTAAAAAGCGAACAGAAAAGAAAGAAACATCCGTTGACCGGAAAAATCGTATGCGGGCATTGCGGGAAGGCATTGAAAATAGAACCTACGCTGAATCCTTATTTTTTCTGTGGAACTCAGTACAAAACAGAATCACCGGAGTGTGCATATCAGATAAGTGTCATGTATATAGAACAGGTGGTGCTGTATGCACTGCAGCAGGAGATTGTAAGGCAAGTGGATGTAGAAGTGATGCAGAAAGCGATAAGCGAAAAATTGCGAGAGAAATACGTGAAACTTTTACAGGAACGTGAGCGGATTTTGGATGCAGAGAAGCAGATTCAAAAAGAAAAGCTGGAAATGTATGAGCAGTATAAGAAGAACAAAATTACAGAGGAGGAATATCTGGATGCCCGAAAACAATTGGGTGAGAGCGTGGAGACTATCGTGAGGGAGAGGAAAGAGATTGAAGAACAAATTCACTGGATAGAGCGTGAGTTGGAAGAGATAAACGCAGATTCGGGTAAGGTGTGGGAGAATGTGAACATTACAGAGCTGGATCAGAATGTGGCAGATACGTTTATTGAGGAGATAAGAGTGTGGGATGAGAAAAAGGTGGAGATTGTGTGGAGGTTTTGCGGATAGTTTATTATGATACCAGTGGATTCGATGGATTTGAAAAACTGGAGTGAGTGATTGTAAAAAATAGCGAGTTCTCGCTATTTTTTGCTTGATATCGTGTGCATTTATGATATACTAAATGGTAAGTGAAGATAAGAGAAAATAGTTTAAATAAAAGATGAATTCTATTTGGAGGAATGATAATGGCGATTTCATATAGTAAATTATTTAAATTGCTGATTGATAGAAAAATGAAGAAAAAAGAGTTATGTGAACTGGCACAGATAAGTTCAAGTACCTTAAGTAAGATGGGGAGAGATGAGATAGTCTCCATGGAAGTAATTGCTAAAATCTGTTTAAAATTGAATTGTACTGTTGATGATATCCTTGAAATTATGCCAGATGGGAACGAAAGAAAAATGGAGGCGCAAGATGAATAATACAGATACCAAATTTTTTACAAATGAACCGGAAAGAGATTTGTATAGTAGATTTTCAGCTATTTTAAGGAGTAATACGCAGTTTTTTGATATTCTAGTGGGATATTTTAGGTCTAGTGGATTTTTTAAAATGTATGAAGCATTGAAAGATGTTGAGAAAATTAGAATACTAATAGGCTTAAATGTAGATCATTTTACCGTAAAAATAATTGAACGTGCATGTAATGAAACAAAAATTGCAGCAGTTTCAATGGCTGATGGTAAGGAGCTGGTTGCGAAGGAAATCGAAAAAGAATTTGTAGAGGCAGCTAGTTCTGAAGAAGTGGAAAGAGGTGTTCGTGTTTTCTTGGATTGGCTGAAATCCGGAAAACTTGAAATGCGTATGTATACAGAAGCGCCTATTCATGCCAAAGTGTATATTATGAGAAAATATCAGGAAAAGGTTCCGGATACTTTCGGAAGTGTGATTACCGGTTCCAGTAATTTTTCAGAAGCTGGTTTAATTAATAATTTGGAATTTAATGTGGAACTGAAAGATTATCCAGATGTAAAGTTTGCCTTAGATAAATTTGAAGAGTTATGGGGAAAAGGTATAGATATTCGAGATACGTATATTGAGACTGTGGAACGGAATACTTGGATGCGAGAAGATATCACACCATACCAGCTTTATTTGAAAACTCTTTATGAATTTTTTAAAGAAGAGATAAATGCAGATAAAGAAAATTTTGAAACACTTCTACCAGAAGGATATATGCGTCTTCAATATCAGTTGGATGCTGTTACTCAGGCAAGACAAAAATTGGATGCATATAACGGCGTTTTTATTTCGGATGTTGTGGGTTTAGGCAAGACATATATTTGTGCTATGCTTGCAAATAGTTTTAATAGAAATACATATAAATTGTTTATTTGCCCTCCGGTGCTTGTGGATTATTGGCGTAGTGTTCTTCAAGAATTTGATGTTTCACGGTGTGATGTGGAATCTCTTGGAAAAATTGATCAGATTATTGCACGAGGAACGGATAAATATTCATATGTTTTTGTAGATGAAGCGCACCGCTTTCGAAATAGTGGAACAGAAGCCTATACAGAATTACACCAGGTGTGTCGTGGAAAAAAAGTTATATTAATTTCTGCGACGCCAATTAATAATTATACCAGTGATGTTGAAAATCAGATTTATTTATTTCAAGCAAAACAAAGCGGTACAATTAATGGAATAAAGAATATAGAAGGCTTTTTCCGAGGATTGAATTCTAAATTAACTAAAAAACCGAAAGGTTCCATTGCTTATATGGAGCAGTTGCGTGCGAATTCTGAAGAAATCAGAGATAAGCTGATTCGGGAGGTTATGATTCGTCGTACTCGTAGTGAAATTCAACAATACTACGCAGATGATTTGGAAAAGCAGGGGTTAGTTTTTCCTAAAGCGGGAAGTCCGGAAAAGATTATTTACTCTTTTGATGATGAAACAGATGATGCATTTAATCAGACTATTAGTATCATTAAAGATTTCAAGTATTCCAGATATATGCCGCTTACATACCTGAGAGATCAGAAAAAATATGCTACACTGATTACTGGCCAGAAAAATATGGGCGGTTTTATGAAAGGAATTATGGTCAAACGTTTAGAAAGTAGTTTTTATGCATTTCGGAAGACGTTAGACAGGTTTGTGGAATCGTATCAGAAGTTTATTGATATGTTTAAAACTGGAAAAGTATATATTAGTAAAAAGGTCAATGTATATGATTTGTTGGATGATGGTGATACTGCAAAATTAATGTATTTAATTGAACAGCAGGATGTGATGAAATTTGATGCTAAGGAATTTTCATCACAGTTTATCCGTGATTTGCAGGCGGATCTTTCGCAACTTCGTTCATTGCAAATGATTTGGGATATGATTGCAATAGATCCTAAGTTGGAAGAATTTAAAACTACATTAAAGACTAATGCGGTTATTAAAGGCAAAAAAACGATTATATTTACGGAGTCGAAAGAGACAGCGGAATATTTGTATGATAATTTACAAGATATGTATGGTGAAAGAATTGTCTATTTTAGCGGTCAGAGCAGTAAAGCTTTAAAAGTAGAGATTGAAGATAGCTTTAATCCTAAGAATAAGAGTAAAAATAATGACAAATATGATTTGCTGGTTACAACAGATGTTTTAGCAGAGGGAATTAATTTGCATCGAGCCAATGTCCTTGTTAATTATGATCTTCCATGGAATCCAACAAGGATTATGCAGCGTGTAGGTCGTATCAATCGCGTGGGAACAGAATTTGATCGCATATATGTATTCAATTTTTTCCCAACAGCGCAGAGTAAAAAGCAGATGCCATTGGAAGAACGTATTCTCGAAAAATTACAGGCATTTCATGATACTCTTGGCGAAGATTTTAAATACTTATCCGATGAAGAAGAAGTATCTTCGAAGAAACTTTTCTCTGATTTAACATCAGATCTCGATGGTGAGGAAGAAAGTACAAATCCGGAATTGGCTTTTTTAGGAGTTATACGACAGATTAGAGATAATGATCCACAGTTGTTTTCGATGATAAAACGTCTTCCGAAAAAAGCAAAAGCGGGTAAAGTATCGGATAATGTGGATTCGTCATCAACAATTACTTTTATTCGCAAGGGAGCATTGAAATCATTTTTTATTTGTGCTGAAGAAGCAAAACAGATTTCCTTTATGCAGGCAATTTCTTGCATCAAATCGGAATTAGAAGATAAAAGAGTTAATATATCGAGTGAATTTTATCAACATCTTCATAAAAATAACATAGCATTTGATGAAATGCTTGTTGCAGAGAAAGAAGTTTCTACAGAAAAAGTAATGGTGGGTGGAAACGATGCAAAGGTGATTAGGTTGCTAAAAGCAATTAAGTCGGAGCCAACTTTGACAGACGATCAAGAAAACAAGATAGAGCAGTTGATTGGATTGTGGGAGAACGGTGAAATACCGGCAAAAGTTTCAAAAGATGTTATGAAGAAAAGCAAAGTAACAACAAATATTTTGGAACTTTATTATGAAATTCTGAAGTTGGTGCCGGATACATATTTTGGTGAGACGAAGAGAGAACAAGCAGTAGTTGATGGGGAAAAACAGGTGATTTTATCATGCTATTTAAAAACGGGAGGTTCAAGTAAATGAGTGTTGCTATAGTACAGAAGATTGAAAATATACTTAAGGCACCGTATAATACAAAAAATTTTGTAGATATGGTCAGAGAAATATTTCCTGATGTAAAATTGGTTGCTCCAGATAAATTCCGTAAAGAATATTCTAATTTTTCATCGCACATTGAGGGAAGTATTCATGTGGGGATTTATAGAACGCCGGATAAAAAGAATATTATAATAATGGCGGTAGAATTAAATAAATCCCGTTACGTGGAAAATTCCAGAAGTACACAGCGAAGCTATGCTAAGAAATTGATAGAGAATGGTAATGCAGATGCAGCTTTTGTTGCGTTCTATACAAGTGGAAATCCTAAGTGGCGTTTATCATTTGTCAGACTGGATTATGAAATGAAAATCGAAAATGGAAAACTCAAAACGGCTGAGAATATGACGCCAGCAAAACGTTATTCATATCTTGTGGGCGAAGGAGAACCATGTCATACAGCAATTAGTAGATTTGAGCGCTTCATTATGGATAATATGGCAAATCCGGAACACCCTACTTTAGATGGATTGGAAGAGGCTTTTAGTGTAGAAAAAGTGACGGATGAATTTTTTCAGTTATATTGTGAAAAGTTTTATCAATTACAGGAACAATTGGAATCAAATGAGGATTTCAAAATCGAAGCACAGCAGCATAATTATTCTTCGGCACAATTCGCAAAAAAACTTATGGGACAAATCGTTTTCTTATACTTCCTGCAAAAGAAAGGATGGTTGGGAGTAGGTGCGTGGCCTAGCACATTGACAGAAAAAGAGTATAAGAATGCATTTTATGCACGAGGAACGAAATCGAGGGAACTCATTCCTATCGTATATAAGCCGGTTGGAGATGGAACATATAAAGTATCCAGTAAAGGTTTAAATAGTATTTGTGATGCAGATGAAGAAATTCTGGCACAATGTGTAAAAGGGAAACCTTGGGGAACAGGTCCGCAGAATTTTATGCGAAAACTCTACGAACTTGCAGAAAAAAGAAATGTAAATTTTTATGATGAATTATTAGAGCCGCTTTTTTATGGGGCGTTGAATGTTAATCGTGGTGAGCAAGGGTATTGTCCGGCATTGCATTGTCGGATACCATTCCTTTCAGGTGGACTTTTTGAACCTATTGATGGATACGATTGGGAACACAATGATTTTGCAATTCCAAATGAAGTGTTTTCAAATGCCGCAGTAAAAGGAAAAAGAGACGCGGATGGTATTTTAGATATTTTTGACCGTTATAATTTTACTATGAGTGAAGATGAGCCAATGGAACGTGAAGTAGCCATTGATCCGGAAATGTTGGGTAAAGTATTTGAAAACTTACTGGAGATTAATGACAGAAAATCGAAGGGAGCATTCTATACACCTCGTGAAATCGTACATTATATGTGCCAGGAGAGCCTGATAAATTATCTGGCAAATGTATTGCAAATTGAAGAAGAAGCTATTCGGAGTTTTATTCTTTATGGTGATTTCATGAAAGATGAAGATACTGTGAAGGAAAAACGTCAGGGAAATGGTGGAATGTTTATTTCGGATAAACTTTATGCACTTGATCAGTCTGGAACGGTAGTAGTAAATAGATTGTTAGATATGGATCAGGCATTGAAAGATATTCGTGTAGCAGACCCGGCGGTTGGATCCGGCGCATTTCCTCTTGGAATGCTCAATGAAATTGTTCGTGCGAGACAAAATATCTCGGCATATTTAGCCATAACTATGAGTCCATATGATGTGCGCATGATGTACCAGATGGAGCGTTCACCACATGAGTTGAAATATGAAACGATTAAAAATTGTATTTTTGCGTCTGATATTGAACCTTCTGCAGTTGATATAGCACAACTTCGTCTGTGGCTATCGTTAGTAATTGATGATGAAATCAATCCTGATGCACAGAATATATTGGAAGGACATCGTAATCCGCTGCCATTACCGAACTTGGAGTGTAATATTCTTTGCGGTAATAGTTTATTGGATGAATTTGAAGATATTAAGTTAATTAATGAGAGCGAATTAATTGGTACTGCAGGAGAAGTTTATCAGCGGAATATGAATCAAGACCGTTTTGATGCTATTTTAACCCAATTAATTTCAAAACAGGATGAGTTGTTCCGATGTGATGATACGAATAAAAAGCATCAGTTGCTGGAAGAAATAGCCTCCTTACGTGATATGATTATTATGTCACAGATGTATGGTTGTGATTCGGAAAAACTAGAACATTATCAAGAAAGTAAAAAACAGGCATCAAAACCATATGTGTTATGGCAGTTGGATTTTGCACGTGTATTTAAAGAAAAGGGCGGCTTTGATATTGTTATTGGTAATCCACCTTATATACAATTGCAGAAAGAAATTAATGAAGACACTGGAGAAAAATTAGGTGATCAATATAAGAATGCAGGTTTTGAAAGTTTTGCAAGAACAGGAGATATCTATTGTCTGTTTTATGAAAAAGGATATTCCTTACTTCGTGAAAATGGTGTTTTGAGTTTTATAACAAGTAATAAGTGGATGCGAGCAGGTTATGGAAAAGCGCTTAGGGGATTTTTTGCACAAAAGACAAACCCGTTAATTTTAATTGATTTTGCCGGACAAAAAATATTTGAATCTGCGACAGTAGACGTGAATATTTTGATGTTTTCTAAAGCTAAAAATGAAGGTAATACGGTGGCTTGTATTGCAAAAGAAGAGTGCCGAGATAATTTGAGCGTTTTTGTAATGCAAAATAGTAGTCAGATGAACTTCACCAGCTCTGACAGCTGGACAATCCTGTCTCCGATTGAGCAAAGCATCAAGCGGAAGAT
>JAHAFI010000021.1 GCA_018374355.1 Clostridiales bacterium
GCCCCTCTGGAAAGTGCTGGGATACGCAGGAATCCTGTTCTTTACAAAAATGGTATTCCTGACCCTCACAGGATTTACCATCGGATATCTGGTGAAAAAACCCGGAAAAACCGTCTTTTTGGCAAGTGTGACAGCGACAGCTTATGTGGCAGGTCAGGTTATAAAAACAGGAATGAAATGGAATCCGTTTGCTGTGAAGAGCGGGTGGGACGTAGCCGTGGGCGGCTGTAATACCACATGGCTGAATGCCATGGTAGTGCTGGGAATTTCGATTATTGCATTGCTTATCCTGCTGTATGTGCGGCAGGGAAAGAGAGAATAGGAGGTGCAGGGATGGATGTTTTAACTGTGAAAGGATTAAAGAAAAATTTCGGAAAGAATGAAATCCTGAAAGGAATCGATTTTTCCGTACAGGAAAATGAAATCGTAGGTTTTCTGGGACCCAACGGTTCCGGTAAATCCACCACGATCAAATGCATCTGCGGCCTGTACCATATGAGCGAAGGAGAAATTGCCATCTGCGGCCATGATATCGGGAAGGCGCGGACAGAGGCGCTTAAAATGCTGGGAGCCAGCATCGAATCCCCGGCTCTTTATCCCCAGCTTACCGGGGAGGACCATTTGAAGATGATCGCCCGCTGGAGAAAGGTCAACCCGGAAAGGCTCAAAGAGATGGAGGAGTATGCGGGGATTGGCCATTACATGAAAAAGAAAACCGGAACTTACTCCATGGGGATGAAGATGCTGCTGATGCTTTCCATGACCCTGATGGCAAAGCCCAAACTGATAATCCTTGACGAACCCACCAACGGACTGGATCCGCAGGCGGTATTTGAACTGCGTAAAGAGATGGAAGAAATCCGGAATATGGGTTCCTCCATCCTGTTTTCCAGCCACCAGCTCAGTGAGGTGGAACGGCTTTCTGACCGGGTAGTGATTCTGAACAAAGGGGAACTGATCTATGACGGCAGCCTTCCCCGGGATCTGACCGGAGGGGAATACCGCTTACTGGTAGAGCCGGGGACGGAAAGAAAAGGGCTGGAAGCGTTGGAACGGATGGGGATTTCAGCCTGCGGCATGGTGGAAAATCAGGAACACTGGATTTTCTTCCGAAACCATACGGACAGTTCTCTGGGAGAACTTCTGGCTTGTGTGGGGAAAGAGATTCCCGTCTACGATGTAGTGAAATACGAAATGGATCTGGAAGAATTCTATAAAAAGATTTATGAAAGGAAGCCGGGGGGAGGGGAGACGGATGATAAGAAATGAAATCAAGCTGTTTCTCAGCCGCAAAAATATCCTGCTTTTTCTGGCGGCGCTGGCGGCAGTGTTTTCCCTTTATATGTTCCGGTACGAAAAAGTGTATCGGGAATATCCCGGGGAACAGATGGAGAAAACGGCCATCCGGCTGGATAACCTGACGTATTTTAATACGCTGTATGGAAACCGGGTAGCCTATCTGGAGGCGTATGAGCCGGAGAATGAACGGCTGGAAGCTATCAGCCGGAGCGCAGAGATTTTTTCCAGTCTGGAGGCCCTGTGCAGGATGGAGTGGGAATGCTGGGAAAATTGGGAAGAACAGGAGGAGATGCTGAGAAAGCTTCAGAGACAGCAGGATGATAAACTTGTGAATGCCCCGGATAAAATCGATCCCGGGGAAGGGACACTTTTTAACAGCACCAGACAAGAATGGAATCAGCGGATGCTTCTCCATGATGCCTATGAAAAAGCAGGTGTTTTAGAACCTGTAAATAAGGCGGAGCCTACGGGGGCTTACGCAGTTTATCAGGGACTTGACGGGACGGGAATCGTGTTTCTGGTGCTGGCGCTTCTTGTGGTGGGATGGAACTTCGATATCTGGTCGGCAGATTTTGATGAAGAGACCGGTAAATTACTCTATACGCTGCCTTTTTCCCGAAAACGGATATTCTTTTCCCGCTGTCTGATTCACTGGGGATTTACCATGGCAGGACTGTTTCTGGTGCTGGGTGCACTGTTTCTTATCGGGACATTCCGTTTCGGAACAGGTCTGGAGGATTTTCAGACCGTGAGCATGCAGGCCCTTCGCGGTTTCGCCCTGTTTTCCACAGATGCAGCCGGAAGTGAAACGGCAGATCTGGCAATTTCCATGGGAGCGGCTGTGGGTTTGCGTCTCCTTGGTACACTGATGTTTTTTACCTTGTTTTTTGCGGTGATCCAGTTCTTTTCCTTTGCATGGAAGAACAGCACCTCTGTGGTAGTGACAGTGGTGGTTTTAATCACGTTGGTAGGTACGTTGGTGATTATGCCAACAGCCTTTGAATGGGAAGCTTTCGGAGAAAAAATGGGTGTAGTACAGACAGGAATCTGGCAGAAGCTGAATCCACTGTTTTACTTTCAAAATGAACGGATTCTCAGCGGGGAGATGGGAATCGGAATGCCGCTTGCATTATTGCTTGAGGCAGTTTGTATCGGTGCAGTGATAGCAGGGACGTGTATTTGGATGAAACGGCGAGAGTTATAGGACTCAGGTTTTCTTTATAATTCAGATACAAGAAATAAGCAGAGGGAATTGCCTATGATAAATATTGTAAAATTTGGATTTAGATATATACGGAAACCGTTATATGGATGTTATTTACTGGTTTGCAGTACCTCCGGTTTGATAAGAATCGTTAGTCCTCTGATTATGGGAGAAGTGATTAATCTTTTGACAGGAAAACAGAGAATGGATAAAATTGGGCAAATGATTATTTTTTTCTTTTTGTTTAGTCTTTTTGAGATGGGCATTTCTGTTTTACAAAGCTATGTAGGAGTAAAATTGGAAGCAGAATCAGGATACGAGGCAAATAGGCAGTTCATGAAAAAAATATATCATACTTCGTACCTGAATATAGGCATGGAAGATCCGGCAATGCTGAACCAGAAGATAAGTACAGATCTGAATGCGATTATATCTTTTTCCATTGCTTTTTTCAGAGACTTGATACGCAATGTGTTGTTTGTAGTTTGTATTGCAGGTGTTCTGATTTCTAAATCTCCGGGACTTTGTCTGATACTGTTTGCGCTTGTTCTGTGCTATGCATTGATTTATATTTTCAACCGAAAAAAGATGTATGAAGTGAGTTACGAATTGAAGGAATCCCAGACTGGCTTTTTTGGGCATATGTATAGTATGGTGTTCTTTTTAAAATCTATTCGTAACAACGGATTTGAAAATTTGAGTTTCAAAAAACTGGATCAGGAATTTGGAAAATATTACAAAATCCTTCATCATCAGTTGAATGTAAATATTGGATTTAATACGATGATTGATATGATTTCCCTGCTGGCGCAAATTGTCTTATTCTTTGTTGGTGGAAAAATGGTATTGGAAGGACGATTGAGCATCGGTTTGTTAGTTGCAATCCTGAATTATTTTTCCATGCTTTTGCAGTCTACAGATTATTTTTTGAACTTAGGGCAAAGTTATCAGAATACCTTGAGCAGCTATCAAAGAATACTTCCCTATGATCGAATGAAGCAGAACACAAACGGGGAAAAGTCATTTGAACAGATTATAATGATAGACATGAAAAATGTCAGTTTTTCATATCCGGGACAGAGTTCTTTGTTTTGCCTGAATCAAAGGCTGGAACAGGGAAAGATTTACTGGATCAAAGGACAGAACGGCATCGGGAAATCTTCTTTGCTTAATATCCTGCTGGGATTATTTGGTGAAGACTATCGCGGCAGCATTGAAGTGAATCAAATACCGTTTGAACAGATAGACAAGAAAAAATTGGTATCAGAAAACATAGCAATTGTAGAACAGGAGCCATACCTTCTGTCGGATACATTGCGAAATAATTTGTTGTGTAAAGGAAAAGAACAGGAGCAGGAGTTAAAGCGGTTATTGAAACTGTTTGGAATGGAGTCATTTATAAAAAAACAGCCATTGGGTTTAGAAACGGTATATAATTCTATGAATTCAGCAATGTCCGGCGGGGAAAAACAAAAGATAGTAATTATCAGAATGTTGCTTTCTTCGGCAAATGTCTGGTTTTTGGATGAACCTACCGCGTCTCTTGATGCGGCAAGTAATCAGCATTTTTACGAGGAGCTGGAGCGGCGCAGAGAGGGACACATTATTTTAATGGTTTCTCATGAACTTCCTAAAGTGTATGATGAGATTCTCTGTTTACAGGAAAGCATACGAGATTAGATAATAAGTGGGACTTACCCCACAAAAACCCCAGCATTTTTCATGAAAAAGTGGGAGTAAATTCGTAAAATAAGCCAAAATTTTCCACTCCATATTGACTTTGAATCCGAAAATCAATATAATTCCTATCAGACAAGTTGTTACAAAAATATGAACGATAGGGATTTCGGAAAAAGGAATTGAGATGGAAAAACTGAAGAAAATGTGGAATTCTTTTCGGGGTATCATGACCCGGATGGTGAAGGAACAGCGTCGGGCATATATTGCGGCAGCAGCCGGGACAGCAGTGGTTCTGGCAGGAGCAGGTATGGCGATGCATATGAGAAATACAAAATCTGCAGACAGCCAGACAGAAGCCGGAACAACACAGCAGGGAGAACATCAGGCACAGTCCGGTGAAGATTCTCCGGATGACGAAGACGAGCCGGCCAGTCAGATCCCCCGCGGCTTTGCGGGGGTGATCGACGGGGTTCTGTCTACGAAGGGACTGACCAAAAGCTACCGCGCAGTGGGAACAAGCTGCGAGATCGTGTTGGTGGGACAGCGGATGGTCACTACAGAAGTAGTGTCAAGGCTGGATGTGGGTTCCCGTCTGGTGCAGACGCTGGATGAGCTGGATAACCGTTCATGGGAGTTAGCAACGACAACAAGGATGTCGGATCGTGATTATGAAAATCTGTTGTCGATTGTAGAGGCGGAAGCCGGAGGCGAAGATGTGGAGGGCAGGATTATGGTGGCAAATGTAATCCTGAACCGCGTGGAAAGCGAGGAATTTCCCAATGATATCACCTCGGTCATATGGGATCATAGCGGAGGCTCGCCGCAGTTTTCCCCTACGGCGGACGGAAGAATCTATACGGTAAAGGTTTCGGATACTACCCGGGAAGCGGTGAATCGGGCAATTGACGGGGAAGATCTTTCAGAGGGAGCCCTTTATTTTGTTGCCAAAAGTCAGGCGGATGTGGATAAAACGGAATGGTTCGATGAGAACCTGACCTTTCTTTTCCAGCATGGCAATCACAGCTTTTACGGATAAAAGTATTTTTTTGGGATTGCCATAAAAAAAGACCTGTGCTATAATCAGATACTATAGTGATTTACTACATAAAAGTGAAATAGTGAGGAGCAGAACAGGTATGGAAGTATTATACAGAAGCACTAGAGGAAATGGAAATACAGTGACAGCTTCACAGGCGATTTTGAAAGGTCTTTCAGAGGACGGAGGGCTGTATGTGCCCGATCATATCCCCACTCTGGATATTCCCGTAAAAGAATTGGCAGAGATGACCTATCAGGAAGTGGCTTATCAGGTTATGAGCCGTTTTCTGACAGATTTTACGGAAGAAGAGCTGAGAGAATGTATTGCACACGCTTACGATGCAAAGTTTGATACAGATATGATCGCACCGCTTACGAAAGCATGTGGGGCATATTTTCTGGAATTGTTCCACGGAGCGACCATTGCATTTAAAGACATGGCTCTGTCTATTCTGCCATATCTTATGACAACATCTGCAAAGAAAAATAAAGCGGATAAGAAAATCGTCATTCTGACAGCAACCTCCGGAGATACCGGAAAAGCAGCGATGGCCGGATTTGCCGATGTTCCGGGAACAAAGATCATTGTCTTTTACCCGAAGGACGGCGTAAGCCCCATTCAGGGAAAACAGATGGTAACCCAGAAGGGAAAAAATACCCATGTAGTTGCTATTTACGGAAATTTTGACGATGCCCAGACCGGTGTGAAAAAGATTTTCAACGACAGTGAGATGAAAGCGGAGCTGGCTGAAGCCGGTTACCAGTTTTCCTCTGCAAACTCCATCAACATCGGCCGTCTGGTGCCGCAGATCGTATATTATGTGTACGCCTGTGCTCAGTTGTATAAAAACGGCGAGATCGGTGAGGCAGAGAAGATCAATGTGACCGTTCCTACCGGAAACTTTGGAAATATTCTTGCGGCATATTATGCGAAAAATATGGGAATGCCTATTGAGAAGCTGATTTGTGCTTCCAATGACAATAAAGTCCTGTACGATTTCTTTACCACAGGAGCATACGACAGAAACAGGGACTTCATTCTGACCACATCTCCTTCTATGGATATTTTGATTTCCAGCAATCTTGAGCGTCTGATTTACCGGATTGCAGGGGATGATGCTAAAAAGAACAGTGAGCTGATGGCTGCCCTGACCTCTCAGGGAAGATATGAGATCACCGAAGAGATGAAGCAGCAGCTTGCCGATTTTTACGGAAATTACGCAAGTGAGGAAGAGACCGCGGCAGTGATCCGCGAGATTTACGGACAGTGCGGATATGTGATCGATACCCACACGGCAGTGGCAGCTTCCGTTTATAAAAAATATGTAAAGGAAACCGGGGATACCACAAAGACGGTGATTGCATCTACGGCCAGCCCTTACAAATTTACCAGAAGTGTCATGGAAGCTATCGACAGCGGCAAATACTCTGCGATGGGTGATTTTGAGCTGGTGGATGAACTTTCCCGCATCAGTGGAGTAGAGGTTCCGAACGCCATCGAGGAGATCAGAAACGCAGAGGTGAGACACAAAACAACGGCAGAAGTGGATGAGATGTCGGGCGTTGTAAAAAAAATATTAGGGATTTAAAATGATTGATTTTTTTTGCTGAATCTTGTATAATGTAAAAGCCGGAATTTCATTTCTTTGGCACTATACTATTGAAGAAAAGAGGTTAAATGTAGAATGGCAAACATCGATTTAAGTAAGTACGGTATTACAGGAACTACAGAAGTTGTACACAATCCTTCTTACGAAGTATTATTTGAAGAAGAAACAAAATCCAATCTGGAAGGCTACGAAAAAGGACAGGAAAGTGAACTGGGAGCAGTTAATGTAATGACTGGTATTTATACAGGTCGTTCACCAAAAGACAAATTCATCGTTATGGATGAAAACTCCAAAGATACTGTATGGTGGACTTCTGATGAATATAAGAATGACAACCACCCTGCTTCTCAGGAAACATGGAATGTACTGAAAGATATCGCTCAGAAAGAACTTTCCAACAAAAGACTGTTCGTAGTAGATGCTTTCTGCGGTGCAAACGCAGATACACGTATGGCAATCCGTTTCATCATGGAAGTTGCTTGGCAGGCTCATTTCGTTAAAAATATGTTCATCCAGCCAACAGCAGAAGAACTGGAAAACTTTGAGCCGGATTTCGTTGTTTACAACGCTTCCAAAGCAAAAGTTGAAAACTACAAAGAACTGGGCCTGAACTCCGAAACTGCTGTAGTATTCAACATCACAAGCCGCGAACAGGTTATCATCAACACATGGTACGGCGGTGAGATGAAAAAAGGTATGTTCTCCATGATGAACTACTACCTGCCTCTGAAGAATATTGCTTCCATGCACTGCTCTGCAAACACAGACATGAACGGTGAAAACACTGCAATCTTCTTCGGTCTGTCCGGAACAGGTAAAACTACTCTGTCCACAGATCCGAAACGTCTGCTGATCGGTGATGACGAGCATGGTTGGGATGACAACGGCGTATTCAACTTCGAAGGCGGATGCTACGCTAAAGTTATCAACCTTGATAAAGAATCCGAACCGGATATCTACAACGCAATCAAACGTAACGCTCTTCTGGAAAACGTTACACTGGATGCAGAAGGAAAAATCGATTTCGACGATAAGAGCGTAACAGAGAATACTCGTGTATCTTATCCGATCGACCACATCGAAAATATCGTTCGTCCGGTATCCACAGCACCGGCTGCTAAGAACGTAATCTTCCTGTCTGCAGATGCTTTCGGCGTACTGCCTCCAGTATCTGCTCTGACACCGGAACAGACAGAGTACTACTTCCTGTCTGGTTTCACAGCTAAACTGGCTGGTACAGAGCGTGGTATCACAGAACCGACACCAACCTTCTCTGCTTGCTTCGGACAGGCATTCTTGGAACTGCATCCGACAAAATATGCAGAAGAGCTGGTTAGAAAAATGAAAGAAAACGGTGCAAAAGCATACTTGGTTAACACAGGCTGGAACGGCAGCGGAAAACGTATCTCCATTAAAGATACCCGTGGTATCATCGATGCGATTCTGAATGGCGACATCCTGAATGCACCGACAAAACAGATTCCTCACTTCAACTTCGAAGTTCCGACAGAACTGCCGGGCGTAGATCCAGCTATTCTGGATCCACGTGATACTTATGCAGATGCTTCCGAATGGGAAACAAAAGCTCAGGATCTGGCTGACCGTTTCATTAAAAACTTCAAAAAATATGAAGGAAATGAACTGGGTAAAGCTCTGGTTGCTGCTGGCCCTCAGAAATAAGATTTGTGAATTTTCTCCCCGGTACACAATACCGGGGAGTTTTTTTGCTTACCGGTACTGTTCATTGGTAATATTTTTTGTACATTATTCTTGAAATACTGCATAGACTAAGGTATAATAAATAAAAAGAAAAAGTAATTTCCTGGGATGCTCGATACCCCCTTTATTTTGAACCTACATTTACGTTTATGGGATTCCTACATTGTTGATCGGATGTCAGGCCGTCATATTGCAGCGGAAGGCAGATGAGATACTGCGGTTACCCACCTAGCAGCAGCTAGGCGTCAAAAAAAGGGAAACGGCATTCTGGGGTTACAAAAGAAAAAAGAGAGAGTCATGTGAATGGCTCTCTTTCATTACATGGAGGGGCTTATGAGCGTAGAAAAACAAAATTTTGGCAGAACAAAAGATGGACAGGAGATTACGCTGTTTACCGTAACAAACAATCAGGGAATGACGATGAAGGTCACCGATTTTGGTGCGATTCTGGTGAGTGTTCTGGTAAAGGATAAAAACGGAGAAGAAAAGGATGTAGTTTTGGGCTACGGACAGGGAGAAGACTATCATGTGAATGGTCCTCATTTTGGTTCCACCATCGGAAGAAACGGAAACCGTATTGATCAGGCTTCCTTTATGTTGAATGGAAAAAAAGTACAACTGACACCAAATGAAAATGAAAATAATTTACATAGCGGTCCCGACGGATTTGAGTTTATGATGTGGGATGCAAGTGTGCAGGAAAACGGAGTAGCTTTTCACCGCAGCAGTCCGGATGGAGAACAGGGCTTCCCGGGAAATTTTGATATTACCGTGACGTATACTCTGACAGAGGAAAACGCAGTGGAGATTCATTACGAGGGCGTCTGCGATCAGGACACCGTTGCCAATATGACAAACCACAGCTATTTCAATCTGGGCGGACATGATTCTGGGGATGTGCTGGAGCAGACGATGCAGCTTCATGCTTCCCACTATACCCCTGTGATTGATTCAAAATCCATTCCTACGGGGGAGATTGCTCCTGTAGCAGGAACTCCTATGGATTTCACGGAACCGAAAGCGCTGGGAAAAGAAATTGATGCAGCGTTCGATCAGCTTCAGTATACCGGAGGTTACGATCACAACTACGTTCTGGACAAGGAAGACGGAGCGATGGACTGGATGGCAAAGGCGTACTGTGAGAAAACCGGTATCGTGCTGGAGGCCTATACAGACTGTCCGGCAGTGCAGCTTTATGCAGGAAACTTTATCGTAGAGGAAAAGGGCAAAGAGGGCGCTGTGTACGGAAAACGCCATGGCTTCTGTCTGGAATCCCAGCATTGTCCGAATGCAGTAAATGATGCACATTTTAAACAGCCGTTCCTGAAAGCAGGAGAAAAGTATGATACAAAGACTGTTTACAAATTTTCTGTAGAAGCATAAATGCAGCAAAAAGAAGGTCAGACCCCTGTATTTCTTATGGATGGAAACCTAAGAAATACAGGGGTTTTTCGGTTACGTTTTTTGTATGTTTTGGCAGATATTACATATACTAAGATATGAATGAATTTAGGAAACAAAAACCGGAATACTCATTTTGGATAGGGATTCTTGTCTTTGGTTTGGTCTGCCTGATGTTTGTTTATGGACGAAAGGAGCAGCTTTTATATCAGGAGTGGGAGGAGAAGATCCGGAGAGAACAGAAGGCGGGGGAGGGAGAAACTCATTTGCAGACAGATTCATCTGGCGGGACGGTGCAGGTGCAGACAGGAAATACCAGTGAAGAGCCACAAAAGGTGGAAGCGGTAGCAGAAAACCCTGTGACAGAAACAATAAGGGTGCTTCTTATGAACAGTGAAGAAAATTCTTCTGTGCATCAGAGCGTTATTTTGCAGTCCTCCGCTGGCATAACGGTGAAGGATGGTGCAGGTTCATCAGAAACCTATCCCTCGGATGTGCCTTTGAATCTGGCAGAGATTCTGCCGGAAGGAGGAAAAATCTTTGTCAGCGGAGCCAAGCCGGAAGGGAAACTTTCGGTGTTGTCTTTGCAGCGGAGTCAGGGAGTACCCTCTTACGAGGGAACTCTGGAAATTTCCCGGGACGGGAAGGGATTTCAGATCATCAATGAGGTCGATCTGGAAACGTATCTTAAATATGTGGTACCCAGCGAAATGCCCGCCTCCTACCCTGAGGAAGCGCTGAAGGCTCAGGCAGTGTGCGCCAGAACCTTTGCTGTAAGGCAGATGGAAGAGGGAAGGCTTTCGGAGTATGGCGCGGACGTGGACGATACGGTTTCTTTTCAGGTATATAACAATATCCCCCGTCAGGATGCTGCAGACCGGGCGGTGGATGAAACCTGCGGAACCATTATGTCTTGTGAAGGAAAACCTATTCAGGCGTATTTTTTCTCTACCTCCTGCGGCAATACCAGCACGGACGAAGTATGGGGAGCGGACGAACCGGAAGTGTATCTGAAAAGTGTTTCCGTATCCGGGAAGACGGTGGAGGCCATGGCTTCGGGAAATATCACCGGAAGAACGGAAGGAATCCCGGAGGAGGAATTTCGGAATTATATTCTCACAGGCGATCCGCTGGACTACGAGAAGGAGGAACCATGGTATCGCTGGGAGGTAACGCTGCCTTTGGAAATGGTACAAAATAAAGTATCCGGCAGATATCCGGAAATCGGCGAGATACAGGAGTTTGTTGTCGGCAGCCGTTCCAGCGGCGGAGCTGCGAGAAAGCTGATCATCAAAGGAAATCAGGGGGAAGCAATCCTTGAAAATGAATATGATATCCGGGAATTTTTCTCACCGGGAAATGAGCCCATTACCTGTAACGGGGGCACGGAAAGCAGGACTATGAAAATCCTTCCCAGTGCATATTTTGTGATTGATCCGGTGAAGGAGGGGGAGGAACTGAAAGGATTTGCGATTCAAGGAGGGGGATACGGCCATGGAGTTGGCATGAGTCAGAACGGAGCAAAGGATCTGGCGGAAAATGGTATGGACTGGAAAGGGATTCTGCACTTATTTTATCAGAAGATAACCTTCAGCCAGCTATAAAAAAGCAAAGCTTGCAAGAAAGGTAAAAAAATAGTATGATTCATGTATGAAAAATGATTATTTAGGAAGGAATGCAGAATGAAAAAGTATCTGAAAATCATTGCTGGTTTTATGGAACGCCTGAGTAAGGATCACGTAGCAGCGTTTGCTGCACAGGCGGCATATTTTATTTTGTTGTCCTTCATTCCTTTTTTGATGCTTTTGCTGACGCTGGTACAATACATTCCACCGATTCGTGATCAGAAAATTGTGACAGATATGCTGATTCAGATTATGCCGGATACCGGGGATTTCAGGGATTTTCTTTTGAACATCATTTCAGAGGTTTATGCCAAAGGAACGGCGGTTGTTCCCTTTACTGCTATCTTTACTTTGTGGAGTGCCGGCAAGGGAGTGCAGGCGCTTACCAATGGGGTAAACGCCATCTATCATGTGAAAGAGACCAGAAATTATGTGGTTACGAGGATCCGCTCAGCCATATACACGTTGTTTTTCATCATCGCAATTATCGGCAGTCTGATTCTTCTGGTATTCGGAAATAGTATTCAGAAGCTTTTGGCCAGATATATTCCGGTGCTGGGACGGGTGACTGCTTATATTATCGGAATGAGGACCGTGATTTCCCTGTGTATTCTGGTGTGTATTTTTCTTCTGATCTACAAATTTCTGCCCAACAGAAAATCCGGGTGGAAGAACCAGATTCCCGGTGCAGTGATTTCCGCGGTGGCTTGGTCTTTGTTTTCGCTGGGATTTTCCATCTATATTGATGTATATGACGGCCTTTCCAATATGTATGGAAGCCTGACCACCATTATGCTTATTTTACTGTGGATGTATTTCTGCATGTACATCGTACTGATCGGGGCGGAGATCAACGCATATTTTGAAGACCGTTTCCGCAAACTCCATCAGATGGCCAGCGAGAAAATCCGCATGGAGTATCTGGAATTGCTGGAAGGATTCCGTGGGGGAGATGACAAGGAGGACGAAGAGGGAGAAGAAAAAAAGACTTGACATACCGAAGGAATATGATTAGAATAAATCGTGATAGAAAAAAGCTGTGAAGGTGTAAGTAGATATGCATTTTCTTTCAGAGAGAAGGAGTCATCGGCTGAAAACTCCTTTAAGTTCAGATGCATGTTGAGATTCCCACCGGAGCTTCATTCCTGAATACAGTAGGGAGTGACGTAAGGACGCGTTAAGTCTATAATGAGTGTCCGGTTAGAAAAAGCCGGGAATCAGGGTGGTACCGCGAGTATATAATGCCTCGTCCCTCGAAATATCTTTGAGAGGGACGGGGCTTTCCTTTTGCGCGTAAGCCATGAGCAGTGCGTTCCGGGATATGAAAAAGTTTTCGTCGTGCTAGCACGTAAGAAAACTTTTTCATATCCCGGAACATAGGGCGAAGCCCGCGAACGAACGCAGCGAAGCGGAGTGAGTTGCGCGCACTGCCAACGTAGTGGGAAGCGACAAGAAACTAAAAGTTCAAGCCCTCCGGGCAGGCGGATGGAATACTCCATCCGACAAAGTATAGAAAAGGAGAACAGTCACATGAGCAACAGTATTAAAGAAACCTTACAGGCGATTCTGAACGAAGCGTCTGACAAAATCCAGCAGTCTGATGCTTTAGACAAACTGAATGACGTAAGAGTAAATTTTCTGGGAAAGAAAGGCCAGCTTACTTCTGTTCTGAAAGGAATGAAGGATGTAGCGCCGGAAGACCGTCCGAAAGTAGGACAGATGGTGAATGAAGCGAGAGCCACCATCGAATCCCTGTTGGAAGAGACAAAGGCCCGTCTGGAAAAAGAACTGAGAAATGCAAAGATGGCAGCGGAAGTCATCGACGTTACCCTTCCGGCAAAGAAAGCCAACGTAGGACACCGCCACCCAAACACTATCGCCTTAGAAGAAGTAGAGAGAATCTTCGTAGGAATGGGCTATGAAGTGGTAGAGGGACCGGAAGTAGAGTATGCGGACTACAACTTCACAAAACTGAACATTCCGGAAAATCATCCGGCAAGAGACGAACAGGATACCTTCTTCATCACAGACAGCATTCTCCTCCGTTCCCAGACTTCTCCGGTACAGGCCAGAACCATGGAACAGGGCAAACTGCCGATCCGTATGATCGCACCGGGCAGAGTATTCCGCTCCGACGAAGTGGATGCCACTCATTCCCCGTCCTTCCATCAGATCGAAGGTCTGGTGATCGACAAACACATCACATTTGCTGACCTGAAAGGAACTCTGGAAGAATTTGCAAAAGAACTGTTCGGACCGGAAACAAAGACAAAATTCCGTCCCCATCATTTCCCGTTCACAGAGCCCAGTGCGGAGGTTGACGTATCCTGCTTCAAATGCGGAGGTTCCGGCTGCCGTTTCTGCAAAGGTTCCGGCTGGATTGAAATTCTTGGCTGCGGAATGGTTCACCCCCATGTACTGGAGATGTGCGGCATTGATCCGGAGGAATACACAGGATTTGCATTTGGCGTAGGTTTGGAGCGTATCGCCCTTCTGAAATACGAAATCGACGATATGCGTCTTCTGTACGAAAATGACTACAGATTCTTAAAACAGTTCTAGGAGGGAAATTACTTATGAATACATCATTATCATGGATTAAAATGTTTGTCCCGGATCTGGATGTGACTGCTCAGGAATATACCGATGCCATGACACTTTCCGGAACAAAAGTAGAAGGATTTGAAAAACTGGATGCCGATCTGGAAAATATCGTGATTGGTCAGATCGATAAAATTGAGAGACACCCGGATGCCGATAAACTGATCATCTGTCAGGTAAATGTGGGCAGCGAAGTGACACAGATCGTAACAGGAGCTCCGAATGTAAAAGAAGGCGACAAAGTTCCGGTAGTTTTGCCGGGAGGCCGTGTGGCAGGCGGCCATGACGGAAAGAAAACTCCGGGAGGCGTGAAAATCAAAGCCGGAAAACTCCGTGGAATTGATTCCTACGGCATGCTGTGCTCCATCGAAGAACTGGGTTCTACCAGAGAAATGTACCCGGAAGCACCGGAATACGGCATCTATATTTTCCCGGAAGATGCAGTGGTAGGGGAGAGCGCAATCAAAGCTCTGGGACTGGACGATGTTGTTTTCGAATACGAGATCACATCCAACCGCGTAGACTGCTACGGTGTGCTGGGAATTGCAAGAGAAGCGGCTGCAACCTTTGGGAAAAAATTCATTCCTCCGGTTGTAAACGTAAAAGGAAATGGCGAGAACATCGAAGATTACATTAAAGTAACCGTAGAAGACAAAGAACTTTGCCCGCGTTACTGTGCAAGAGTGGTAAAAAATGTAAAAATCGGACCTTCTCCCAAGTGGATGCAGAGATGTCTGGCTGCAAACGGCATCCGTCCCATCAACAATCTGGTAGATATCACCAACTACGTCATGGAGGAATACGGACAGCCGATGCATGCTTACGATCTGGATTTGATCGCAAACCATGAGATCGTTGTCCGTCGCGCAGCGAACGATGAAACATTCGTTACTCTGGACGGTCAGGAACGTACCATGGATGAAAATGTACTGATGATCTGTGACGGAGAAAAAGCTGTTGGCATCGCAGGAATCATGGGCGGAGAAAACTCCATGATTACGGATGAAGTAAAAACAGTCCTGTTCGAAGCAGCCTGTTTCGATGGAACAAACATCCGCCTGTCTTCCAAGAGAATCGGACTTCGTACCGATGCTTCCGGAAAATTCGAGAAGGGTCTTGACCCGAACAACGCGCAGGCAGCCATTGACCGGGCTTGTCAGTTGATGGAAGAACTGGGCGCAGGTGAAGTTGTAGGCGGTATGGTTGACGTATACAGTACAAAAAAAGAGCCTGTAAGAGTACCGTTCGAGCCGGAAAAAATCAATGACCTTCTGGGAACCGATCTGTCCAAAGAACAGATGCTGGAATACCTCGGCCGTGTAGAGCTGGCTTATGATGAAGCAGCCAATGAGATTGTTGCTCCAACCTTCCGTCATGATATCTTCCGTACAGCGGATCTTGCAGAGGAAGTGGCAAGATTCTTCGGATATGACAACATTCCGACAACTCTGCCAAGCGGAGAAGCTACTACAGGAAAACTGCCCTTCAAGCTTCGCATTGAAGAAGTGGCAAGAGACGTTGCAGAATACTGCGGATTCTCTCAAGGGTACTGCTATTCCTTCGAGAGCCCGAAGGTATTCGACAAACTGCAGATTCCGGCGGACGATGAGCTGAGAACAGCAGTGACCATCAGCAATCCGCTGGGTGAAGATTTCAGCATCATGAGAACTATCTCCCTGAACGGTATGCTGACTTCTCTGGCTACCAACTACAACAGAAGAAATAAAAATGTTCGCCTGTACGAGCTGGGTAATGTATATCTGCCGAAAGCTCTTCCGCTTACCGAACTGCCGGAAGAGAGAATGATGTTCACTCTGGGTATGTACGGTGACGGAGATTTCTTCGACATGAAAGGCGTGGTAGAAGAATTCTTCGATCAGATTGGCATGGACAAAAAAGTATCCTATGATCCGAAAGCAGGCAAACCGTTCCTGCATCCGGGACGTCAGGCTCTGATCAGTTACGAAGGAGATGTGGTTGGGTATTTGGGTGAAGTACATCCGGCAGTAGCCGATACCTATGGAATCGGAGTGAGAGCATATATTGCGGTTGTAGATATCCTGAAAGTAGTAGAATATGCTACCTTCGACAGAAAATATGAAGGGATCGCAAAATTCCCGGCTGTGAACCGTGACATCTCCATGGTAGTGCCGAAAGAAGTTCTGGTTGGACAGATTGAAGAAATGATCGCTCAGAGAGGCGGAAAGATTCTGGAACACTACGAACTGTTCGACATCTATGAGGGAAGCCAGATTCAGGCAGGCTATAAATCCGTAGCTTATTCCATTACTTTCCGTTCTAAAGAGAAAACTCTGGAAGAGGCCGAAGTATCTGCAGCAATGAAGAAGATTCTGAATGGTCTGGAAAGCTTGGGCATCCAGCTTAGACAGTAAGTATTTTATAAAATTCCGTTGACTTCTTTTCAAGAGGTCAGCGGAATTTATCGTAAAAAAGGTAACTGTTTAAGCAGGTACGCCAAGGCATACTTGAAATTGCAAAAATAAGGAGGCAGACTATGCGTTTATATATCATCCGCCACGGAGAAACTTTGTGGAACACAGAGGGACGTCTTCAAGGGAAGGCAGATATTGAATTGAATGAAAATGGTATTCGTCTGGCGAAAGTCACCGGGGAAGGAATGAAGGAGATTCCTTTTGACCTTGCCATTACCAGTCCCCTGAAACGTGCCCGCCAAACGGCAGAGCTTGTACTGGGAGAACAAAAGGTGCCGATTATTGAGGATTCCAGAATTGAAGAGATTTCTTTCGGGGAGTGGGAAGGACTCTGCTGTAAGAGAGAGAACTATCAGATTCCCTCTCTGGAATTTCCTAAGTTTTTTATGGATCCTTTCCATTACCAGCCGCCGAAAGGAGGAGAGAGCATCAAGCAGGTAATTGCCCGCACCGGAGAATTTTATCAGGAACTGATTCACAATCCGGAATATCAGGATAAAACCATTCTGATAGCGGCTCATGGCTGTTCCTGCAGGGGGATTCTCAATCAGATTTATGAGGATAAGGAGAACTTCTGGCGTGACAGCGTACCGCCCAACTGCAGCGTAACGATTGTGGATGTGAGAGACGGAATCGGTACGATTGTGGAGGAAGATAAAATTTATTACAGTAAAGATGAAGTGGCGGATTTTTATGGGGCGAACGGCTGAGAATTTTGCGACTACCTATAAATCTTTTGGTACGGGGAAAGTTTATAGGTAAAAACAGCGGGATAATCAGGAAATTCACCTATAATTTTGGGGATTATTGAAATCGTAAGACAGATGAAAAGCAAAAGGGTATGCAAACCGGTACAATGGTTTGCATACCCTTTTTTTATATGCCAATATTACAGAGAAAGCTTCCTCAAATCCTCATAAAAATCAGGATAAGAGATATCCACGCATTCCGCCCGTTCCAGTGTAGTAGTTCCAACCGCCGCCAGTCCTGCAATGGCAAAGGACATGGCGATCCGGTGATCCATCCGGCTGTCAATGGAAGTGCCGTAAAGAGGAGCGCCGCCCTCAATAATCATACCGTCATCCGTTCCCTGCACTTTGCAGCCCATAGCGGAGAGCTCCGTAACCATGATATCCAGACGGTTTGATTCTTTTACCTTCAGTTCTTCAGCATTTCGAATTACCGTTGTTCCGTCAGCGAAGGCTGCCAGCACCGCAATGATGGGAATCTCGTCAATCAGAGCCGGGATGATCTCTCCCTCAATCACAGTACCGTGAAGCGGACTGTAACGCACCAGAAGATCGGCAACCGGTTCTCCGGCAGCAATTGTCTGGTTTAAAAGCCGGATATCAGCTCCCATGGCCTTGCATACCCGGAGAATACCATCTCTGGTGGGGTTGATTCCCACATGTCGGATCAGAACTTCTGAGCCGGGCACCAGAAGGGCCGCCGCGATAAAATAGGCAGCAGAGGAGATATCTCCCGGTACAGAGACATCCAGCCCGTGAAGCTTCGGTTCCGGCTGGATGGAAGCAGTTGTTCCATGGCTGGTTACTTCAGCCCCGAAATGTGCCAGCATCAGTTCCGTATGGTTTCTGGAAAGGAACGGCTCTGTCACGGAGGTAACGCTGTCCCCGTATAATCCCGCAAGAAGCACACAGGATTTTACCTGAGCAGATGCCACGGGAGAGTCATAGTGAATTCCGTGAAGCTTCCGTCCTTCAATTTTAAGCGGTGCACAGCCATTTCCTTTCAGGCTTTCGATGGAAGCTCCCATCATAGAAAGAGGCTTGATGATGCGTCCCATGGGGCGGCTTTGAATAGAGTCATCTCCGGTGAGCGTGGAGGCAAAGGACTGTCCGGCCAGAATGCCGGAAATCAGCCGGGTAGTGGTACCGCTGTTTCCCACATCTAAAATTTCGGTGGGAGCGGAAAGGCCGCGGATCCCTTTGCCGTGAACCAGAATCTCTGAGGGTGAATTTTCAATTTCAATTCCCATTTTCCGGAAACAGGAAATCGTGGAGAGACAGTCTGCCCCCTGAAGAAAATTGGTAATGCGGGTGGTACCCTCGGCCAACGCGCCGAACATCACGGCCCGGTGGGAGATGGATTTGTCGCCGGGAATCGTCACCTCACCTTTTAAAGGGCGGGTTGCCTGTTGGATTTTCATAAATCTGCGTACTCCTTTCTGCTGTTTGGGGATAATGTAACTGTCCGGAAATATTTTCCGGACAGACATTTAACGTTTATGGATCATATAATTTCGTTCTTTTAATACATTTTCGGCTTTGGTACAGGCCTCCTCCTCATAAAATTCAATGCGGAGAACACCTTCTTCAAATTCCCGGTTATGGATGATGCCGATATTTTTGATGTTGATATTGTTCATGGCCAGAAGTGTGGCAATGGTAGCGATTCCACCGGCCTCATCGTAGATATCGCAATATATAGCGTACATTTTCTGCAGCGGACCTTTGGAGGAATCCGGCAGAGAATTGCGGTAATCCCGGGAAGCGGTAAACATTTCATGGATTTCAGAGGCATCGCCGTTATCCACCCAGCATTTTGCCTGAATGATCAGGCGGATATATTCATCTAAAACCTTGGAAATCATTTCACGGTTTTCCAGACAGATCTGCTGCCACATCACCGGGGAGGAGGAAGCGATACGGGTGATATCCTTAAATCCTCCTGCTGCGATCAGCTTCATGTTTTCCTCCGGTGTGTCCATTTTCTGAATGGCATTGACCAGAGTGGAGGCGATGATATGGGGCAGATGACTGACCGCTGCCGTGATATAATCGTGTTCCTCATAGGTGAGTACCAGCGGAATAGCGCCAAGAGAGGAGATCAGCTCCATAAATGACGTCAGACGCATAATGTCAATCTCGCCTCCCGGCGTAAGAATATAATAGGCATTTTCAATGAGAAAATCGGTGGAATTTTCGTAACCTGTTTTTTCAGAGCCAGCCATGGGATGCCCGCCGATAAAATTTGCATCCATGCCAAGAGCCTGAACGTTCTTGTGGATTTCGCCCTTGACGCTTCCCACATCCGTGATGATGCAGTTGGGGGAAATACGGTCTTTCAGACGGCTTAAACAGGCAATATTATCATTTACAGGGGCACAAAGAAAGATATAATCACAATTTTCAAACTGTGGATCCTCTTTGGTGCATTTTACATCAACAACGCCTTCGGAAACAGCGGTATCCAGCGTTGCTTCAGTCCGGGTATAGGCGTAAATCAGAGTGTTCGGGTGAAAGCGTTTGATTGATTTTGCGATAGAGCCGCCAATCAGCCCAAGCCCGATAAACCCGACGCGGAGTGTTTCTTCCATAATTAACGTAAAATCCTTTCTCGTTACATCGTAAGTGATTATTGAAGCGTTCTTTCGGCCAATCGGATATAGGCAGCCATGTCAGCCATCAGCCCGTCAAACTGGGAGAAGGTGAGAGACTGGGGTCCGTCGGACAGGGCGTGTGCCGGGTCGTTGTGGACTTCGATCATCAGTCCGTCTGCACCGCAGGCTACAGCGGCTTTTGCAAGAGGCGGTACGTAGGAAGCAACGCCGGTTGCATGGCTGGGGTCTACGATAATGGGAAGATGGGATTTGGAACGGATCACCGGAACCGCACTGAGATCCAGAGTGTTTCTGGTAGTGGTTTCATAGGTACGGATTCCCCGCTCGCAAAGAACCACGTTAGGGTTTCCTTCCGCAATAATATATTCTGCAGCATTCAGCCATTCATCGATGGTGGCTGCCAGTCCGCGTTTTAAAAGCACCGGGAGCCCGGAACGTCCGGCTTCTCTGAGAAGCTGGAAATTCTGCATATTCCGGGCGCCGATCTGAATCATATCCACGTATTTTGCAGCAGCTTCAATGGCAGCTTCACTGATAACTTCACAGATGGTAGCAAGCCCGGTTTCTTTTTTTGCCTCCTGCATATAGCGAAGTCCTTCCTCTTCCAGCCCCTGAAAGGAGTAGGGGGAAGTTCTCGGCTTGTAAGCGCCGCCCCGCACAAACTGCGCCCCGGCTTTTTTTACCGCCCGGGCAATTTCCATAAGCTGTTCCTCCGTCTCAACCGCACAGGGGCCGGCCATGATCGTAAGCGTATCCGGTCCGATCTCATAATTTCCCACTTGGACTCTGGATGGCTGCGGATGGAATTTTTTGTTGGTCAGTTTATAGCTCTCTGTGATAGGAACAATTTTATCTACATAGGGCATGATTTCAATATTCTGGTTGTTCAGTTTCTGTTTGTCTCCGACCACGCCGATGATCGTAACCTGCTCACCCTGTGAAAGATGAGTCTGGAGACCCTTTTCACAAATGATTTTCGTTATATTTTGTACAGCGCTTTCCGGTGCATCCGGTTTCATTACAATAATCATGTTCGTACCCTCTTTTTTCTATATTTAAGCTGTAACCATTGTAAAGCAGAGTGATAAAAAAGTCAATAATTTAGCGCTTTAAAGCGGAAAATAAAATGTAAAATGGTAAAATGCATAAAGTTGTAGGAATTTGTAGAATTATTAGTAAAAATCTGTCAATTAAAACAAAGAAAATCGAGAAAATAATTGTCAATATTTTATAAAATACTTGAAAAATACGCAAACTTTTAGTAGAATATAACCATATTAAATTTTGGAGGTATTACATATGGACGTTTTTAGAACAGACCGAATTAGAAATGTAGTGCTGCTTGGTCATGGCGGAGCAGGAAAAACTACACTGACAGAGGCTATGGCTTATCTTTCAGGTATTACAAACCGCTTAGGCAAGGTAACCGATGGAAATACCATCAGTGATTATGATAAAGAGGAAATCAAACGTAAATTCTCGATCTCTGCATCTACCGTGCCGATTGTATGGGATAAAGTGAAAGTAAACATTCTCGATACTCCCGGTTTCTTTGATTTCGTGGGAGAAGCAGAAGAAGCAGTAGCCGCAGCGGACGCAGCAGTCATCGTTGTATCCGGAAAATCCGGCGTGCAGGTTGGCACACAGAAAGCATGGGAGCTCTGTGAAAAATACAAACTGCCCCGTATGATTTTCGTTACAGAGATGGATATCGATAATGTCAGCTATCGTCAGGTAGTAGAGGATCTGACCGAATTATACGGAAAACGGATTGCTCCTCTCCACATGCCGATTCGTGAAAATGAAAAATTTGTGGGATATATTAATATCGTGAAAAATAAGGGCCGCAGATATATTGACCGTGATAGAAAAGAAGAGTGCCCGATTCCTGAGTATTCCGTAGAATATCTGGAAAAATACAGAGAAATCCTTCTGGAAGCAGTTGCTGAGACCAGTGAAGAATTTATGGACCGTTACTTTGAAGGCGACGAGTTCTCCGTAGCAGAGATTTCCGCAGCGCTGGCTATGTGCGTAGGCGATGGAAGCATTGTTCCCGTATGTATGGGTTCACCGGTGAACCTGCAGGGCGTTAAGATCCTTCTGGATGATATTTGCGGATACTTCCCAAGCCCCAACCAGAGAGAACGTGCTGGTATCGTAAAATCCACCAGTGAAATTTATGAAGCAAATTATGATTTTACCAAAGCAAAATCCGCAACGGTATTTAAAACCATCGTTGACCCGTTCCTCGGCAAATACTCCCTTATGAAGGTTTGTTCCGGCGTTGTTAAATCCGGCGATACTCTTTATGATGTGGATCAGGATGTGGAAGTGAAACTGGGCAAACTGTATGTGCTGGAAGGCTCCAAACCTATCGAGGTTTCCGAGCTTCATGCCGGTGACATCGGTGCCGTTGCAAAATTAAATGAAGTCCGTACCGGTGACAGCCTTTCCACAAAGAGCACTCCGGTTATGTACGGAAAACCTGAAATCTCCACACCGTATACCTGCAAACGCTACAAAGCAGTGAACAAAGGAGACATGGATAAGATTTCTCAGGCGTTGTCCAAGATGTGTCAGGAAGATCTGACCATGAAGATTGTCAATGATTCCGCAAACCGCCAGACATTGATCTACGGTATCGGCGATCAGCATATCGATGTCATCGTAAGCAAACTGCAGGAGCAGTATAAAGTAAATGTGGAGATTTCCAAACCGAAGGTTGCTTTCCGTGAAACCATCCGCAAAAAATCCGATATTGATAAAAAATACAAAAAACAGTCCGGCGGACATGGACAGTACGGTCATGTTAAGATGACATTTGAACCGTCCGGCGATCAGGATACTCCGTATGTATTTGAGCAGATTGTAGTAGGCGGAGCCGTTCCGAAAAACTACTTCCCGGCGGTTGAAAAAGGTCTGCAGGAATCTGTCGGCGCAGGTCCTCTGGCTGCTTATCCGGTAGTCGGCGTAAAAGCCGTACTGTATGACGGATCTTACCATCCGGTAGACTCTTCTGAGATGGCATTTAAAACTGCAACAAAAATGGCTTTCAAGGACGGTTTCTTAGCAGCATCTCCGGTACTTCTGGAGCCTATCGTAAACATGAAGGTTCGCGTGCCGGATCAGTATACCGGTGACGTTATGGGCGATCTGAATAAACGCCGTGGCCGTGTACTGGGCATGAATCCTGACCGTGACGGATATACAGTTGTAGAAGCTGATGTTCCGGAACTGGAAATCTACGGATATTCAACCGTACTTCGTTCCATGACTGGCGGCGCAGGTGATTTCTCCTACGAACTGGCCCGCTATGAGCAGGCTCCTTCCGATGTACAGGAAAAAGAAATCGCTGCAAGAGCAAGTAAGCTGGAGAGCGGAGAAGAATAATACATATGAAAAAAGTAAAACTGTAATATAAAAACAGGGCAGGGGCTTGACGAAATCAGGTCTCTGCCCTATAGTTTTCTTTAACATCAAAAAGAAATGGAGAATTGTATGAAAAAAATGAAAACAAAGATACTGCTGACGCTGACGCTTCTGGTTCTGGCAGGAGTTTACTATTATGTGACACTTCCGGCCATCAATATCCATGCATCAGGTTTCTGGGCCTTTTTTGCTGCTGTTGCAGTGATCATTCTTATACTGTACGCAGTGAAAAAGAAGATCAGCAGTGTGGAGGAGCTGCGGGAAAACAAAATCATAAAAAGCGGAGTGATGGTGATTATAGCTATCGGTGTGGTATATCTGATCGGAGCTATTCTCTCGTCACCCATTGTAAATGCGAAAAAATACCGCAATCTGCTGGACGTTCAGGAAAGGGACTTCACGGAGGATATCCAGCCGGTAAACTACAATCAGATTCCCCTGCTGGATAAGGACAGTGCGGCTCTTTTGGGCAACAGAAAAATGGGAAGCATGGTGGAGATGGTTTCCCAGTTTGAGGTCAGCGATCTGTATTCCCAGATCAATTACAACGGAAAACCGGTCAGAGTAACGCCGCTGGTTTATGCAAGCCCGGTGAAATGGTTTACCAATCAGGCGCAGGGAATTCCTGCATATATTATGATTGATATGACAACTCAGGATACTACACTGGTAAATCTGGAAAAGCCGATTAAGTATTCCCCTGCGGAATATCTGAACCGGAATATTTACCGTCATCTCAGATTCCGCTTTCCAACCTATATTTTCGATCAGCTCAGCTTTGAGATTGATGAGGAAGGCACACCGTACTGGATCTGTCCGGTAAAAAAATACGAAATCGGACTGTTTGGCGGTCAGACCATCGGGCGGGTGGTTCTGTGTAATGCACAGACAGGAGAATGTCAGGACTATGCGCTGGAGGACTGTCCTACATGGGTGGACCGGGCTAATCCGGCAGACTTACTGGTGCAGCTTTATAATTACCATGGAACGCTGATTAACGGATATATCAACAGTATTTTCGGACAGAAGGGCTGCCTGAAATCTACAGACGGCTACAACTATCTGGCAATGGAAGATGATGTATGGGTGTATACAGGCGTGACCTCCGTCAGCGGTGACCGTTCCAATGTGGGATTTGTTCTTATAAACCAGAGAACGAGAGAAACCAGATATTATAAGGTCAACGGAGCGGAGGAGCATTCGGCTATGGATTCTGCGGAGGGACAGGTACAGAATCTGGGATATCAGGCCACCTTCCCGATTCTTTTGAATATTTCCAATGAGCCCACCTACTTTATGGCACTGAAGGACGGGGCCGGATTGGTAAAAAAATATGCCATGGTAAACATCCAAAAATATCAGAATGTAGCTATCGGCGATACAGTGGAACAGTGTGAAAAAGCATATGTGAAGCTTTTAAATTCCAGCGGAATCACCCATGAAAACGGCGGGGAGGCGAAAAAAGCCACTGGAACCATCGAGAGGATTGCCCAGAGCGTGATTGACGGAAATTCCCATTTTTATCTGGTATTGAGCGGCAGAGATCTGATTTTTGATGTGCCGGTTCAGGAGTTTTTACAGGTGGTTGCCCTGAAAGAGGGAGATCGGGTGTCGATTGAATATACAGAAGGAGATCCGGTTTGTACGGTAATCGATTTGAAATAATTGCGTCGCTGTTCGGCCTTCTGCTATTCAGAGACATAATTGCGTTACAGTTCAGCCTTCTACTGTCCCGCGAGGTGTTGACTTGCAAATGCAAGTCAATCCCGAGACATACAGGCGCCAACTCGCATATTATGCGAGTTGTGTACATGCATTCGTGACTATGAAGGACAGGGTCCTGAATAGACATAATTGCTGATAAAACTGCGGACAGATATTGTGTTCCGGCAGTGACGGTGCTATAATAGTCCGTAAATAAATGATATGCAAAATAGGATTCCATGCGTTAAGTGTTTTGCGGATGGGGAGTTGCCGCTGAAACGAAAAGCTCGTCTTACGATATGGAATCCGCACCCGTTGCAACATACAGATGCCATACATCTCGATTGTGAAGGGATATAGAATTATTATTTATTCCCATTAGAATCGGGATGTTTTTTTGTGTACCAAAATATACAGCATTTCTTCTTCCCATATCTGGAAATGCCCATCCCGAAGAAAAACCAATATTGGAGAAATACGAAATCAGGAGGAAAAGGGTATGATGGATTATGAAAAAATCAAAGAGGGTGTCCGTCTGATGCTGGAAGGTATCGGTGAGGACGTACACAGGGAAGGTCTTTTGGAGACGCCGGACCGTATTGCACGTATGTGCGGACAGATTTACGGAGGGCTCTATCAGGATGCAGGAACTCATCTCAGCAAACAGTTTCAGGCTACGAACAATAATATGGTGTTGGAGAAGGACATTACATTTTATTCCACTTGTGAACACCATCTGCTTCCCTTTTACGGGAAAGCGCATGTCGCTTATATTCCGGAGGGAAGGGTAGCGGGGCTGAGCAAGCTGGCCCGCACTGTGGAGGTGTTTGCAAGACGCCCACAGATTCAGGAAAATATGACGGCTCAGATTGCTGATGCGCTGGAATATTATCTGAAGCCCCGGGGTGTGATGGTGATGTTGGAGGCGGAACATATGTGCATGACCATGCGCGGCGTTCAGAAACCCGGAAGCAAGACTGTAACTACCATCGTCAGAGGGGCATTTGCAGAAGATTATTCCCTGCAGCAGACTTTTCTGCAGATGGTGAATCGGTAAGAAACATGGGGATGAGGTCCTGTAAAAACAGAAAGGCGGAAAAAGAGGCTGCAATGGAACGAATACATAGGATTCAAAAACATGAAAGATTTCAGGGACAGTTCCGGCTTTTGCAGGAGGCAGAAAAGGATCGGATTTTCTGCCGGCATACCATGGAACACTTTCTGGATGTGGCCCGGCTGATGTATATTTACAGTCTGGAAGAGGGTGGGGAGCTTTCCAAGGAACTGATCTATGGAGCGGCTCTTCTTCACGATATCGGACGGTATGAGCAGATCGCAAAGGGAACACCTCATGAGATTTCCGGTGCAGCAATTGCCGGAGAGATTCTGAGGGACTGTGGTTTTTCCGGTGAAGAGACCGGAAGAATACAGCGTGCGATTATGGGACACCGGGAGTCTTCGTCAGAAGAGACGGACCGGCTGGCAGTTTATCTGTATCGGGCAGATAAACAGTCGCGAAATTGTTTCTGCTGTCCGGCAGAAAAAGAGTGCAACTGGAGCTTTGAGAAAAAGAATCATGTGATTGAGTATTAGGAAAACAGAAGAAATATTTTGCGAATCACGTTCGCAGATAAGGAGTACACAATGAAAATAGGCAATCGTGAGTTTGATACAGAAAGACATACTTATATTATGGGGATTTTGAATGTGACGCCGGATTCTTTTTCCGATGGTGGAAGATTCAACTGTCTCGATGCGGCGCTTCGTCATGCCGAGGAAATGGTACAGGAAGGTGCAGATATCCTTGATATTGGCGGGGAATCCACCCGGCCGGGTTATACACTGCTTTCAGATGAGGAGGAGATTTCCCGTGTCCTTCCGGTGATTGAAGCTGTAAAAAGCCGTTTTGATATTCCGGTATCCATCGATACGTATAAAGGAAACGTTGCCGAAGCAGCGCTGCAGGCGGGGATTGATCTGGTCAACGACATCTGGGGATTTCAGTACGATAAAAAAACAGCGCAAGTCACTGCAAAATATCAGGCGGCCTGCTGTCTGATGCATAACAGAAAGGAAGCGGTATACGGGGATTTCATGGCTGACCTTTTAACTGATTTGGAAGAATCAGTGCGAATCGCCCGGGCTGCCGGGGTTAGTGATGACAAAATCATGCTGGATCCGGGGGTGGGCTTTGCCAAATCTTATGAACAGAATCTCGCGGCGATTCATCATGTGGAGAAACTTCGGGAACTGGGATTTCCGGTTCTTCTGGGAACCTCGAGAAAATCCGTGATCGGACTGACACTGGATCTTCCTTCTGACCAGAGGCTGGAAGGAACCCTTGCCACAACGGTTATGGCTGTGATGAAGGGCTGTTCCTTTGTGCGGGTGCACGATGTAAAAGAAAATAAGAGAATTATTCGGATGACCGAGGCGATTCTGGGACAGTAGGAGAAAAAATGGATAAGATTAGAATTAAAAATCTGGAAATTTTCGCAAACCACGGAGTATTTCCGGAAGAAAATACACTGGGGCAGAAATTTGTTATTTCTGCGGTTCTGCATACCAGTACCCGAAAGGCGGGAAAATCAGACGAACTGACAGAGTCCATCCATTACGGAGAGGTGAGTCATTTTATCAAGAAATTTGTGGAGAGCCATACATGGAAGCTTTTGGAAAGTGTAGTGGAGCATCTGGCACAGGCGCTTCTTTTGGAATATCCGCTGACAGAGCAGGTCGATTTGGTGATCCAGAAGCCTTGGGCGCCCATCGGCCTTCCGCTTGAGACGGTTTCTGTGGAAATCAGCAGGGGATGGCATACCGCTTATATCGCTTTGGGCTCCAATATGGGGGATAAAAAAGGATATCTGGATATGGCGGTAAAGATGCTGGGCGAACAGCCAGACTGTCAGGTAAGGGCTGTTTCGGATTATCTGGTAACGGAACCATACGGTGGGGTAGAGCAGGATGATTTTCTCAACGGCGCTTTGGAGCTTAGGACACTTTTAGAGCCGGAGGAGCTTTTGGAGAGACTCCATGAGATTGAAAGAGCCGCCAACCGGGAAAGAAAGGTTCACTGGGGACCGCGGACACTGGATTTGGATATTCTGCTGTATGATAACCGGGTAGTGGATACACCGGAGCTTACCATTCCCCATGAGGAGATGCACCTGAGGGATTTTGTATTGATTCCGCTGGAACAGATTGCCCCATGGGTCCGCCATCCGCTGAATGGGCAGACCGTGAAGCAGATGCGGCGCAGGGCGGCAGGTGAGAATGAGTAAAGTGTTATTTTTCGGCGGAAGGTTATTGACAGCGTATCTTTCGGTATCTGGGTAATCAGGTTTTGGAGGATGAACGTACACCGGGCGAATGAGGAGAAACTTCTTCATTCGCCCGGTATTTTTCCTAAAAAGGAACGGAGTGTTTGACGGACCTGTTCCCGGTTTGTTTCGGTGACCGGAAGGATTTGGCCGCAAAAACGGTGGGTCAAATCTTCATGAAGCTGAAATAAAAGGGTTTCTTCTTCGGAATTCATGAAAACGCGGGTAAACATGGCAGACAGATTTTCTCTGCTTTTGATCACGCCGATGCAGCAGGGATGTGAGGCCAGAACCGTATAAAGCATGGTACGAAATTCCGGTACCAGAAGCTCCGTACCGCCGATTTCGTCAAGACAGATGACGACAGGGGAGGAAGAACGGTCTCTTTTTTGGGGGAGACAGTTTTCCAGAAGCCGGACTCCCGTTCCTGCAAAGACGGAGAGATCTTTTTTCCAGCCCTTCCCTTCCTTTCGAATGAAAATATCCTCCATCCCGGGGGAAAAACGTTCTGCAACGGGCAGATTTCGTTCCCATGAGAGAAGACGGAAGCCTTCCATGGTGTGATCAGGAAGCAGCAGACGCTGGGTGAAAAAACCGGACACTTTGCAGGGGAAGGCATTTAAAGCTTCCCAAAGCATCGTAGATTTTCCGATGCCCGAAGGCCCGGTAAGAAATAAATGGCTCATAGGTCTCCTTTGGGTATAAACATCCATTACAATTTTACATAGTATCTTTTGGTATTTCATAGTGCATTATACAATACGAAAGGTGTTAGGTAAACAAAAAAATAACGGGCTGAAAACGCTTGTACTTCCCATGGGAATGAGATATGATGATATCTATATCGAACAAAAAGAAAATGAAGAAAGGAAATAACATGTATAAAAAGCATGGAATCACCAGAGAAGCGGAGGAACAGAAGCTGCGGGAAACCCTCTCGATTGCTGAACGGAAATTGCAGGAAGTAAAGCAGAGCGCACAGAATCTGGCAGACGAACTGCATGAGATGCTGGACGTCTTTGACGAGAGAGACAAAGAGGCGATGACTCTGTGGAACAACACCAATTCCATGTTCCGGCAGGTCAGCCAGAACGTGAAACGCGCAGAGAGGGCGAGGAAAAAACCGTATTTTGGACGTATTGATTTTCGCGATCCTAAGCTTAAAATGGATGAGGTTTACTATATCGGCCGTTCTGCCTTATCAGACGATCCTTCTCAGCCCGATATTATTGACTGGCGAGCGCCGATCTCCAGCGTTTATTATGAGTCCGGTCTTGGAAAAGCCACTTATTACGTCAGAGGAGAAGGGGAGTATGAGATTGACCTGTCCCGAAAGCGAACATACGAGATCGAGGAGGACAGGCTGAAGGCATTTTATGATTCGGATGTTGTGGCAAATGATGAGCTGCTGACCAAATATCTGGCAAAAAATAAAAATGCTGTACTGGGAAATATCATTGCGACGATTCAGCAGGAGCAGAATGAGGTCATCCGTAAGAAACCCCAGCACAATATGCTGATTCAGGGAGCTGCCGGATCGGGAAAGACTACGGTGGCCATGCACAGGATCTCTTATATTTTGTATAACTATGAATTGGAATTTCCCCCCGAGGATTTTTATATTATCGGAAGCAACCAGATGCTTTTGAACTATATCACAGGCGTTCTTCCGGAGCTTGACGTATACGGAGTATCACAGATGACCATGGAGCAGTTGTTTGTACGGCTTCTCTATGAGGACTGGGATTCGTCTTATACGATCCGCCCGGTACAAAAGGGCGTCACACCTTCTGTTAAAGGAACAAAGGAATGGTTTGACCGTCTGCAGGAGTTTTGCGACCGCTATGAACGGTCTGTGATTCCGCAGGAGGATGTCCGCATCGAAAAAAACGGAGTTTTGGTTCTGCCAAAAGAGACGATTGAGAAGATTATGCAGGAGAGCCGGGAACTGTCACGAGCCGATAAGATTACACGCCTTACGGAATATCTGACCGCAAAGCTTGAAAATGAAGTATCGGGACGATATTATTCCTATTCGGAAGATGAGAAAAAGACGCTGCTTCGCAGGGCCGGATTTTATTTTGGCAGACGGGAATGGAAGGGGTCTATTTTTGAACTTTATGATGATTTTCTCACAGAGCAGATGGAAAAAAGAAATCCGGTGGAACTTCCGGGTACTTCCTTTGATGTCTATGATCTGGCGGCGCTGGCTTATCTGTACAAGCGCATCAAGGAGGACGAGGTCATCCGGGAAGCGGGACATGTGATTATCGATGAGGCGCAGGATTTCGGGATGATGGCGTACTGCTCCCTCAAATACTGTCTCAGCAAATGTACTTATACGATTATGGGAGACGTTTCCCAGAATATTTCTCTGGATTATGGGCTGAACGACTGGACAGAGCTGCGTAAGCTGATGCTTCCGGGGGATTGCGATTATTTTGGGCTGCTTCGCAAAAGTTACCGGAATACCGTGGAGATTTCTCATTTTGCCACGGAGATTCTGTATCACGGCAGTTTTCAGCTCTATCCGGTGGAACCGATTATCCGTCACGGAGAAGAGGTACGCATGTTGGGATGCTCGGATACAACAGAGCTTCTGGAACATACAGCCGCAGAGATTAACCGATGGCTGAAAAACGGAAGGGAAACCATCGCTGTGATCTGTGCAAATGAGGCGGAGGCGGGTATGGTTTACGATGGGCTGCAGGGAAAAGTTCCGCTGCTGCCTTTGGATAAGGAACAGATGGAATTTAAAAATGGAGTGATGGTTCTCTCTCTGGAGAATACGAAGGGGCTGGAATTCGATTCCGTCCTGCTTTTTGATGCTTCACAGGAAAACTATCCGGTGGAGGACGGTTATGTCAAACGTTTGTATGTAGCCGCCACCAGAGCCCTGCATGAGCTGACGGTTCTCTGGCAGGGCAGTCTGACAAAACTGATTTCCGAGCCGGTTTCTGAGGAGAGACGCCGTCAGGCTGTGGTAAAATTGGATACCGCCGCGAAAAGAACCGTACGGAAAGTGAAAGAGAAGACGAATGAAGAGGTTTTTCGGGAGAAAGTGCAGGAAGGCGACTATCTTATGGAGCGGCGCGGCAGATATGGCCCCCAGAGAATTGTGGTACAGCCGGGGGCACGCGCGCCGGGGCCTGCTGCGTCAGCATCGGAGTCGAGAAAGAAGATTTCCAGACAGTCCTCTTTGCAAAAAGAGTTCGGGAGCATACCGGACACGAACCATCTGCGCCCGGCAGGACACAGCCGTATTGACTGTGCAGTGCGGTTTGTGATGAAAGGAAAGGGGTATTTTGACCTGTGCAGCAGCTATGGCACGCTGCGGATCGCACCCCTTGCCGATGATGTCATCCGGATCTGTTTTGCCAGAGGGCAAGGCTGCCAGTTCCCCGGGCCGCTGCCGGAATATGCGTCCGGCGGTCTGCGATATAAAAAACGGGAAAATCCCAATGTGGTTGAATTCGTGACGGAAAAGGTTGTGGTTCGTGTAGATAAGAAGACGGGAGCGGTATCCTTCCTGACACCACAGGGAAAACTTCTTCTCGCTGAGCGTTCCAAAGAACCCAGACAGGTGGGGGACGGACGGGCATGGGTATTTTTTGACTGGAAAAAAGAGGAAAAACTTTTGGTGAGAGGTCTGATTGATGAGGAACCTCAGAGGGCAGATATGTCCTTCGCAAGATATATTTCCTTTGGAAGAGAAAATAAACGCAGCCCGGGAATTATGTCTAAAAATGGCTATGAGCTGATGTTTGCGCCGGGAGAAAAGCTTCTTTGCTGCAGGGTTCCCGCATTTGGCCCGTATGTGTCAGTGGAAGAAAATGAAGTGATTGATTATTATTTTAAAATATCAGGAGGTAGAGAGAAATGACATTTGAAGAAAAATTACAGGAGTATGCCAGACTGATTGTGAAAGTCGGCGTGAATGTACAGAAAGGACAGGATATTGTACTGCGCTGTCCCGTAGAAAGTTATCCGTTTGGCAGGCTGATCGTAAAAGAAGGCTATGAGGCCGGAGCAAGAGAGGTCATTATTCATTGGAGCGATGCTGTGAGCAGAAGAATCGCATATGACCATGCGGATGTATCTGTATTTGAAAACATCCCGGAATGGCAGGCGGAGTCCATGAACAAATACGCAAGAGAAGGTGCAGCCTTCATCAGTATCGCAGGGGGCGACCCGGAAGTATTCAAGGGCGTGGACAGTGAAAAATTAAAGGCCAGTGCAAAAGCTTCTGATCAGGCGTACGAGGTATTCTATAAGAGAATGTCTGCCAGCGAGATTCCTTGGAACGTGGCCGCCGTTCCCAGTGAAAAATGGGCGCAAAAAGTATTCCCGGGAATTCCTGTGGAGGAGGCCATGGAAAAACTGTGGGAAAATATTTTCCGTTCTGTCCGTATCGGAGAAGGGGACGCAGTGCAGGCATGGAAAGAGCATGATGCATTCTTGAGCAGTATGTGTAAAAAACTGGATGAACAGCAGTTTTCGGCGCTTCACTATGTAAATAGTCTGGGAACCGATTTTACCGTAGGTCTGGTAGAAAATCACCGCTGGGAGGGCGGTTCTGAAGGGGACAGCCGTGGCGTTGATTTTATCGCGAACATGCCTACCGAAGAGATCTTCACCATGCCGGATGCCCGCAGAGCAGAGGGAAAACTGGTCAGCGCGCTGCCGCTTTCTTACGAGGGAAATATGATTCACAACTTCAGCTTTACCTTCCATGAAGGAAAAGTGGTGGAATTTGCCGCAGAGGAAGGTCTGGAGACACTGAAGCGGATGCTGGATTCTGACGAAGGCAGCAGACGTCTGGGAGAGGTAGCGCTTGTGCCTTATGACTCTCCGATTTCCAATATGAAGACTCTGTTTTATAATACGCTGTTTGACGAAAATGCGTCCTGTCATTTTGCACTGGGAAGATGCTATGAGACAACGGTAGAAGGCGGTGCTTCCATGAGCGAGGAAGAACTGAAGGCTGTGGGCGGCAATACTTCTATGATTCATGTGGATTTCATGGTGGGAACTTCCGATCTGAGCATTACAGGAATCAAAAAGGATGGAACAGAAGTGCCGGTATTTGTGAATGGTAACTGGGCGCTGTAATATTTTATCGTGGTTTGGGATACAAAACGGAAGAAATCTGAAAGGGAGGGGTAAGTTATGCAGAAAAAATTAACGCCGGGTCCATTGCTGGATGAAAAAGGAAATCTTGCAGAAGCGGGTTACGCCACTCAACTGGTAAAAGCGTATGACAGAAGCAAGATCAAAGCGGGAAAAACAAGAATCAAGGAATGGGATTATTATCTCATCTACAATGAACGGTTCGGGGTGGCGCTGACTGTGGACGATAACAGCTATATGGGACTGATGAGCATTTCCTTCCTGAATTTTGAAGAGGGGACCGAGAAAACAATAAGTCCCATGACCGTATTACCTATGGGAAAAACGAATCTTCCTCCCAGCTCTGCGGCGGGCGTTACCCGGTATCAGAATAAAAAATGCTATTTCAATTTCAAGGTGGAGAACGGCAGGAGAGTGCTGCTGGCAAGCATGGAAAACTTTGACAAAGGCCAGCCGATCCGCATGAAAATAATCCTCACGGAAGAGCCGGAGGACAGCATGGTCATCGCAACACCCTTTGACAAACAGGGACACTTTTACTACAATCAGAAGATTGTGGGAATGCGTGCCCAGGGAACCGTGGAGTATTGTGGAGAGCGGTATCAGTTCGATCCGGAGGACAGCTTCGGAATGCTGGACTGGGGCCGCGGTGTATGGACGTATGAGAACACCTGGTACTGGAGCGCTATGCATGGAACGGTCAACGGAAAAGTTTTCGGTTTTAATCTGGGCTATGGATTCGGAGATACCACGGCCGCATCAGAAAATATGTTATTCTACGATGGCAAAGCGCATAAGCTGGAACAGGTAAAGTTCCATATTCCGGGAAATGATGATGGAAAACCGGAATACATGAAGCCTTGGGCGTTTACCTCCTCTGACTATCGGCTGGACCTGACATTCACGCCGATTCTGGACAGAAAAGCTTACACCTCAGCAGGAATCGTTCTCAGCGACCAGCATCAGGTATTCGGCTGGTTTGACGGGGAAGTTGTTCTGGATGACGGAACGAAGCTTTCTGTGAACCATATGCTGGGATTTGCAGAGAAGGTAAGAAATAAGTGGTAAAGGGGCAGTAACCATGGCATGGTTACAGGAAAACGATATGAAAGCGGTAGTATATAAAGAAAACGGAATCATCGGGATGGAGGAACGTCCGATTCCGAAACTTCTGGATGAGCGGGATGCGATCATCCGCGTCACCATGACAACTATTTGTTCCAGCGATATCCACATCAAACACGGGGCGGTTCCCAGGGCCGTTCCGGGAGTGATTCTCGGACACGAATTTGTGGGGGAAGTTATGGAGACAGGTGCAAAAGTTACGACAGTAAAACCGGGTGACCGGGTTGCCGTCAATGTGGAGACTTTCTGCGGTGAATGCTTTTACTGCAAAAAAGGGTATGTAAATAACTGTACAGACCCTCACGGCGGCTGGGCTCTGGGATGCCGTATCGATGGAGGCCAGGCGGAATTCGTGCGGATTCCATTTGCAGATCACGGACTTACAAAAATTCCGGATACCGTCTCGGATGAAGAGGCGCTGTTTACCGGAGATCTGCTGTCCACGGGGTATTGGGTGGCAAAGATCGGTGAGATCAAAAAGGGGGACACGGTACTGGTTCTGGGCGCAGGACCTACCGGGATGTGCGCTATGATGGCGGCAAAGTTATACGAACCGGGTGCGGTCATTGCGGCAGATTTGATGGAAAACAGACTGGAACTTGTGAGAACATATGGCCTGGCCGACCGATGTGTTTCCGTAGAAAAAGATCAGCTATTGGAAATTGTGGGCGGGATGACTGACGGCAGAGGTGCAGACGTTGTAATCGAGGCAGCCGGAGGACAGGACACCTTTCAGCTGGCATGGCAGGCAGCCCGTCCGAACGGGATTGTCTGCGTGGTGGCGATGTATGAGGAAGATCAGAGACTGCCCCTTCCACAGATGTATGGAAAGAATCTGACATTCAAGACGGGCGGCGTGGATGCTGCGGATTGTCCGGTGATCATGGAATTGATCCGGGAGAAAAAGCTGGATGCCACCTGCCTGATTACTCATCGGACGGATTTTTCGAATATGATGGAGGCTTACCGGGTGTTTGAGGAGAAGGAAGACGGGATTATAAAGTGGGCGATTAAAGTCTGAGATTAGGTGAAACAGGTTTTGGGGTGTTTGGACACTAACTGTGAAATATAAAGTGTTTAGATACTAAATTTCTGAGTGGAAAGTTTGAAGTTACCCATAAGTGAAAGAAATGTGAAGAGAATTATCGGTAAATTCTATGGAAATTACGAGTGATCGGCTTCTGATTACCCATAAGTGAAAGAAATATGAAGAGAGTTATCGGTAAACACCCCGGAATTACGAAGTAAAAAGTTTAAAATTACCGATAAGTTTGAGAAATGCAGAGTATCTTATCTGTCAATCGCAAAATAGCAAATTTAAAGCCATCAATAATCATCCCATATCACGGAATATTGCCAGTGAACAGTAACAGAGCTTCTGGCAAAATGGAAATATTGATACAAATGACTTGACAAAAATCCTCGCGATAGGTAGAATAATCAAAGATTCAAAAATTGAACATCTATCGGCTTTGATGGGGAAGAGTAGAAGCATATCAGGCTTTCAGAGAGCTGCCGTTTGGTGCGAGGCAGCAGCCCAAAACTTTGAACTGGCCCCGGAGTTCTTTTCCTGAAAGTTTTCCAGTAGGGAAAAGCGGGAATTCCCGTTACAGAATCAATAAGTGCATGGAGCAGTCCGCTTCATGAAGTAGAGTGGTACCACGGAAATAAAAGTCCTTTCGTCTCTATTCTGGATAGAAATTCAGAGGCGTTAAGGACTTTTTTTAATATAATCTTAGGAGGAATATCATCATGACAGTACCTTATAATCATAGGGCAGTTGAGAAAAAATGGCATGATATCTGGGAAACAAACCCGGTAAATGTGGACGACGGCAAAAAGCCGAAATATTATTGTCTGGACATGTTCCCGTATCCGTCAGGAAACGGTCTGCATGTAGGACACTGGAGAGGCTATGTAATCTCTGACGTATGGAGCCGCTACAAACTGTTGAACGGATATTATATCATCCATCCGATGGGATGGGATGCCTTCGGTCTGCCGGCAGAAAACTACGCGATCAAGATGGGCGTACATCCGGCCATTTCCACAGCGGAAAATGTAAAAAATATCAAAAGACAGATCAATGAGATCGCAGCTCTTTACGATTGGGACAGAGAAGTCAACACCACCGATCCGGATTTCTACAAATGGACCCAGTGGATTTTTGTAAAAATGTTCAAAGAAGGGCTTGCATACGAAAAAGAATTTCCGATCAACTGGTGTCCGTCCTGTAAGACAGGTCTGGCAAACGAAGAGGTTGTCAACGGAAAATGCGAGCGCTGCGGAGCAGACGTTACCAAGAAAAATCTGCGTCAGTGGATGCTGAAGATCACAAAGTACGCAGACCGTCTGTTAAATGACCTGGACAAACTGGACTGGCCGGAAAAAGTGAAAAAGATGCAGTCTGAGTGGATTGGAAAATCTTACGGCGCAGAGGTGGAATTTCCGGTTGAAGGAAGAGAAGATAAAATCACTGTCTATACAACCAGACCGGATACTCTTCACGGAGCAACCTTCATGGTACTGGCTCCCGAACATGCGCTGGCGAAAGACCTGGCTACTGACGAGACAAGAGAAGCAGTAGAGCAGTACATCTATGACGCTTCCATGAAATCCAATGTAGACCGTATGCAGGGAAAAGAAAAAACAGGTGTATTCACCGGAACTTACGCAACCAATCCGTTAAACGGAGCAAAAGTGCCGATCTGGCTGTCCGATTATGTACTGGCAGATTACGGTACCGGCGCCATCATGTGTGTACCGGCTCACGATGACCGTGACTTTGAATTTGCTACGAAGTTCAACATTCCGATCATTCAGGTAATCGCAAAAGACGGAAAAGAAATCGAAAATATGACCGAAGCATACACAGAAGCTTCCGGAACCATGATCAACTCCGGCGAATGGAACGGCATGGAATCCGCGGTACTGAAAAAAGAAGCGCCGATGATGATTGAAAAAATGGGTATCGGCCGCAAGACCGAAAACTTCAAGCTGCGTGACTGGGTATTCTCCCGTCAGCGTTACTGGGGTGAACCAATCCCGATTATCCACTGCCCGCACTGCGGAAATGTCCCGGTACCGGAAGACCAGCTTCCTCTTCGTCTGCCGGAGGTAGAATCCTACGAACCGACAGGAACCGGAGAGTCACCATTGGCAGCCATCGACGAATGGGTAAATACCACCTGTCCGGTCTGTGGCGCGCCTGCAAAACGGGAAACCAACACCATGCCTCAGTGGGCAGGTTCTTCATGGTATTTCCTGCGCTACGTTGACAGCAAGAACAACGAAGCTCTGGTTTCCAAAGAAAAAGCGGACAAATATCTGCCGGTCGATATGTACATCGGCGGCGTAGAACATGCGGTACTGCATCTTCTGTACTCCCGTTTCTACACAAAATTCCTGTACGATATCGGAGCAGTAGATTTTGATGAACCATTCCAGAAGCTGTTCAACCAGGGTATGATTACCGGAAAGAACGGAATCAAGATGAGTAAGTCCAAAGGAAATGTGGTTTCTCCTGATGATCTGGTAAGAGATTACGGCTGTGACTCCCTGAGACTTTACGAACTCTTCGTGGGACCGCCGGAACTGGATGCAGAGTGGGATGACAGAGGTATCGACGGTGTATACCGTTTCCTGACACGTTTCTGGAAACTGGCTCAGGACAGCGCAGAAGCAAATGTAGCTGAGACAAAGGAAATGGTGAAACTTCGCCATTGCCTGATCAAAGATGTTACAGACCGTCTGGAAAGCTTCAGCCTGAATACCGTTATTTCCAAATTTATGGAATACAACAACAAGCTGATCGAACTGGCTAAGACAACCGGAGGAATCGACAAAGAGACACTGTCTACATTCGCAGTTCTGCTGGCTCCGTTCGCTCCGCATATCACCGAAGAGCTGTGGCAGGTTCTGGGACATGAAACTTCCGTATTTGCTGCAGAGTGGCCGAAATATGATGTGGAAGCCATGAAAGATGACGAAGTGGAGGTTCCGGTTCAGATCAACGGAAAGACCCGTGCGGTTATCAGCATTCCGGTTGAGATTTCCAAAGAGGATGCGATTGCGAGAGGTAAGGAAGCGGTTGCGGATAAGCTGACTGGAAATATTATTAAGGAAATTTATGTTCCTAAGAAGATTATCAATATTGTTCAAAAGTAATGATTGAAGTGCGCTCAGTCCTCTGTAAATAGGGGCTGGGCGCTTTCTGTCTACATTTCGATTGATATTATCCAGCGAACTTGATAAAATGAGTATAAATATGTGGAATTTTCGATGATGGAGATCGGTGAAAATACAAATCTTCACAAAAATGAAAACAGGACAGCAGTTAAGTTAGTGGTTTTAGAGGTAATAAGGAAAAGAGAACGTTGAAAAAATTTCGCCTATAAAATCAAAAAACATCTTGACCCTCCCGCAACGTGACGGTTTACAGTAAAAACCAAGGAAGGAGGAACCATGAAAACAGTAAAAGAGATATCAGAATTAACAGGAATCAGTATCAGGACCCTGAGGTACTATGATGAAATTGGCGTGCTGAAACCTGCAAAGGTAACAGATGCAGGTTACCGTTTGTACGATGACAATTCATTAAAGAAATTGCGTCAGATCATGTTTTTTCGGGAATTGGAAGTTCCGCTGTCAGAAATAAAAGCAATTATGGGAAATGCGGAAAACAGTAACCGAAAAATTCTCGAAACACAGAAAATGATGTTGGAAATGAAACGCAACCACTTGAATGGCATCATAGAACTGATTACTGATGTGTTGAAAGGAGAGGACAAGATGAGTTTTGAAGCGTTCAGCCACGATGATATTCAAAAAATAATCGGCCATTCGTTAGAGGTTATGAGTGAAAAGGATAAGCAAATGATTGCCGAAAAGTATGGAAGCCTTGATAAATTCGCAGAAACTATGGCTGACAATTTCAAGGATGAAAAAGTATGCGAGCACCTGATTAAAATCTACGGAAGTAAAGAAAAGGCGGTAGAAGCCAGCTTGCAGGCAACAGGTGATAGAGAAGAATTTGCCGTGCAGCAAAAGGAACTTACAAGGACTTATAAAATGTTTGCATGTGCAATGGAACAGTCAGACAATGATATGGCCATGAGAGCGGTAAAAGAACTGGCGGAAAATTACAAAAGTCTTTTTCGATTGGAAAATGCAAGAGCCTTATTGCTGGAAGTTGCAAAAGACTATCTGAACCATTCCCAAATGGAAGAAGCAACTGACCGGGAGTACGGGAAAGGCATTACAAAATATATCGGGTCAGCGATCTATCGGTATTTCGGAACAGAAAATCAATAATAATTTTTGTGTAAACTTTTGAAAGAATATGTTGCCAATTGCCAACAGAAATGTTGTATTGCACAAAGAGAAATACAACACACAAAATTTTTACACGAGGTGGCATATGAAAACAGTAGTACACGTAATTTCTCATTCACACTGGGACAGGGAATGGTATCTTCCCTTTGAAGAGCACAGAGGAAGATTGTTAAAGTTGATGGATGACTGTATGGAAGCTTTTTCCGAAGGAGATACCTTTAAAAATTTCCATCTGGATGGACAGACAATCGCTCTGGAGGACTATCTGGAGGTTTATCCCGATAAAAAAGAGGAGCTGAAAAAATATGTTCAGGACGGCAGATTTAAAGTCGGTCCATGGTACATTTTACAGGATGAATTCCTGACCAGCGGGGAAGCAAATGTGCGTAACCTTCTGTATGGAATGGAGACAGCCAGAGCGTTTGGCGAGGTTTGCAAGGTGGGATATTTCCCGGACAGCTTCGGAAATGTGGGACAGGCTCCCCAGATGATGAAACAGGCAGGTATGGAAGCTATCGTATTCGGCCGAGGCGTGCGTCCGGTTGGCTTTAATAATATGGTATCGGGACAGGATTACCTCTCTGCGTTCTCGGAACTGAACTGGGAAAGTCCCGACGGTTCTGCGATGCTGGGAATTCTCTTTGCCAACTGGTACAATAACGGAAATGAGATTCCGGTGGAAGAGGAAGCTGCAAAGGAATATTGGGATCGGAAGCTGAAAGAGGCAGGAAGATTTGCTTCTACGGAGCATCTGCTGTTCATGAACGGTTGCGATCACCAACCCTTACAGAAAGATCTGCCGCAGGCTTTGGAGACAGCCCGCAGACTTTACCCGGATATTACTTTTATCCATTCTGATTTCCCATACTATATTCAATGTGTGAAAGAATCCCTGAAAGAAAATACCTCTGTGGTAAAGGGCGAGCTGACCAGTCAGGAGACAGACGGTTTCGATACTCTGGTAAACACCGCGTCGTCCAGAAACTATCTGAAGACAGCAAACAGAGAATCCGAAGTTCTTCTGGAAAAAGCGGTAGAGCCGTTGTCTGTTATGGCTATGAGTGAGGGAATGGACTATCCTCATGATAAACTGAGATTCAACTGGAAATTACTGATGCAGAATCATCCCCACGACAGTATCTGCGGATGCAGTGTGGACCCTGTGCATCAGGAGATGGAAGTGCGCTTCAATAAGAGCCGCCAGTTCTCCGGTCTGCTTCTGGAGGAAGGGAAAAATTACATGGCATCCAGAATCTCCACAGAAGATTTCCTGAAGTACGGTGAAACCGCATATCCTTTTGCCGTATGGAATACCAATGGCTGGAATCAGACAGAAGAGATTGAGATGTGTCTGGAGCTTTATAAAGCACACGATGACCTTCTGCCGGAAGCATATGAAAAGATGGAAAAACTCCCATTGGGAGAATGGCGTCTTGTAAACAGCAAAGGCGAGGAGATTCCCTGCGTGCTGGAAGATCTGGGAGTGGGCTTTGGATTTACCCTGCCGGAAAGAACTTTCCGTACACGCTACATGGCAAGAAGAGTAAAGGTAAGCTTCCGTGACTGTCTTGCAGGAACGTCCTATCAGACCTATGCGCTGGTTCCGGGCAAAAAGGCAGAACTTGCCAAATCCGGTCTGATTACCGGAGAAAATACCATGGAAAATGAGCTGCTGGCGGTAACCATTCAGCCAAACGGAGCATTTACCGTAACCGATAAGGCAACAGGAAAAGTATTCGCAGATCAGGGTCTCTATGAAGATACCGGTGACGTAGGAAATGAATACATTTTCAGAGAGACAATGGGAAAAGCCATTACTACGGAGCACGGGAAAGCAAGCATCCGTGTGAAAGAAAATCTGCCATGGAAAGCGGTCTTTGCAATCGATACAGTGATGCAGATTCCTGAAAAGGCAGATGAAAAATTAGCTCGGGAACAGATGATGGTTACAGATTCCAGAAGCAGAAAAATCGGCCGTGGAGAAAACATGGTTGATCTTGAAATCCACACAGAACTGATTCTGGAAAAAGAAAGCAATCATCTGGATATCAATGTGCGTTTTGAAAACAAAGCCGATGACCATCGGGTGCGGATTCTGTTCCCTACGGATTTGGAAACCGGGGTGCACAAGGCAGATACAGTCTTTGAAGTGGTGACACGCCCGAATCATCACAGCGATGTCTGGAAGAATCCAAGCGAATGTGAAAGACAGCAGTATTTTGTTGCCATGCATGATGGACAGGCAGGGGTGATGGTTGCAAACAGAGGAGAATACGAGTACGAAATTCTTCACAATAGAAACACCATTGCCATCACACTTTTGAGAGCAGTAGGAGAAATGGGTGACTGGGGATATTTCCCGACACCGGAAGCTCAGTGCAGACGGGTGACAGAAGCACATCTGAGATGGACAGCGCAGACCGGTGAAGTGATGGAACGGGAAGGATACGCAGAAGCTGTGAAATTCCAGCGGGGATTTACCTGTAAACAGGTTCCGGTTCAGAAAGGCGAACTGCCGATGCAGAAAGAATATCTGACATGGAGCGGAGTTGGACTGGCTCTGACCGGATATAAAGCGGCAAATGACGGAAACGGAGTGATCGTAAGATTCGTGAATACCTGTCAAGAAGAGACTACACTGGAAGTACCATATACCGGTGCGGCGTTCAAGAGCAATATTATAGAAGAAGCCGGAGAAAAACTGCAGGCAAATGCAGAAGGTATTTATCGTACAGCGGTTGGCCCGTATGAGATTGTGACTCTTCGTTTATCCTGATTATTATAACAATACGAACAGAGAATAAAAGCGGCAGTACAGGGAATAGAGAATCCTGTGCTGCCGCTTTGTTAATGTTCACTTCGTTCACGGCAACGCCGCTTTTGTCGTTTTTTCCAAAAAAGCAAATAAATATTTGCAAAAATCCACAAAATGGAATATTATGAATATAAGGGCATTATCTGTAGTTTTATATAGACAAAAAAATAAGTACATAAATTTTTAGAGAAATTTCAAAATATTTAAATGATAATATCCACAAAAAAGATACTTCCAAAGTAAAATATTGCATGAAAAGGAGTAATACTATGAAAAACGGAATTGATTTGCACCTGCACTTAGATGGTTCTTTATCCCCGGCCTACGTCATCCGACAGGCCAAAAAACAAGGGCTGGAACTGCCGTCTTGGGACGAAAAGGAGCTGGCAGAATACATGCGGGCGCCCCATGACTGCCGGAATTTAAACGAGTATCTGGAAAAATTTGATCTTCCCTGTTCCATACTTCAGACGGAAGATGCCCTGACAGATGCGGTGGCAGACCTGTGTCAGAGATTAAAGGGGGAGGGGCTGTCCTATGCGGAGATCCGGTTTGCACCCCAGCTCCATCTTCAAAAAGGTCTGTCACAGGATCAAGTAACAGCGGCAGCAATCAGAGGGTTGCGCTGTGATGAGACATTTGAGGCAAAACTGATTCTCTGCTGTATGAGAATGGCGGGAAATGAGAAAGAAAATCTTCAGACCATCCGGACAGCAGCAAAATATCTGGGAGAAGGGGTGGCAGCGGCAGATCTGGCAGGAGCAGAAGCGCTGTTTCCCACCTCATCCTTCAAAGAAATCTTTGAAGAGGCAGTCAAAGAAGGAATTCCTTTCACCATCCATGCCGGGGAGGCAGCCGGACCGGAAAGTATCTGGGCAGCCCTTGAGATGGGGGCAAAACGGATCGGTCATGGCATTCGCTGTCTGGAGGATGAGAAGCTGGTTGTCTATTTGCGGGAACATCAGATTCCGTTGGAGGTATGTCCTACCAGTAATTTCCAGACCAGAGCGGTGGCCGGGCATTATCCGCTGAAGGAGATGGTGGAAAGAGGACTGGCGGTAACCTTAAATACCGATAACCTGACAGTATCGGATACGACTCTGGAAAAAGAATTCCGGATCGCAGAGGAAGTGCTGGGACTTACGAAAAAACAGCTGGAAACAGTACGGGAAAATGCCGTGAAGGCACGATTCAAAAGTAACGCAAAAAAGCGGTAAAGCGGCAGAATGCTGCCATGTCAGAATAAAAAACGGAAAATCGCAAATAATTACAGGATAAAATGCACAAAAACATCTATACTTACTAGTGAAAAACTAACAAAGTGATGGGAAAAATATGAAATAAGGACAAGAGTCCTTTTTTGTATAAAGGGGTCGATATATAATTCAGCTAACAGACAAAGAGAAAAGAAAGAAAAGGAGGTATGGGAGTGAGCAATGTAATTGAGATGAACCATATTACAAAACAATTTGGGGATTTCAAAGCAAACGATGATATCACTCTTCAGGTAAGAAAAGGTGAAGTTCATGCGTTGCTGGGTGAAAACGGTGCAGGCAAATCCACATTGATGAGTGTCCTTTTCGGGCTGTATCAGCCGGAAAAAGGAGAGATTAAAATCAATGGAAAAGCCGTAAAAATTAATAACCCCAATGACGCCAACGCTCTGGGGATTGGTATGGTTCACCAGCATTTTAAACTGGTACATAATTTTACTGTACTGGAAAGTATTGTATTGGGACGGGAAACAGTGAAAATGGGTGTCCTGAAAATGGAGGACGCCAGAAAAAAGGTAATGGAACTCAGCGAAAAATATAAATTCAAAATCGATCCGGATGCTTATATTTCAGATATTACCGTAGGAATGCAGCAGAGAGTTGAGATCCTGAAAATGCTTTACTGCGATAACGATATTCTGATTTTCGATGAGCCAACGGCAGTTCTCACACCGCAGGAAATCGCAGAACTTATGAAGGTGATGAAGCAGCTGGTATCCGAGGGAAAATCTATTATCTTTATCACACACAAATTAAATGAGATCAAAGAGGTTGCCAACCGCTGCAGCGTTTTGCGAAAAGGAAAATATATCGGGACTATTGATGTGGCAAGCACAACCAAAGAAGAGATGTCTGAGATGATGGTGGGAAGAAAAGTAAATCTCACGGTGGAAAAACAGGAGATGAAGCCGGGGGATGCAGTTCTGGAAGTAAGGAATCTGACCATCAAAGGAAAAACCTCCGGGAAGGAAGCGGTAAAAAATGTTTCCTTCAAGGTGCGAAAGGGTGAAATCCTCTGTGTTGCAGGTATCGACGGAAACGGTCAGTCCGAGCTGGTATACGGAATTACAGGACTGATGCCTCTGGATGGCGGACAGGTGCTTCTGAATGGAAAAGATATCACCAAAGAAAGCATCCGCCAGAAATGTCTGGACGGACTGGCGCATATTCCTGAGGACAGACATAAAGACGGACTGGTTCTTGATTATACTCTTCAGGACAATTTGGTTCTGCAAAGCTACTATACCGACAGATTCCAGAAACATGGCTTCCGCAAATTTGACGCAGTCAAAGCGTATGCAAAAGAACTGATTCAGCGGTTTGATATCCGTTCGGGACAGGGCGAAAACAGTATTACCAGAGGAATGTCCGGCGGAAACCAGCAGAAAGCAATCATTGCCCGGGAGCTGGATCGGAATCCGGAGATCGTAATTGCTGTTCAGCCGGTGCGTGGTCTGGATGTGGGTGCGATTGAGTATATCCACAAACAGCTGGTTGCACAGAGAGATGCGGGAAAAGCAGTGCTTCTGGTATCTTTGGAGCTGGATGAGGTTATGAACCTCAGTGACCGGATTGTTGTCATGTATGAAGGCGAACTGGTTGCGGATCTGAATCCAAAGGAAGTTACCACAGAGGAACTCGGACTTTATATGGCAGGCGCCAAAAGGAGTGTGAAGAATGAACAATAAACTTAAAAATTTATTCCGGGGAGAAGGGATTGTAAATTTCAGTTCTTCCATCCTGGCAATTATCTGCGGCCTTGTTTTCGGGTTTATCATCCTTCTTGCAAGTAATCCGGGACAGGCGTTCAACGGATTTATGATGATTGTTCAGGGCGGATTTACCGACGGAATTAAGGGAATCGGAGATGTGCTGTATTATTCCACACCGATCATTATGACCGGATTATCTGTGGGATTTGCCTTTAAGACAGGCCTTTTCAATATCGGTGCCTCCGGACAGTTTACAGCGGGAGCTTTTGCGGCGGTTTATGTGGGAGTAAAGTGGACCTTCCTTCCGGCAGGAATTCACTGGCTGGTGGCTCTTCTGGCAGCAGTGGCTGCAGGAGCCTTATGGGGATGTATTCCCGGACTTTTGAAAGCCTTCTGCAACGTAAACGAAGTAATTTCAGCAATTATGATGAACTACATCGGCATGTATGTGGTAAACCTGCTGATCCGTCAGACGATTTACGATCAGGTGAAAAACCAGTCTCTTCCAGTAGCGAAGAGCGCAGAGCTTCCCAAAGCCGGACTGGATCAGATTTTCCCCGGCGCAAGTCTGAATATCGGTATTCTGATTGCCATTCTCTGCGTCATTGTGATTTACATTATTTTGAATAAGACAACCTTCGGATATGAACTGAAAGCCTGCGGACTGAATCCTGATGCCAGCAAATATGCGGGAATCAATGAGAAACGCAACATCGTGCTTTCCATGGTGATCTCCGGAGCCCTTGCCGGACTGGGCGGAGCGCTTTTATATCTGGCAGGATCAGGAAAATATCTTCAGGTACTGGACGTGATCGCACCGGAAGGATTTTCAGGAATTTCCGTAGCTTTGCTGGGACTGTCAAATCCGATCGGCATTCTGTTTGCCGGACTTTTCATCGGACACATTACCGTAGGCGGCTACAATATGCAGTTATTTGATTTTGTATCGGAAGCTATTGACATTATTATCGCAGCAATCGTTTACTGCGGCGCTCTGTCTTTACTGTTTAAAACGGCCATTCATAAGATTCAGATGAAGAGAGCGAAAAAAGAAGAACGCAGAGCCGGCGGGGCAGGAAAGGAGGAGCAGGCATGAGTATCTTATACTTTATCGTACAGCAGACGATGTATTTTGCAATTCCGCTCCTGATTGTGGCGATTGGCGCCATGTATGCGGAGCGAAGCGGCGTTATCAACATTGCTCTGGAAGGTATCATGGTTATGGGAGCCTTTGTGGGAATCTTCTTTATCAATATTTTCCAGAACCATATGAGCGGTCAGTTTCTGCTGATTCTGGCGCTTCTGATTGCAGGGCTTGTGGGCGGTATCTTTTCCCTTCTGCATGCGTTTGCATCCATCAATATGAAAGCGGATCAGACCATCAGCGGTACTGCATTGAACATGTTTGCGCCTGCATTTGCCATCTATGTGGCTCGTATGATTCAGAATACACAGCAGATTCCGTTCAGTGATACATTTTTTATCAGCAAGGTTCCGGTTCTCGGCTCTATTCCGGTGATCGGTCCCATGCTTTTCCAGAACTGCTATCTGACAACCTTTATCGGAATCGGTATCTTTGTGATTGCGGCATTTGTGATCAAGAATACAAGATTCGGCCTTCGTCTCCGTGCCTGTGGTGAGCATCCTGGCGCAGCGGATTCCGTAGGTGTCAATGTGGCAAAGATTCGCTATGCAGGCGTTATTATTTCCGGTGTGTTAGCCGGTATCGGGGGAGTGGTATTTGTCATTCCCACTTCCACAAACTTCAATGCCACGGTGGCAGGATACGGATTCCTTGCAATCGCCGTATTGATCTTCGGTCAGTGGCGGAGCAACAAGATCCTGATGGCGGCATTTTTCTTCGGAATCATGAAGACACTGGCAAGTGCATATTCCGCAATTCCGGTGCTGAAGGAACTGCCAATCCCGAATGAAATCTACAAATCCATTCCGTATATTGCAACTTTGATTGTACTTGCTTTCTCATCCAAGAAATCCCAGGCGCCGAAAGCCGAAGGAATTCCATACGATAAGGGAAGCAGATAAGAATAAAAATTTTAAAGGAGAAAATAGAATGAAGAAAAGAGTATTGAGCGTATTATTAGCAGGAGTTATGACACTGTCCATGGCAGCATGTGTATCAAAACCGGGGGAAGGAGCAGATTCCGGCAGCGAAAGTTCCGGAGGTTATGAACTGGCTCTGGTTACCGATGTAGGAACCATCGATGATAAATCTTTCAATCAGGGTTCATGGGAAGGGCTGGAAGCCTATGCAAAGGATAACGATATCACTTGTAAATATTATAAGCCCGCTGAAAAATCCGATGAAGCCTGCCTGACTTCCATTGATCTGGCAATCAAAGGCGGTGCAAAGGTTGTTGTAACTCCGGGATTCCTGTTTGAGCGTCCCATTCTGGAAGCTCAGAAAAAATATCCGGATGTAAACTTTATCATCGTGGATGCCGCTCCGTCCGATGGAGAGGGAAATGTTACGATTGAAAAGAATACCGCATCCATCTTCTATGCAGAAGAGCAGGCCGGTTATCTGGCAGGTTATGCGGCTGTAACGGAAGGCTATACCAAACTGGGCTTCATGGGCGGAATCGCAGTTCCGGCGGTAGTTCGTTACGGTTACGGCTTCATTCAGGGCGCTGATGCGGCTGCGAAAGACCTTGGTCTGGCGGCAGGAGACGTATCTGTAAAATACACTTATGTAGGAAACTTTGACGCAACACCGGAGAACAATGCGAAAGCGGCAGCGTGGTATAACGAGGGAACAGAGGTAATCTTTGCCTGTGGCGGCGCTGTAGGAAACTCCGTAATGAAAGCGGCTGAGACAGCAGGAAAATACGTGATCGGTGTAGACGTAGACCAGTCCTCCGAATCCGATACCGTTATTACTTCCGCGATGAAGAATCTGGGAACTTCCGTATACGATGCAGTGGCTTCCTACTATGACGGAAACTTTGCAGGCGGAAAATCCGTAACGCTCACAGCGGCAGAAGACGGAATCATGCTTCCGATGGAAACTTCAAAATTCAAAGTATTCACTCAGGAAAAGTATGACGAGCTTTATGCAGGGCTGAAAGACGGAAGTATTGATGTTCTCAACGATGCAGATATTCAGGCAGCAGCAGAAGCAGATGATACCCTTGCAGGCGACGAGACAAGTGTGCCCACAGAAATCGTAAAGGTTGAATCTATCAAATAAAACAATGACTGATAAACAGGGCTGCCGTAAAATTGAGGCAGCCCCCTTTATCCCATGGATGAGGATATTATGAGCAGTTACTTATACGAGAAAGTTCCGGTTCTGAACCAGCTGAGTCAGAAAAAACAGAAGGAAATGGAAGAGTATTTCGGTGATGCGCCGAAATGGGTGATTGATTCCTTCCAGATTGTGAAAATGGAGAAAAATTTCACTTTTATCAGAGAAAATGAACCGGTAAATGCAATTTATATTGTGATCAAAGGAATCATCCGGGCCGCGGACTACCGGATTTACGGCATCGTATATGACTTTATGCGGGTGGATAATCTGGAAGCCATGGGCGGTATGGAGATTGTTTTGGATCTGCCGACATATCGTGCAACGATTGAGACGGTGACACCTTGCACAGCGATACGGATTCCCAGAGAAATTTACGAAAAATGGCTGAATACCGATATCAAAGCATTAAAGCGGGAGGCCAGAACGGTAGGGCGATACCTTTTGGAAACGGATAGAAAGAGCCGCTCTTACCTGTTTTTGCAGGGGGCGGACAGACTGGCTCTGTATCTGATTGATCTGTACCAGAAGTACGCTAAAGAAGGGGTGTATCTGGTTCCCGCCTCCCGAACGGAGCTGTCGGAAAAAACCGGACTCTGTGTTCGGACTGTAAACAGAGCGATCAAAAAGTTTTATGAAAATGGATGGATTACGAAACAGGGAAATAAATTCAGTATTGATAAAAAGCAGTACGATCAGATGAATGAAGAAATTTCCTCATTGATAGAAAGGTAGGATTATGTCAAATAAAATATATGAAAAATTAATGAGCTGCACCAATGCAGTAAAAAGCAAAATTACATTTCAGCCGGAGGTTGCACTGATTCTCGGTTCCGGTCTGGGAGACTATGCAAAAGAGATGGATATCGTGGAAACCGTAGAATATGCTGATATTGAAGGATTTCCGGTTTCTACGGTGGCAGGTCATCAGGGCCGTTTCCTTTTTGGCTATGTAAAAGGTGTTCCGGTCGTTGCGATGCAGGGACGTGTTCATTATTACGAAGGATATGAGATGTCGGATGTGGTACTGCCGACCCGCCTGATGGGACTTCTGGGAGCAAAAACGATTCTTCTGACCAATGCTGCCGGAGGCGTAAACCACAGCTTCCAGCCGGGAGATCTGATGCTGATTACCGACCATATCACCACAGCTGTTCCAAGCCCGCTGATCGGACCGAATCTGGATGAACTGGGAACAAGATTTCCGGATATGAGTGAAGTTTATAAAAAAGAACTTCGGGAAAAAATCAAACAGGCGGCGAGAAACGTGAATGTTTCTCTTCAGCAGGGTGTTTACATGCAGTTTACCGGACCGGCCTATGAAACTCCGGCGGAAATCAGAATGTGCAGAGCCATGGGAGGAGATGCGGCAGGAATGAGTACCGCATGTGAAGCCGTGGCGGCCAACCACATGGGAATGAAGGTTTGCGGAATTTCCTGTATCACCAACCTTGCAGCAGGGATGTCTGCTCAGCCGTTAAACCATAAGGAGGTTCAGGAGACAGCAGACCGTGTGGCAGAGGATTTCAAAAAGCTGGTAACGGAAGCTATTCGTTTAATCGGAGGAAAATAGCATGGATGAACAAAGGCTCATTGCATTGGCTTATCAGGCCAGAAAAAGCGCCTATGCGCCTTATTCTAATTTTCAGGTGGGAGCGGCGCTTCTCACCGAAGACGGAAAAATTTATCTGGGATGCAATATCGAAAATGCATCCTACACCCCAACCAACTGTGCAGAGCGGACAGCATTTTTCAAAGCGGTTTCCGATGGAGTGCGGGATTTTACGGCGATTGCGATCGTGGGAGGAGCAGAAGGCTCCATGCCGCTGAAGCCCTGTGCCCCCTGCGGTGTATGCCGTCAGGTTATGCGGGAATTTTGCGATCCGAAAAAATTCCGTATTCTTATGCCGGACGGAGAAGGCGGCATTTTAAATATGACATTGGAAGAACTGCTGCCGCTGGGATTTGGACCGGAAAACTTGAGAGAACGGGAGAATGCCCGAGAATAACAGATAAAGGAGAAAAATTATGCAGAATTATTCAGGAGAAGTAGGATTACAATATCATGTTCAGTTACGAAAAGGCGATGTGGGACGCTATGTGATTCTGCCGGGCGATCCGAAACGCTGTGCGAAAATCGCCAAATTTTTTGATGATGCCAAACTGGTTGCAGACAGCAGAGAATACGTTACTTATACAGGCTATCTGGATGGTGAAAAGGTAAGCGTTACATCCACCGGAATCGGCGGCCCCTCCGCTTCCATTGCAATGGAAGAACTGGTACAGTGCGGCGCAGATACTTTTATCCGTGTGGGTACCTGCGGGGGAATGGATATTAATGTAAAAGGCGGAGATATCGTGGTTGCTACGGGTGCAATCCGCATGGAGGGTACCAGTAAGGAATATGCGCCCATCGAATTTCCGGCAGTAGCTGATCTGGAGGTTACCAATGCGCTGGTTGCTGCGGCAAAAGAATGCGGATTGACCTGCCATGCCGGAGTTGTCCAGTGTAAAGATGCTTTTTACGGACAGCATGAGCCGGAAAGACTTCCGGTAAGCTATGAGCTTCTGAATAAATGGGAGGCATGGAAGCGTCTGGGCTGCAAGGCCTCTGAGATGGAATCAGCGGCGCTGTTTATCGTAGCAAGCCATTTGAGAGTACGATGCGGTTCTGATTTTTTGGTAGTAGGCAATCAGGAAAGAGATGCAGCGGGTCTTGATAACCCCATTGTACATGATACCGAGTCAGCAATCCGTGTTGCTGTGGAAGCAATCCGTAAGCTGATCAAAGCAGACAAAGAAAATAACAGATAATTCAGGAGGCGGCAAGGTATGAAAAAATATAAACGGATCTTTACCATTGTGATCGATTCTCTGGGCGTGGGAGCCATGCCCGATGCGGCAGATTACGGTGATATGGGAGCCGATACACTGGGACATATTGCAGAGCATACAGAAGATTTTCATATTCCGAACCTTCAGAAAACAGGGATAGCAAACCTGCATTCCCTGAAACAGATTTCTCCGGTGGAAAAACCGCTTGGATATTATATGAAAATGAAAGAGGCCAGCGTGGGTAAGGATACCATGACCGGGCATTGGGAAATGATGGGACTTCATATCACCACACCCTTTAAAACCTTTACGGAGACGGGATTTCCAAAAGAACTGCTGGATGAACTGTCTAAAAGAACGGGAAGAGTAATTATCGGAAATAAAAGCGCCAGCGGGACAGAGATTCTGGATGAACTGGCAGAGGAAGAGATTGCGACCGGGCACATGATCGTGTATACGTCTGCCGATTCCGTACTGCAGATCTGCGGCAATGAGGAAACCTTTGGATTGGAGGAACTGTACCGCTGCTGTGAAATTGCCAGAGAGCTGACCATGAAGGATGAATGGAAGGTTGGAAGAGTCATTGCAAGACCGTATGTAGGTAAGAAAAAAGGTGAATTTAAGCGTACGGCGAACCGTCACGACTATGCGTTGAAACCGTATGGACAGACCGCATTGAATGTTCTGAAAGATGCAGGTCTGGATGTGATTTCCGTGGGAAAAATCTTTGACATTTTTGATGGAGAAGGTCTGACTGAATCCAACAAATCCAAAAGCTCCGTGCACGGCATGGAACAGACCATCGAGATCGCAAAAAGAGATTTCACCGGACTTTGCTATGTAAATCTGGTGGATTTTGATGCCCTTTGGGGACACCGGAGGGATGTGGAAGGATACGCCCGTGAACTGGAAAGATTTGATGAGAAGCTGGGTGAACTGCTGGGGATGATGCGTGAGGACGATCTGCTGATCATTACGGCAGACCATGGAAATGACCCGGTTCATACCGGAACAGACCATACCAGAGAAAAGGTTCCCTTCCTTGCGTATTCGCCGTCCATGACGGGATATGGAGAACTGCCGGAGACGGATACCTTTGCAGTGATTGGTGCGACCATTGCGGAGAATTTTGGACTTCCGATGCCGGAGGGAACTATTGGAACTTCCGTTCTCAATCAATTAATATAACGTGGAAAACAAAAGACAGCATTTATGCGGAAAGGAATTTTATGGATAAAAAAGATATTTTAGGAAAAGTTGACCATACATTACTGACACAGACTGCAACGTGGGAAGAAATCCGCCAGATTCTGGACGATGCGATGAAATACGAAACAGCCTCCGCGTGTATTCCGGCAGCTTATGTAAAACAGGCAGCCGAGTACGTGGAAGGAAAACTTCCCATCTGTACCGTAATCGGTTTTCCGAATGGTTACAGTACAACGGCTGTAAAAGTGTTTGAAACCAAAGATGCCATTGCAAACGGAGCCGATGAAATCGATATGGTGATCAATATCGGATTTTTGAAGGATAAAAGATATCAGGAAGTGGAGGAAGAAATTCAACAGATCCACGAGGCCTGCGGTGGTAAAATCCTGAAGGTGATTATCGAAACCTGTCTGCTGACAGAAGAAGAAAAAATCAAGATGTGCGAGATTGTTACCAGCGCAGGAGCTGAGTTTATCAAGACCTCCACAGGATTTTCAACTTCCGGAGCTACTTTTGCAGATGTGGATCTGATGAACAGACATGTGGGACCGGGAGTGAAGATCAAAGCGGCGGGAGGTATCTCTTCCTTTGACGATGGAGAAGAATTTATCCGTCTGGGCGCAGACAGACTGGGAACCAGCCGTCTGATTAAAATCATGAAAAATACAGATACAGGTTTGGGATATTAAATGGATACACATATGATTATAGAAACTGTGGGCTATGTGGGTTCCGTACTGGTATTAGTGTCATTCTTGATGTCCTCGGTGGTAAAGCTGAGGGTGATCAATGCTGTGGGCGGTTCGATTTTTGCAGTTTACGCACTGATTATCCAGTCCTACCCAACAGCCCTGATGAATATCTGTCTGGTAGGGATTAATATTTATTATCTGATCCGCCTGAGACAGAATAACCGATGCTTTGATTTGGTTGACGGAAAGACAGACGACAGATTTTTGAATTATTTTCTGGAGTATTACCGTGAGGATATCCGCAAGTATTTTTCTGAATGGAAGGGCGATATGGCAAAAGCAGACACCGCTTATCTCGTATGCTGTGATGCTGTTCCGGCAGGAGTTTTACTTGGAAACAAGAAAGAAGAGGGAAGAATGGAAATTATTCTTGATTATTCTACCCCGACCTACCGGGACTGCTCCGTAGGAAAATATTTGTATTCCCAGCTGCCGCAAAAAGGCATCCGTACACTGGAATTTTCCTCAAAAGCCGGAGAACATGAAACCTATCTTCAGAAGATGGGATTTGTCAGAGAAAATGACAGCTATATAAAAAATCTGAATTAAAACAGTAACAAAAAGCGGTACTGTTCACTGGTAATATTCCGCGAGGTGTTTTCGCGCAGATTGCGCGGAAATCCCGAGACATACAGCGCCAAAATGTGATGAAATCACATTTTGTGT
>JAHAFI010000022.1 GCA_018374355.1 Clostridiales bacterium
CTACGAATCTCAGAGAACCCATATTATCGGTTATCGCATAGTAAAACGAAAACAGAAAGGGGATTATATAGAAGAACGTAACTCCCAGTAGGCTGGGCAGAAGGAATACAAAATAGAATACATTTCTTTTTCTCATTATCGTGCTCCCCATTGTTGATAAATTTTCACCTCTGCTGTATTACTTTATTTTTCTATTTGACTATAGCATAGATTTCTGCCCCGTGCGAAAATTGTGCTTCAATTATCAAATTTTGTGCTTAATATGCAAAATGGCCCCTTCAGAGTCTCTCTTTTTCCGGAGAATTGCCCGATGACGACCATTCAGACACATGATTTATGTTTTTTTATATGCAATATCTGTTTTTTCAAAAAAAACATTGCATCATATTATACGCTAATAACATCATTCCAAAGAGAACACACGGATGTTCTTCGATATCATTGATTGTAGATACCACAAAGGAAATCCCAACATCATGATATTTACAAACAACAAAGGCTCTGTTGAGTCCCTCTATAAAGTTGAAAAACGATACAGGCTTTCTGGTAAGTTCAATGCTTCTCCAGTTAAAAAATCCTTTACTTACTATCTACACTTTGAATTATACAGGAAGCTACTCATTAAGCCAGATCGTGGCCCGGTCCTGCAGCTTTTCCGCACATTGCTGGGCAGTGGTCAGGCCATTTACGTAAAATTCCTGCAAAATATCATCCACGTCCACACTGTACAGATCAATGTTCACTATAGGCCGGTCCAGAATCCGGTCGATCATTTCAGTCATCTCATCCGAATTAACCGTGTTAAAGTCACCATATCCTACAGCCAAAACATGGTATCCATTCTGGTTGATATCCTCCAACATATTCTGAAAGGTGGTTTTGTTCAGAGGGATACGGTATGTGTAAGGGCATGGCGATCCCAGATTCATAAAGTTCAGATGTTCCATGTCCCGGGTGCTTAAGCAGTATTTTATAAACTCCCAGGCAAGTTCCGGGTTTTTCATGGAGGCTGGCAGGCAGAACTCCTCCCTAGAGACCACCCCCAGATTCCCATCCGAGGTGGTAAGGGGATACGGCCCTGCGACGTATTCTTTAGGCTGCTGCATGGTAAGCAGGCTGGGCATAAAAGAGTCCTCCAGAGCACAGAATCCAAGCCGGATATTTTTTATCTCGGTTTTTGCGGCCTCTTCGGCCTCTCCGAATCCTCCGTAGTAAATACGCTCCGTATATTTTCCGGTTTTCCGATACCTGATACTAGAATCCATAATTCCACCAGCGGCCAACCTCCACAAATGCTTCTGATCCAGATCAGGATCCTCATTGAGGGCGTTATTGGTCCGGGTCAAAAACTCGATACCTTCCGGTGAATCAAAGGAGGCGGTTCGGTTTTCCAGATCCATATAACGACAGCGTTCCAGATAGTAATACAGCATATCCTTGCCCGTGGCACAGAAACTCAGATTCAGATCCTCATGGGACTCCCGGGCCTGCTCATACCAGTCCAGAACCTTGTTGGCATCCACGGTTTCAATACTATCCGGGGCAACCTCCAACTCTTCCAGGATTTCCCGGTCCAGGTAGAGTGCATAAAACATGAAAGAATATGGCAGCGTGGTCAGTTGGCCGTCCACCTCAAAGCTTTTCAGCACATCTGTGAAATAGTTGTCTGGATCAAGCTCCGGATCCTTATCCCAGAACTGGTGAAAGTCCACCAAAAGACCACTGCGGGTCAACTGGGGGATATTCAGCCAGGACCTTACATCATACAGGAGGTAATCCGCCTCTCCGCTGGCAAGTTCCATAGAAATCTCCGCAAAAGCGCTCTCCCTGACCATTTCGAATTCTGCCGGAGACATGGCCATACGATCAAGGCCAGACACACCGGAATTTGCTATGTTTATTGTCACATTTGGGTGCAGTTGCATGAATTCTTTCGCCAGGCAGTACATGGGATCATTCTCATCACGAGCCCAAAATGTCTTGATGGTCAGCTCCCCGCTGAGACTATCACCTTCCAAGAGAGCGGAATCTCCCAACGCATCCTGGCTGTCTCCATCGGACGCCTCATCGGCAGAAGATGCCTGAGCCATCACCCGGCTGTAGATTTCATCCTGTTCACTTTGACATCCCGCAAATGGCAAGCTCATGCCGGCCGCAAGAAGAATGGCAACGATTGTCTTTATCATGCGCATTGGTGTTCCTTTCCTTTCATCATAGAATCAATAACCCAAGCTTTTAGAAAAACCAAAGACGTAATTCTTAACACAGATTTCTTGTGTTCCGAACTACGCCCTTAGTCAGTGTTCTAAAGCACCAGATAAAACTCATTCTCTATAGAGTACTTATCATGCATTGGAATTTCTGCTATTTACTGTAACATCCACAGAAGTATGCGCTTCTTGCGGATACCACGAAGAAACTTCCACGCCACAGTGATTCAGACAGGTACATCCGCAGCCATTAGCCGTCATAGTAATGTACGTACTTGCCATCTGATTCTCAGTAGATTTTCTCAGCATTCTTTTCATACTTTCACCCCTTTTTCTCTAATTAAAGCTGTAATCTAATTTATTTTGTTATTACAAATAAATTCCAAAGTTGAATCCCCTCACCCAATCACAGCGGTGAGACAAACAATCACATCTCTATCTGTACATTGATAGCATTGGCAAGAGAGTTTAATGTGAGTAATCTGGCTCCCCCGTGTCCGGCGCAAGGAAGCCGTGATTCCGTTTTTTAGGAAACCACCCTTATGGAGGTGGAAACCATTAGTATCAATGCATTCTTTGCAAGCGCACTCTTCATTATTGATAAAATTCCGCCTCTGCTGTATTACTTTATTTTTCTATTTGACTATAGCATAGATTTCTCCTCTGTGCGGAAATTGTGCTTCAATTATCGATTTTTGTGCTTAATATGCAAAATGTCCCCTTCAGAGTCTCTCTTTTCTCAGAGATATGCCCGAAGCCGACCATTTGGACACATAATTTATGTTTTTTATACAAAATATCTGTTTTTGAAAAAAATACTTTAAGTCATATTATACACTAATAACATCATCCCGACTCCTGTCATTCCATTCATAAATCCGGGTTGAAATCTTTCCGAAATCTTATAGCCAACTTCTTTTTCAAACATTTCAACAATTTCTGCAAACAAATAATTTATTTTTTCATCTACGTTTTTATTTGAGGGAATGTTTTCTAAATATTTTTTTAATATCATCAAGTTTCCACTTCTGCCATGGCATAAACATATCTCATCTTCATAATCAGCATGTAGTAAAGATTCGATAGCTCGCGCAATATCTCTTTCAATTTCCATGTCACAAGAGAATTCCTTTAGCTCTCGCAAACATAAACGAGAAATTAGTATTCCTGGCGCTCCATGACACCACGAATTTCTTCCCTGTACATCTTTAGATTGATCCAAAGCATTTCCTCTTAGATCAATCCAATTACCTATGTTTTCTGAATAAAAGTTATTCTCGTATTTCACTAAGTCTTTTATTATGGAAGAATATTTCTCCTCATGAGTAAAACGTAATAGCTGACTATAAGAAAAAATAAATCCACTGTTTCCATGAGCCATACCTGTAAGGGGTAACTTTTCCTCTCCGATTAACCATCCTGTTCCATAAGGAGTTATACTCCTCTTTCCCCATAGCCACTCACCTACTTCTCTAGCCCAGGAAAGATATTTACTATCATATGTGCATTCATACAATTGCAGCAATACATAAATAAATCCTGCATTTCCTGACAGGAAATCAAAATTTGAATCCTTCATCCATATTTTTTCTAAAGCCCATATATGATTTTCTGCCATCTGTAAAATATTTTTATCATGCGAAACCTTATATTGAAAAATATAAGACAGAATAATAGATCCTTCGCCCGTCAATGCTCCTGTTCTTTTTGATTCCAACATATCATGATCCTTTAAGATACACTGAGTATATGAAAACATTCGTTTCAGAATCATGTGATATATTTTTTTATATAAATCAGAAGGATACTTCTGTACTATTCCTGCCATAAATACGGCCATTCCAGCCACTCCTTCATAAAAATACATATCAATGGGATTATATTTCCAATGTCCGTTCTCCTCAACTCTGATTCCTATCCAGGATACCTCTCCATTGTGATCAATAATAGCAGTATCACATATTTCATCCGCTATTTTTTTTATAATAATCTCCATTCTATCTTTTTCAGGCGCTATTCTTTTCTTATACTCTCCACTTTTCGTTCCAACATCCGCTTTTGATAAACCTCTTAATGCTGTCCTAATTAGCCAAATCTGTTTGGAAAATTCGTTTTTCAAACATTGTTTTTTCAAATGAAATCCATCTAAAGGTAAATTATCAAAGTACGTAATACCTTCTATTTCTTGACCTCTATAAATCTTATCAGTGACACCTTTACCATAAAATAACGGAATATCCAAATTTAGAAGAGCCTCTATTTCATAATTCTGTATTTGCTCATTAATCTCAGAAACACTTTTGTCCCATCTTCTTAAATATTCCAAAAATTTTTTTCTTGAATTATAGGATTGAAGATAATCTGGATATAACGAAATTGACTGTAGCATTGCATATTGCTGTGTATTTCTTCTTACAATACGAAATTCTCCATCATATAAATCCAATATCATTTTGTCAAATTCTGTATTGTTTTCCATGTAACGTATATACGCTTGTCTAAAGCCATCACAAATCACCTCTGTATACTCAATTGGCCCTATACTTATTCCTGCCAGTACCGGAATACTACCATTTAGATCAATTTCCACATCCTTATATCCTATCTTCATCTTTAACGTTTTTTCATTTTCTACAAACGGACTTTTCAATTTTATTTTTTGTTTGCCCGGTAGATGAAGTGCATTAAAACAATTTCCACCCAATTTTTCAAATACGCTAACCGGAAGAAAACCTGACTTTAGCACAGAATTCTGTATCAAATTCGTTACATATTCATCCACATTCTGAGACCTTTTCATTTCAAAAATCCCCGGAATCGTTTCAGCATCTAACACTACAGGATATTCGCCGATAGACATTATATTTTCACCATGCAAGTCTGTAGCATCTAAAATCCATGCTAAGAATATGTGTATGCCACATCTAAAATAATATCTCTCCACTTCAGCTTTATTCCTACATTCTTCTTGCTTTAGAAATGCTTCCCATCCATAATTTTCTTTGATAATACAAGAAAATGAAAACCCTTCCATTCCACATTCCATACACATTCTATTAAATATATTTTGATACTGAGCCTCTTTTTTTATACTGTGAGGTTTATATATCAATGCAGTCTTATTGTCAAGAACAACTTTCGCAACTGTCTTGCCCCCATTATGGGCATCAGACAAGCCCAGTTGAATATCTTCTATCCCATTAAATTTATTATAATTACACAGTGCTTCCAGTTCTTCCTGATCATCTTTTATTGCAGATAATATATCGCAAAGCAGAATAACGGTTTGCTTCATTCTTAAAGAAAGCAAACGAAACAATTCCGGATATTTTATATTTAATGTCTGAAGATAGGCATCATTTGTCAAAAAATGGTCATTATAATAATCATATCCCTCTCTCTCATCTAAGACTTTTAAATTATTTTTTTCTACATTTTGTTGCATCTCATAAATCAGAACTCGTACCGGTAATCCCTTTAACTGTCGGTAACAATTTTTTGCAATAATTTCCTCATTTATATCATCTTCCTCTAAATTATATTGATATAAAACTCTTTTAAAAAAATTAATTCCCTTCTTACAAAAATGAATATAAAAGCAACCAAATATTTTTTCTCTAATGTATTTTTCCCACATAAATCCTCCCAAAAAAGAGCTGTGCAAAATATTGCAACAGCTCTTTTCTCTAACAGCACAACAATGTCAAAAACGGCCCATACAAATATGTTATATCTCTTTCAGTTCCGCTTGATTCTACTATCATTTCCAACTGATCGAGTTCAAATTCCATATTGCCCGCGCACTGTTCTTGTTCTTTTTGATTATACATTATTTCACCTCCTCCCAATGCTCTTTGCATTTTAATCATTAACTTGTTTATAAAAACCTAAAGGGCTTTCATCAAATTTTGACAAAAAACAATCAATACCTCGAATGAAGTCTGTGTATAATTAAATTTAATTGATCCATTTTCCTTTTTTACTATTTCCTCAACATTTTTCAACCCCCATCCGTGTGCAAATGCATCTCTTTTAGTAGTGCAAAATTTTCCTATACTCTTTTTAGGCAATGTATTACTTGCATTTTTTATTCTAACCTGAAATGTACATCCTCTTTTGATGATATCCATGGAAATCCATCTTCTGTCCAAATTACACTTCACTGCTGCTTCTATAGCATTATCTAAGAGATTTCCCAAAATAATTACTAAATCACTTTCACTAATAGGAACACTGACATAATCACTGTACAATTGAAATACAATTTTGTTTTCGTCCATCATTTTTTTCTTCATAGAAATCAGAAAATCTATGTACTTATATCCAGTCCATATATCTACACTGAAAGGTGGAATTTCATTCTTTTCCTGAAGGAACAATCGTGCTTCATCAAACTTTTCCTCAACCAAACATTGATACAAAAAATTCCTTTCATGTTGAATATCATGGCTACGTTTGGCCATTTCATCGTATCTTTGCTGGAGTTGTATTTGATAATCCTTTTGTAACTTTTGATTTAGTAATAATAAATCCTTTTCAGATTTTATTTTCCATATTACACTTAGCGTCAATGTCACGAACATGCATAAAATAATCACCACGATAAATCCCAGATTAACAAGTAAATAGGGCTTTTGTATTTCCTGCTCACTTTTACTCATGATATACGATATAATTTCATTCTCGATCCAATCCACCACAAGTAACAGCGGCCATACTCTTCTACACAAGTCACGGACAAAATATTTATGCTGTTTCATGTATAAAATCAAAATTAATAAAAATACGATACATAACAGTTCAGTTAAAATAACCCATATAGGTTCTCCATAGCGATTAACCTCAATGATATTCTTTTCGTTTATTATTCCCTCACAGAGTAACACAGATAATTTAATCAAGCATGTAAATAAAAGATACGTCATTTCCCAAAACAATGCTAATAGCGCACAGTCTTTTTTCACTACTAAAAACAATACCCCTACCATGATTGGGAAAAGAAGATTCATTGATGTTGAAATCCATGCCAGCGTTCCATTATATGCATACAATATTGAAATTACAGATACCGGAATAATCATGCACCATCGTTTTTTTGTATCATAACATTTATCTATTACTTCCGGAAAAAAGACACATATTCCAAGCCAATGTTCCACCAGCATAACTATAAAAACTAATATTTTTCCGAATTCCAATATTCCGCAATCCCTTCTATAAGTTTTTCAATGTTTCCTCTTCCAATAGGGATTTTATCCCCGTTCTGCATGATAATTTCTTTGTTTTTCATAGCCCTGACATGAGCTATATTCGCGACATATCCTCTGCTCACCTCTAAAAACTGTCTCCTTGGCAATTCTTCAAGAATGCTCTTCAGTGATTTTCTTTCACGACTAATTCCATTTACATGAAAAAATACAGAATTTTTATTATCTTTCATTATATAATAGATCTCACGATACAATAGAATTTCTGCATCCAAATAATGTCTTAAAATATAACATCCTTTTTCTTTTTCGTTTAGTTTAGGAAGCATTGCCTGAAAAGCTAACGGCAATTTTTCTACCAATTCCTTTTTTAATATATAACGAAATGCATTTACTTCAAAAGCACCAGGAGAATACTGAATATAATCTGTAACAAAGATAATCAACGCATTAGAATAATATTTCTGTATTTCTTTTGCTAATTTCATTCCTGACATCAATGGCATTTCTACATCTATTAAAAAAATATTATAATAAACTCCATTTTCCAAATCAACTAATAAATCCATCGGGCTCAGATATGCGTTTATATAATAATTTTGTTTCTGAGAAACTAAGGTTTCCTCTGCAATTTTTTTTGTATTCAGGCAACATCCCTCATCATCATCGACAATTGCAGCCCTTATCATCACTTGCTCTAATCTAACCGCTTCTTGTTCCATAAAGTTAATTCCCTTCTTGTTGCATGTCAGCAAAACTATTAACTTTTATTATTATAACAGCTTTTAGTTTTATATACAAATATTGTCCTCTAAATATAACTTTTTATCCTTTATGTTTGGGATTGTACGGAAGATTTGTATGATTTGTAAGCGATGAATAACCACACGGGTATCCGAACCAGGGAACCCTAAATTGGCAGGTTCCCAAGATTTTCTGGAAGTTCCAGGCTATCATCTATGATCCCGGAACACTTTCGACAAGGCTCATAACGATTGCGGTTGCTTTCGCACCGTCAACAGAGTCATGAAACAGGAAGTTTTTACGCCCGGTGGCGTAAACCTTTGCCTTTCGTTCAGCAGAATTGTTTGAGATTTCACATCTTCCATCCAGAAGATAATTCATCAACGATTCTTTGTGATTCAAGGCATACTTAACCGCTTTTTCCAGCTTACTTCCGCCAGATGGATCCAGCGTGTCAATCCAGGACCACAATGCATCCCAGACTGGTGTTTCTTCTTCAAGACGTTTTGCTTTTCTGTCTTCCGGAGATAACTCCTTATACAAACGTTCCTTGAAGAACAGACGATTGCAGAAAGCAACTCCTTTTTCAGCCGGGAGCAGATCTGCTTCTTCCTCTGAAGAAAGAGGTTCATCCAGTGCCTGCTCCGAATTGACATCCAAAAGCCGGATTCTTTTTTATCAAACATTTTTCTTTGTCCTCCGTTTAATCTTTCGTAAGATGTCAACTTCCAGAATCACCCCTTCCGGTAACTGTTCCACCAATACCCGCAGTTCTTCTTTCGTAACCACTTTTCCTGTATTTTTCAGATATGCAAAAAACTGCAGCATCTTTCCGGGTACAAAAAAAGCACCTTTTTTGTAAAAGTGCTTATCCATGCATCCCTATTTTATTTGCCTTACCGCTGTAATGCCATCCCGCCCATCGATAGCCTATGATCTTCTTCGGAACCTAACTGTAATTTTACCGGGAAACTGCCAGTAACTTATCAAAATCCTCAAGGATTTTGGCAAGATACGCATTTTGTCCGACAAAACACATCTTGTTAAGGGAAGACCCCTAATACCTCTTTTATTATAGTTGTATTTCTTCCTTTACTGGTAATCTGCCGGAAGATATTGTAACTCCTCATTTGACAATTTTATCTTCATCTGCTATCATATAAATATAAAAAGGACATTACTGGTAGACAGCTAATCCAAATTTATATTGGTCTCAAAAGAGTAACCGCAAACCTTTGGCCTGGTGCGGTTACTTTTTTGATTGATTTATGTACGCAATTAAAATTGATACAACAATGCTCAATATCATCAAGATGATAGAAAGCATTTCATAATCAGTCATATAGTTTGCCCTCCTTTCCCAGATTTCCTTTTCAGGATTTCTATGTAATCAGAGGGTTCAGTCCCTCTGTAAGAGGACTAACCGCCTAGCTTTTCCCAGTAATGTCTACCGCTATTCTAACAAAACTATTTGATCATTGCAATCTCTTCTTTTATTCAAAAGAATATCGATATTCACCATTGTAGTCTACATGGATCACCGTTTCATCTTTCAATTTTAAATCAAACTGTGCCTTTCCATCTTCTTTTTTTAAGTTTCCGGCATATACTGCATACGTATCTCCTTCCCGGCCTTCAGCAGCTAAGAATATTGCAAGTCCTTCCGGGAGGCCCGACGCATTTTCACCAAGAAGCTCCTTTTCTTTTTGGATGTCTTCCAGTGTTTTATCGGTCGGTTCGATCTCTGCCTGATACGGATGATATTTTCCCAACAAAATCGTTCCTTCTTTGTCATCCAGCTGCAGATAAAAGGAATGCGTATCTGATTGAATATCGTAGCCGATATATGCCAGCACAACTGCATTCTTTGCGGAAATCTGATGTTCTTTTCCATACTTCGTTAATTTCTCCTGCAGTACCCAGTCCCATCCATTAAATATAGTTTTCATATACCCATCCAGATGGATCTGTATCACATCCAATTCTTCCTGAAGCTTTTTGCTATCCTCCTCCGGTTTTTCTACCTTTTCTTTTTCATCTTTCAATGGCATCTCCAATTGTTCTGTGGGTTCTGGAATCGCTTCCTTTTCATCTGCCTGTTTCTGTAATGCCATGGCAATGATAAACAGAATCAATGACAGAAGTATGGCTGCTGTTCCCATCCATACCAATAGCTGGCATGTACTTTTTTCCCGTCTCCGATATAAATTGCCACGTGATTGATATTCTTATATCGTCCATTCTGCTCATAAGAATAAAAAATCAGATTACCTGGCTGAAGCTCCGCTTCTGTGACACCCATTCCATTCGACTCCAGATATCGTGCTTCTTCTGCGGCTGACATACCAGAAAGGTAATGAATTCCAACTTCCGCATACAAACGGTAAACCAAAGATGAGCAGTCATAAACACCTTCTCCATCCCGGTCATCCGAACTATACCCGCATCCTACTTTCGAAAGAGCCAGTTCTGCAATCCTTTCATTTCCTATGCTGCTTGGCCTTTTCCAGCTCCAATTAATTTTGCCATAGCCGCTTGGCGATGTATCCGGTTCATAGATATCCAATTCACCAGACAGTAATTTCAGGCAGTCTTTTTTCTCGTCTCTCCATCTGGGTGCTTCCTGATGGAAACCACCTCGCCGATCCAGCATTTCTCTTGTTTCCTGCTCATCCCGGGGATTCTCTTTTTCATACTCCTGCAGTAAGTGGTAAAAATCCGAAAGCAGAGGCTGCCGATGTTTTCTGTCTTGAAAAGCTCTTTCGTAGATGAAGCATTCCTATCCCTACTTCACGACAATTTGTCGAGAGGTTCTTTGACCTTATCCATACAGATCATGATTGACCTCAGCCCGGTAATAATGATTGATCGTTGACGGAGCATTAAAAATACTAGTCAAAAGATATGCCCTCACGTTGTGTATCTTTGTTGTATTATCATGCAGACATTCAAGCACATACTGGATATGTGAAGAATCCACTTTCAACAGCTTATTTTTTACAAACTGGTATGGATACTCTACATTACCGATAAACATGTTCTCACGTTTGAAACTAATCGTCTCTGCTATCAGCTCAACCATCTCGTCTATGTACTGCTGATCGCCCAGCCTGCATCCTTGGATAAGAGTATCGTAAGCAATATTGTCTTTCACAATAGCTGTATATGCGTTTATGACATCCATCCCATCCATCCTATCAACTTGTCTTTCTGTTGCTTCTCTTGACGGATTGATAGGATAGATATTATTCATATCATTATCACTTACATCAGTATTATTATAATAAGTATTATTAGAGTCGGTTTTTCCGACCTCTGGACTTCGGTTTTTCCGACCTCCAGACTTCGGTTTTTCAGAAGTCTTGACTTCGGCTTTTCCGACCTCTGGACTTCGGCTCCCAAAATCTTCCGATTCTGTATATTCCGGCTGCTGTTGTTTCTCTGGTTTTTCTTTGATAACGAAGCTTTTTACATAAATGATTGTTGGCTTTCCTAATCCTCGTTTTACACGCTGTATCAAGCCAATCCCTTTATCCGTATCCAGTTCTGCCATAATTTTGACACCTTTATCTTTGCCGCAATTCATATACTGCATAACTTGTTCCAAGGTAAAAATGATATACACTCTCCCCTGCTCATCCACCCATTTGTTTTTAATGGACAACGCCATCCTGTCCAGCATCAAACCATAAAGCACCTTTGCATCACTGGACAGGTTGCGAAAGTAATCATCAGTAAACAACACCTTCGGAATCCGATAAAAAGCAAACTGCTCTGATTCGTAATCATGGAAATAATCAAACTCCACATTATACTTTGCCATTTTGCTTTTCCTCCTTCCCTCTTAATGTTTTTTCTTCCGCTGTCTCTGGCTTCTTTTCCTACCAGATCGGCAGTATCCCCGTTCCCTTTTGCTCCCTGATGTTTCATGGCTTCCAACTTCATTCTATAAGCAAATGCCTTTTCACTGGGCAGGATATTCTCTCTCTGGATATTGGAATCGACCATGATCACATCTGCTTCATCGTCCGTATAGTCATGAACGAGAACAGGCATCGTAGCCTTTCCTGCCAGTTCACAGCCACGTTTTCGTCTGTGTCCAGCCACTATTTCATAGCCACCCTCAGTCCTTGGTCTGACCAGACCCGGATTTAATACGCCATAATTGCGGATACTTTCTACCGTTTCTTCCATCTTTTCATCATCCCGAACCTGAAAAGGATGATCTTTGAACGGATATAACTCCGACAGCGAAACCTCCACTATCTGATTGGTTCCATGATTGACAAAATCATCAAGCCCAAGCAATTCATTATAGGACGGAAGTTGAATATCCTTTTGACCTTTACGCATGGTGCAATACCTCCTGTGCCAGATCTGCATATGATTTTGCTCCTATGCTGCAAATGTCATATGTAAAAATACTGAAGCCCTCTGGTGTCGTTTCGGAAAGTGCTTCTGCCCTTGGAATAGATTGTTCAAAGATTCTCACATCCTTGCCATAAGCCTCCTTTACAGCCTTCTTTTGTCGTTTGGAATTGTTATAACGTCTACTGTCCATAGTAAAAAAAATTCCCTCTATTTCCAATTGGGGATTATAACGCTGCCACTGGTCTGCCATTCTTCATTTAAACATTCCGTTTTCACACATCCTGATACCTGCACTCCGGCAGATATTCATAGTAGAAATTTTTGTGAGCTTCGCTCTTAAAAGTTATTGTGTAATTCTTCTTGCTGTCTATTTCCCCTACCGCTGTATGTACATTCATTTTGTCTCCTTTTCTTTCAGCTACATATTTTCTGGTACAAAAATAGGACTTATTAGCAATATCTGCCTTTCAGCAAATTTTACTAATCAGTCCTACCAAATTTTCAATATGAAGTTTTTCCTCCTTTCCGATTTGCCATTATTATTCCATTAGCATTAGTGAAAAATTTATATTTTCACCTTGTTCCCACTGCTTTCACATGAAAACAGCTCTTTTTCCCGCCAAAATGGCAATATTTTGAAGCTTTTTAATAGGACAAAATCGTTCAAAAACCCTATGTTTACGGCTTTTCTCTGATTTGTCATTATAATACTATGTGGTTCCACAATCACCAGCGTAGCATCCGTCTTTTTCAACAGATAATAGCTGCTGTTCCCCTTCGCCTGTCTGTAGTTCTCCTTATCCAATCCTTCCACCAGATTTTTCTGCATGATTTCTCCCAGCTTCTTCCCTTCTGTGGAAGTGTCATAATAAAAAACCTGTGCCCCCTTTATAGACGCATCGGGATAACTGTTCTGATGAATACTGATGGCACAATCCGGCTGGACTTCATGGATCATCTCCCTCCGGTTTCTCAAATCCTGAGTTTTCCGGCTGCGGGCATTTTCCTCTGCCAGATCCTGATCCTTTTCTCTGGTCATGATGACCTTCACATGGTTCTTTTCCAGATTTTTTTTCACCATCAGAGCAATTTCAAGATTAATCTTTTTCTCCTGCTCCTTATGTATCCCCACTTTTCCCGGATCGCTTCCACCGTGACCGGGGTCCACAACCACCACAAAATCTTTTTCCCCGGCCTGACCGGACGCCATTCTCGCTCCCTCTCTTGCCAGCCAGAAAATTCCTGCCAGCATCAGAACAGCCATTCCCATTTCCAATATTTTCTTTCTCACAAAAAAACTCCCGGAACATATTTATTAAAGTATATGCCCCGAAAGTTTTTTCAAAACTTATTCTTCTTCTGTATCCTCTTCTTCCAGAATGCGGAGAATCTCTTCTTCAAAGATTTCTTCCTCATCTCCTTCATCCAGACTTTCCTCCTCAGCTTTTGCTGATTCCATTTCCTGTCCTTCAGACTCGTGATGCTCCTGCATGTTTTCCAGAATCTCCGATTCCGCCTGATCTGCCGCCAGACGTTCTTCCTCGGCATCCTCCTCCAGCTCCCTCATGGATTCCGGCATGGTACTGATGATTTTATGGACTTCCTTATAGGAGGACATAAAACGTCTCTGCGCCTGATTGATCAACTGAACAATCTCATTCATCTCTTCCTGAACTGCGATATATTTCCGTTTTCCCTCTGCCAGCTTATCATTTACCTCTGACTGGACTGCATCCAGACATCTCTGTGCCTCCAGATGTGCTTCTTCCATAAAAGCATCCCTCTGTTTTTCCGCATCTGCGACAATTTTGTCTGCCTTCTCCTGTGCCTCCAGAATCAGGTTGCCGATCAATTCATACCTGTCGATATATTTCTGGTACTTTTCGGAAATTTCCCGTTCCAGCTTATCCTTCTGGGCTTCCTTCATTGCCAGACGCTGGTTCATCTCCAGCAGCTCGTTCTTATGCATTTCCCTGATTTCTTCGATTTCCTGTTCTCTCTGGATATCCTTCATCTGAAGCTGCGACTGCAGATCGCTGATCCTTTTATCCTTTTCCTTACCCAGTTTGATCAGTTTGCTTTTCTCCGCATACGCCTCATCCTTGATCTGGCGGACCTGATTCAATACATCATCCTTGTCAAAGCCACCCATCAGCGTTGTTTTAAACATTTCATCTGCCATGGTTCTACCACCTTTCTAATGTACATTACTCCCTGTTTATCCTTTGCCGTGCTACTGCAGATACTGGGAAATCACCGGCCACACCGACGCCCGCTCAAATCCCAGCTTCCAAGCTGCCACACCTGCCAGATTGTGTTCCGAAACCACCTTCATCTTCTCTTCAATGGACTGCTCATCCTCCACCCAGATCGTGTAAAGCGCTTCCTCACCTTCGAAAACAGCTACATTCTGCCCGGCTGTCTTATCCCAGTATACATCCATTCCTTTTTCTGCAATATAATTTGTTGCCCCGTCCATTCCCAACACCTCGCTGGTAAGATTTCCGCCGCCGAACGGCTCTATCCAAACCCGGGTATAGAACGGAATCGCATTGATTAGTTTATCAGCCGGAACCTCTTTCAGGCTCTCCTCAATACCGTTTCGTACAAATTCAAGCGAAGCAACGGAACCCGCCTCCGTGTCATTTGCATGATGCTCGTCATAGCCCATGACAATCACATAGTCAGCCACGATTCCCTGTTCCTTCCGGTTGTAGTGTGTTGTATACGGCATCGGCACCGGATTATCAATAGAGAACACCAATCCTCTGTTTCTGCAGGCAATGGAAAGTTCCCTGATAAACTGCACGTAATGAGGTCCCTGTTCCTCCGTAATACTTTCAAAATCCAGATTGATTCCGTCAAGTCCCACTGCCTCTGCCTGCGCCATCAACTGATTGATGATATTGGCTCTGGCCTGAGTATCTGAAAGGAAGGTCAACGTATCCGCCGTTTTGCTGAAATTATCGATCAGCCCCCATACTTCCAGTCCCAAAGAATGGGCCTGATTTACATAGTCCGCACTGGCCAGCGAGGAAATCGTTCCACTGTTGTCCACTACGGAGAACCATGTGGGAGATATAGTATTTAACCCCTGCGTGTTTGCCAGCACCGTGGTAAGCGAATTGTTTGCCTCCATGCTTGTCACCTGATGCCATGCCAGATTGATCTTGTGATCCCGTTTTACGCTGGTGTACTCCGGCATCTGGCTCACATGGTCTGCGGTGACAACCTCCGGCTCGGAGATATCTTCTTTTTTAATATAGCCTGTATAACCGTCCTCTGTAGACACCTTGCTCCAGTTCTCCATCTCCTCCTGAAGATACAGCTTTTCTCCCTCTGCAATGCTGTCTACGATAATACTCTTAATGCCGCCTTTCTGACGAATCTCGCTGTCCGCAGCGGCCGTCACTACCTTCTCATCCGTCCACTCAGTCCGGATCGCCACCCGGGCAGGATTTTCATAAACGGTACATTCCATATCCGTAAATCCTTTGATAAATTCCAGATCCAGATAGTAGGAATCCCCGACAGATTTCAAGATCACATACCCTGCGTTCTGGACCCCCTGAGAGGTCTGGTACTCCTGCGTGTCAGGAGTAATCTGAAATTCCTCCGCAGGCAGGGTATACAGCATCACCTTCTGTTTTTCATCCCAGTAAAATCTGCTGTTAATATATTTTCCGACCACAGAATCCTCCACGTAATATCTGCCGTCAATTACTTTCAGTTTTTCTTCCGCCACTACATGATTCACGATCAGTGCCGCCTGATCCTCCCCTGTCAGTTGAAAATATTCGGCGCTGTCCATCGTCTCCTTGGACGGCGAATATCTTTTTACCAGCATCGAGATCACTCCTGCTGCCAGCACAAGGATAATCAAGCCTATCACTACCAGCGTGGATATCATTTTTTTCTTCATGGTATACTCCTCCATATATAAAGCCTCAACTATAATCATTATAGCAATATATCAAAACTTCGTCACCCTTTTCTTCTATATTTTCTAAAGTTTTAAGATTTTAACGTTTTGAATCTTCTTTCCTGAAATACGGAAAATATCCGGCGTTGTGTATGCATGGGAGGGAACCGGTTACAAAACGCCGGATATCCGGAATCTACTGTTCCTTTACCTGACCAAATTCCAGACGGGTCAGCTTGCCCTCACCGTCCCGGACATAGTCTCTCATATAAGTAACATCTTCGGCAATTTTATGTGCCTTTTCAATCTCCTTTGGGGAACTGGGCAATCCGTTCAGCCATAGGGGAAGCCCTTCCCTTGCGTAGGCATCCAGTTCCCTTCTGAACTCGTCTTTCTGTTTCTTGCTTTTTTTCTTCATTTTTTAAACAGCAGAGTATTTTTCTCGTGATATATTATTACTCCGTCCTTTCTTTCTTAAATTGTCAAAAAGCAGCCACATTGATGGTTCGTATCCTTTGTATGAGAAAAGATGACACCTTCCCTGTACATTTATTCATAACTTTTAAAATGGGGAATATACTACGGTGAACAACCGTGTGAAAATGAATCAGATCTTTTGAAATGATAAGTTAAACTATATGGCTGGCATCACATCCTTTCTCCGGGACGATGCCACCTCTTCTTGCTTTCTATTATAACCTGTTTCCACCATTTTTCAAGAAAAAAATTGAAAAACAAGGGAACCGCTTTACATCTCTGACTATTATAGTATATAATAAACTAGAAGTAGTTTCTTCACTTATTGACGTTTAAGCAAAAGGATGTGATATCTGTGAAAATAGAAAAAATAAACGAAAACCAGATTCGCTGCACGCTGACCAGCGATGATCTGGCAACCCGGCAGCTCAAAATCAGTGAGCTGGCTTACGGAACCGAAAAAGCGAAAAATCTTTTTCGCGATATGATGATGCAGGCTCAGGACGAATTTGGGTTTGAGGCCGATAACATTCCTCTGATGATCGAAGCGATCCCCATTACCCCTGACACCATTGTGCTGATCATTACCAAAGTAGAGGATCCTGAGGAATTGGATACCCGTTTCTCCAAATTTGCGCCCTCCATGGACGAGGAACCTTTTTCCCGCCCGGAAGCGCCCAATGTTACAGGTGCGGATGATATTCTGGATCTTTTCCAGAAATTGTGTGAGAGCAAGCTGAAAAAGCTTTCCGACTCAAAAAAAGATTCCCGTGAAAAGAATAAAGAAAAGTCTGCTCCGGATGCTTCCACAGAAGCAGAATCTTCTTCTGACGGAAAAGCACCGGATCTTACCCGGATTTTTGTTTTCCGCAATCTCGATACCGTCATTCAGGCTTCTGCGGCGCTGAACGGCTGCTATGACGGCGAAAACACCCTGTATAAGGACAGAGAACAGAGTTATCTTCTGATTCTTCACCAGACCGGCAGCACACCGGAGGACTTCAACAAGGTCTGCAACATTCTTTCCGAATACGGCAGCGGAAGCGCCTGCTCTCCGGCAGGAGAAGCCTATCTTCTGGAACACGGGGATGTGATCGTGGCTCATTGTGCCCTTCAGCAGCTTTCCCAATTAGTATAAACATAAAAACAGATAAAAAAAGACGATCCTAAAATAGAATCTATTCAGGATCGTCTTTTTTACTACTGTGCAAGATAATCGTTGATCTGTTCAACCAGCATATCTGCATCGATTCCATGAACCATTGCAGCTTCTGCCAGAGACTCGCCCTGTGCAGACGGGCAGCCGATGCAGTGCATTCCTGCTCTCATCAGAATAGCCACGATATTCGGGTCAACTTTTATCAAATCTGCAATAATCATATCTTTAGAAACTTTTGCCATGATTATATCCTCCTTTTTCTCTGTACTTTTCCCATTATAATACCTTTCTATCCCGGAAGCAACAAATTTTATTATAAATAGCAGCAGCAACCTAAATGTTCCAAATTTTATACTTGTATTCTTATCCCGCTTATATTAGAATGTGCTTATAACCTGAAGCGGCTGTATGTCCTTCAGGTAATATAAAGAAGGAGGAACGGTACTATGGCATACGTAATTACAGATGATTGTGTATCTTGCGGAACATGTGCAGGTGAATGTCCGGTAGAAGCTATCAGCGAAGGCGATTCCAAATACGTGATCGATGCTGATACTTGTGTAGAATGTGGAACATGCGCAGGTGTTTGTCCTACAGAAGCTATCGTTGAAGAGTAATTCATAGCAAAAAGCGGAGGGGATTGTCCTCTCCGCTTTTATCATCTGCTTTTTTTCTTTCTATTCTTATTTTCCTCCGTGGCCGCTACCATTTTTCTGGACTGCTGATGACGCCGAATCGCCTCATCCAGCCGACGGTATCTTCCTTCTTTCCGCTCGCTTCTCGCGATTTCACGGATTAGACGTTCCATAATCTCCCCAAAACGCTCTTCCTTGGTTTTTCCCGCCACTATCTTCTCTGTCCGCCGATTCCCTCCATTGCTCTGCACCGGTTTTTCATCGGCCGGGACTTTTTCCGTTTCAGTTTTTTTTGCTTCCTCCACCGGAGCCTTTACGGCCTGTCCGCCCTCCGGGGACTGAAAGCGCTCAGGCTGTCTGACGATTACCCGGGGCGGTTCTTCCTTTTTCTCATCCTCCTGATGAACCATCTCACGTATTGCGCGAAGCTGCATCCCCTTCTTCTTCAGTTCCTTAATATTCCGGAAAGTCTGAATATCTTTTTCGGTATAGTAACGATGCCCCATCTCATTTCTTCCGATCGGCAGCTTCAGTTCCTCTTCCCAATAGCGGAGCACATGGCTTTCCACCTGAGTAATCTTTGCCGCTTCTGAAATCATGTATCTGGTATCACTCATATACTTAGCCTCCATGATAAATATTCATGACTATTATTATACCATTCTTGGCTTCAAATACAAGAATTTCCCTTCGACAGATTCCCGTGTATCTCCCCCTGTTCCCCTCTCATCAGACAAAAACAGAGCCAATCGTCCACCGATTGACTCTGACTGATTAATCTTTTCTTGCGTTGACGAACCGGGTGTATTCCGGCATCCATACCAGATTCACGGTACCGATCGGGCCGTTTCTCTGTTTGGCAATGATGATCTCCGCCATGTTTTTATTTTCTGTATCTTTGTTATAGTAGTCATCCCTGTAAATAAACATTACTACGTCCGCATCCTGCTCGATGGCTCCGGATTCACGAAGGTCCGAAAGCATGGGACGCTTGTCGTCTCTTTTTTCCACCGCACGGCTCAACTGGGACAATGCCACTACCGGAACACTCAGTTCTCTGGCCACGCCCTTTAATGCACGGGAGATATCCGAAATCTCCTGCTGACGGGAATCACTTCCTCTTCCGCTTCCTGACATCAACTGCAGGTAGTCGATAATGATAATATCCAGCCCCTGCTCCAGCTTAAACTTCCGGCATTTGGAACGCAGCTCGGAAATGGAAATACCCGGCGTATCATCAATGATCAGCTTAGAATTGCCGATGATTCCGGCTCCTTCGATCAGCTTAGCCCAATCTTCATCCTCCAGACTTCCTGTACGGATTTTCTGGGAATCCACCTTTGATTCCAGCGAAAACAATCTGTTCACCAACTGTTCCTTGCTCATCTCCAAACTGAAGATCGCCACCGTCTTTTCCTGACGGAACGCCATATACTGGGCCATATTCAGGACAAACGCCGTCTTACCCATAGAAGGACGGGCAGCAACCAGAATGAAATCCGACGGCTGAAGCCCGGAGGTCTTATAATCCAGATCCACAAAGCCTGTAGGGATTCCCGTAACGGTTCCCTTCATCTGAGAAGCCTTTTCTATGGTTCCCAGCGCATTCAGCACCACCTGCCGTATCGGCACGTATTCCCCGCTGTTTCTCCGCTGTAAAAGCTGAAACATCCGCTTTTCCGTGTCCTCCAGAATCTCTTCCACCGGGTCCCTGCTCAGATAACAGGTATTGGCAATCTCCTCATTTAATTTAATCAGGCGGCGAAGCATCGCCTTTTCACTGACAATATTTGCGTAATATTTTATATTTGCCGATGTGGGTACTGCTGTCAGCAGATCTCTGGCAAATTCCATACTGCTTACTTCCGGCGGTACATCCTTTTCTTTGAGTTTTTCCGGTAGCGTAACAAAATCCACCGGCTTTCCCTCGTTATACAGTTCTACCATGGAATCGAAGACCACGCCCAATTGCTGCAGGTAGAAATCCTCCCCTGCCAGAATCTCAGCCGCCACCATAATGGCATCCCTGCTCATCATCATACAGCCGATTACAGACCGTTCCGCCTCCTCACTGTGGGGGAGAACCCTTTTGATCAGCGCTTCTTCCACGAAAACCTTCCTCCTAAGCTTCTTTTACAATAACTTTCAGTTCTCCTGTAACCTTTGGATGAAGCTTAACTGTCACAGATGTCGTTCCCAGACCTTTGATTGGAACAGGAAGCTGCATTTTCTTCTTGTCGATATCCAGTCCCAACTGCTCCTTCGCCGCCTCGGAAATCTCTTTCGTAGACACGGAACCGAACGCTCTTCCGCCCTCGCCTACTTTGATGGTTACCACTACCTCTTTATCCTTCAGGCTCTCTGCAAATGCTCTCGCTGCATCCAGATTTTCCTGCGCCACTTTTTCCTCGTGGGCCTTCTGCAGCTTCAGGTCATTCATATTTTTTGTGGTAGCTTCCACTCCCAGCTTCTTAGGCAGAAGCATATTCCGTGCATAACCGTCGCTTACATTTACAATCTGTCCTTTTTTTCCCAATGCCTTTACATCTTCCAGCAAAATAACTTTCATGTCTAAATATCTCCTTCTTCTAACATTCTCTGCAATGTCTGTTTCAGCATATCTCTGGCCTCAGCCACACTGCAATACTGAAGCTGTGCGCCGGCAATATTCAAATGGCCGCCGCCTCCCAGCCTTTCCATAATAATCTGTACATTGACCTCATCAATCGACCGCGCACTGATGTAGATCGTATTCCGATAATCCGTGAGAACGAAAGAGGCTTTCACTCCCACCATATTTAAAAGCTCGTTCGCCGCCTGCGCCCCCACAACGGTAGGACTGTCCAATCCTTCGCTTGGGCACACGGAAATAGCAAAATTCTCCCGGAACAGCTCTGCATTCCGAATCGCTTCGCCTTTTGCCCGGTAATCTTCTACATTTTCCCGGAACATTTTCCGCACTCTCGTCACATCAGCTCCGCAGCGCCGTAAGAAGGCTGCCGCCTCAAAGGTGCGCACTCCTGTCTTCGTCAGGAAATTATTCGTATCAATCATAATTCCGGCATAAATGCTGTCCGCCTCAATATTCCGGATGCGGATACCGTCAGAGAAATACTGCAGAATCTCCGCAACCATCTCACAGGCAGAAGAAGCATACGGCTCAATGTAGGAAAGCACTGCGTTCTGGATCACATCCTTGGTCTGTCTGTGATGATCCAGCACCACGATAGTCTTCGTCATGCTCAAAAGTTCCTCACACTCCGTATAATTGGGACGGTTGGTATCCACAACCACCACTACCGTGTTGTCATCCACAATTTCCTTTGCCTCATGGCTGTTTACAAACATCCGGGACTCATACTCCTGATTGTGGAGAAATGCGTCCATCAGCGGGCGAATGGAAGATGTGGGGGTATTGATTACAATATAGGCTTTTTTCTCCAGCGTCTTTGCCGCACGGTAAATACCGATGGCCGCTCCGAAAGTATCCACATCCGTAATCTTATGCCCCATGACAACCACTTTATCCTTGCTGCTCATAAACTCCTTCAGGGCATGGGCCTTTACTCTCGCCTTTACCCGGGTGGTTTTCTCCATCATCTGGGATTTACCGCCGTAATAGGTAATGTTGTTGCCATCCTTGATTACCACCTGATCGCCGCCCCGGCCCAGCGCCAGTTCCATGGCAATCCGGGCATATTCCGAAGAATGGGCGTAAGTGTCCGCATTCATGCCGATACCGATACTGATGGTCACTGCCATCTCATTTCCGATACTGACCGTCTTTACCTCTTCCAAAATACTGAATTTCTTCTCTTTCAGTATGTCCAGCGTCTTTTTCCTCATCACAAGGAAATACTTATCCTTTTCCAGCTTTTTCACAACGCCGTCAATCGAAGCAAAATACTTGTTTATTTTCCGGTCAATCAGTGCGATCAGAAGGGAACTTCGCACCTCCTCCACACTTTCCAGCGCTTCCTCATAGTTATCCAGATATAAAAGCCCTGTGACCAGTTTTTCTTCTTCATTTTTGCGAATATACTTTTTCAGTTCGGTCTCATCAAACAGATACAGTGTGATCAGATAACTCCTGTCCTTATCTGCTTCTACTATTCCTGAACCGTCCAGCAATTCGCTGATTTCCACCCGCTTCATACTCAGACGGTAATCATGGTCCCCGTACACGATTTCCAGATCCCGTACTTCATTTTGCAGCGGAAGTTTCTCCGGGGTTACCTCTGAAAAGATATTTCCCACAAATTTCCGGTACTTTTTTTCTTTTCCCGTAACAAAGAGAAACTCATCGTTCATCCATAAGAGCTTTCCGTCCGCATCCAGCAGCGCATAAGGAAGGGCAAAATTCTGCATCAGATTTTTCTGCACCTGTCCGTACTGGGTGGCAAAAGAAATCAGCTCATTGAGGATGGAGGGCCGTTTCTGAAAATACAGAAGCACCGCCACCGCCACATAAAGCGCGGTAAATCCTGTAGCTACCGCCCCTGCTTTCAGATTCACAAAATACAGGATGACGTTCATAACAATCAACAGGATTGTCAGAATCAGCGGCCAGCGCATGTATGATTTCAACTGTCCTCTTAGTTTAATCTTATCTTTCATATTTCGTACCCATTTCCAAACAATACTAACGTACAAGACTACCCATATATTATACCATTTTCGCGCACAATAAAAAAGACCCTTTTTTCAGCATCCATTTTTCTCGAGTTGTCGTGGCATATGATTAATGGTATACTTTTTTACTGATACAGACAGGAGGCAGGAAATTATGCAGAAAAAAGACTATTTAAAATTGGATACGCCCGGAAGTATCTCTTTTGAAGGAAGCAAAACCGCCGAATTATTTACAAAGGAAATTCAGGAATCACTGAAAGGTTTGCTTAGCAAAAACTATTTTTATGCAGAAGATGAAAATCTGGGATTTATCAATTCATCCGTAGATGGACGTCCATGGACCGGTACCATGTGGAGCCGTGATGCGGGTACGATTCTGAGAGAACTGGTTTGCTGGGGGTATACGGGAAGCGCATTTATGACAGCCCGACAGTTGATCCGCCTTTGCGCGCAAAACCCGGAAGGATTTTTCACATTTCCGGAAAGATTTGAACCGGGCAGACCTGATTACGGAACAGAGGTAGACGGAACAGCGTCTATATTGGTTGCATTTGCCATGTTGGCCAAAAGGCTGAAATTGACAGGAACAACATTTTCACTGCAGTTGCTGGATGAACTGCTGGAGTTTGTGTGTTCCCCCAAATCCCCCCTTTCCTTCTTGATCGAAGAAACCAAAAAGAAAACCCTTCTCGCCGGTTCCGGAGAGTTTGGGGGCGGTCTGTTTGTTGATGGAGACTACTGTAATGTCGTCCAGAATATGCTTGCCGTATATGCTCTTTATAATTGGGAGACAGCCTTTGAAACGTTACATAACGATGACTGGGCTAAAAAATGCAGGAAGGCGGCTGAAACACTGGAAGGTAATGTACGCAAATATCTGGTTGACAAAGACCTGTTTATCTGGTGCATAGATCAGGAAACCCTTCTTCCTCCCACGGACATCCTTCAGGCAAATGCAAATGTTGGTTTTACCGGAATCAACGGTGTGGGGGCAATGGTTTCGGATGTGCTTACACAGGAGGAAATACAAAAATGGTGGGGACGGGATGCCGCGGTGAATACTTTCTACCAGCTCCTTAAATCACCTCAAAGAAAAGAACAGTATGAAAAATACGGTATGTATCTGCAGTTTGAGCAGTTCTGCGAAGGAATGCTTACCAGTCCCTCTTACGGACAGGGCTATGCCATTCAGCTTGCACTTTCCATGGGACTCCAAAAGGAAGCTTCCGTAATGCTGGCCTATCTGGCAGAACACACCAACCATCCTCATAAAAATTATGAGCTTCACCGTGACTCCGAATACTGGTTCTATGAGCGTCTCCTTTCACCGGACTATTTTTCTTTGCCTCAGGAACGGCAGACTATTGAAGAGGGATGCGGCGCTTTAAATGTGGTAAACGTAGCGGAACCCCTGAAGATTGCCCGTATGATAGCGGGAGTAAATAATCCGGCTTCAGAGACACCGGCTCCTATTTTCATAGAGGGAATTCACCGGGTCAAGATCAGTAATTGGATGATAAGTGAGCAGGGTACTCCGGTATATAAGGACTTTGAAATGGAAGTTTCCTGATAGTCAAAAATCCTGCTTTGCAGGAAACTTCGATTCAGATGTGAAAACCGCCTTTGCTTTCGCAAAGGCGGTCAATAGTATCTCAATTAATCAGTAACATAAGGCATAATAGCGATATGTCTTGCTCTCTTGATTTCTACTGTCAGAGCTCTCTGATGTTTTGCACAGTTTCCTGTGATTCTTCTCGGAAGGATTTTTCCTCTTTCAGAAACGTATTTTCTTAATTTATTTACATCTTTGTAGCTGATTTCGTTATTTTCTTTTCCACAGAATACACAAACTTTTTTTCTTCTGCGTCCGCCTCTTCTCTTCATTGGAGAATCTGGTCTTTCACCTTTATTGTAAGCCATGAGCTTTACCTCCTTTACCGAATCTTAGTTAAATGGCAGTTCTTCGTCGATACCATCCGGAATATTCATGAATCCATCTGCGGAAGCGCTTCCTGAACCTACAGACGGCGCTGCCGGTGCAGATGCATGTCCGCCAAAGCCGCCGCCGTAATTACCACCCTGATAATTATCGCTTGCCGCTTTGCTCTCAGCAAATTCCTGATCTTCTACCACAACCTCTGTTGTATATACTTTCTGTCCTTCGCGGTTGGTATAGCTTCCTGTCTGAATACGTCCGCTGACAACAATCTTCAGTCCCTGACGGAAATATTTCTCAGCGAACTCTGCAGTTCTGCCGAAAGAAACACAACTGATAAAATCAGCGCTTGCCTCTCCGTCTCTTTTGAATCTTCTGTCTACAGCCAATGTGTACCGTGCGATTGCCAGTGAATTCTCTCCTGCTGAATATCTTACTTCAGGATCTCTTGTTAAACGTCCCATTAAAATAACTTTGTTCATATTTTTACCTCTCTATCAGAAAACATCTCTACAGGCACCCTATAAACCTTTAATGGGCTTTTTGGCACTCAAGAAATTAAGCCTCTTTTTTAACAACTAAATATCTTAAAACATTGTCCATGATGCGAACGCGTTTTTCAAGTTCTGCCGGACATGTTGCTTCTGCTTCGAACTGGATGAAATAGTAGAAGCCTTCTCTCATTTTCTGAATTTCGTAAGCTAATCTTTTCTTACCCCATTCTTCAACTTCTGTAATTGTTCCGCCAAAACGTGTTACATAGTTTTTTGCTTTTTCAACTACAGCTTCACGAGCTTCATCCTCGATTTTTGCATTCACAACTAATGCTAATTCGTATTTGTTCATGCTGTTTTACCTCCTTTTGGACTTTTGGCTCCCGGCTTGTGCTGGGAACAAGGATAAATAATATATCACGAGGATTCATTTTACCATGAAATCTCTTATATTTCAAGAGCATTTTTCCTTTTTTTCCAATTTTTCATAATTAACCTTTTTCGTAATTATTCAACCTTTCATAACCGGGATACCTGTGTACAATCCCCTATCATACAGGTGTACATCTGAATGGGACAACCATTATTTTTGGCATTTGGACATTATTGATAGAATCCACCTGTTATAGTCCAATTATCTGTTTCCATTTGAAAGAAAACTGATTGCCCTCTACCGGTTTGGACGTATACAGGTAGATTCACCCTCCTACGTCCACAATTTTAAGGAAATCGTGGACGTAGGAAGTTATATTTCGCTTCTCAGGTCCAAATCACCTGTGGATGAAGTTTATTGACCGGATTGGCCATCATAAATTGGACATAGCTCTCCCAAGGTGACCTCCTACGTCCAAAAGAACAGATTCTGTTTCCTTTCAGATATTCCAGAAAATAATTGCCGTGAAAAATCGGAAGTTTATCCGGAAAATGATTGAAATATTGTCGTAATAAAACATTTCGAAGCCTTCCGGTAAGTTCCGATCTCACTTAATTTATGCAATTATTCTATTACCTTTTTCCGAATATTTTTCGTATTTTTTTCCACCAGTTTCCGCGCAATCATAATCTGATGTCCGCACCCCATGCATTTCAATCGGAAATCTGCCCCAACGCGGAGGATTTCCCATTCTTTACTGCCGCAGGGATGCTGTTTTTTCAGTTCTACGATATCTCCCACTTCGTATTGATATGTCATTTATTTACTCTCTTTCCATTTCCATATTTATCGTCGTGTCTCACTCATAAACATCCTAATTCCTGTTTGCATCCGTTCAGATGGCCATCCCAGAGTATATTTTAAAATTACCGGGGTATTATGTTTATTGCGCACCATGAAAGAGCTGAAGGTAATTATGACGTAGAATCATTTCAAACAATTCATAATGACCGTAATCATCATCTCTTTTTCTTCCGGTCTTGATTCTGCTATCATAATTGTCAGTGCAACAAGCGTATAGTCATCTATTAGTTTCTTTCCTTCTATAAATAAAACTCCGTTTTTATCCAAAAAATGCAAAAACATAGTTGCCGCAATGCGCTTATTTCCATCCAGAAAACTGTGGTTTTTCGTTACAAAATATAGTAAATGCGCTGCTTTTTCCTCCAGTGTAGGATAAATGTCCTGTCCGGCAAATGATTGATAAATATTTCCAATGCTTCCGGCAAATGAATCATCTTTTTCCTTTCCAAATAATTCAGACTCATTTCCAAATTTCATGCTCGCAATGACATTTTTACATTCTTCATATGTAAGAATATAGTTTGCCTGACTGCCCGAAGGACGTACCATACTTTGATGATCGTAAGAATCTAACAACTCTAATGCTTCACTATATTTTTCTATAACAGACAAAACCTGCCTGCTGTCTAATTCATTTTCTGTACGCTTCATAATCCGTATCACCTCTCCTAATTGATTGATACGGTTATTATTTACTGCATATCCTTTAATAATGTATTGTTTTAAAACGGAATTTGCCCATTTTCGAAAAGCTACGCCGCGTCTGGATTTTACACGATAACCAACTGATATTATAACATCAAGATTATAATATTCTGTCATATGTGTCTGTGTTTTTCCTTCTATTGCTCCATGCAGAGTGGTAGTCGCAAATTTTGCGACTACCACTTGACCTTCCAGTTCTTCACGTCTGGCATTCGCAATATGCTTTCCTATAGTTTTAATATCTCTGTCAAATAACTCGGCCATTTGGGTACGGTTAAGCCATACAGTTTCCGCTTCTGGAGTTACCGGTACTTCAAGTTTGATTCCGTTATCTTCAAATAGTACAATTTCCTTTTCCATATCCCGCCTCCATATTCTTCCCACCGATATATTGTTTAGATTATAACATTTTTGAAAGATATTCAAAAGCTACAATATTAGAAGATACTTTTATAAGGACTCCAGTACTTCTCCAATATCTCCCTGAATACAGATGGAGCGTTCCGCTATCTCACGAGGCGCAGCCGCATCCTTCAGATTCAGGCAGGCATAAACCGCCCTAGGATTCTGCATTGTCATCTGCCAGAAGCTAAACTTTACTATGCCGGAAATTAGTTTCCAAACCCCTTTTAAATCCGAATCTGCGAAAACACCTGCCCAATCGGCTGCTGAATCAAAAGATCCGCATTCTTATCCTGCGGCGTAGCACCTTTATTCACCAGCACCAGCCGTTCCCCCTGAAAATAATCCAGCAGTCCTGCCGCCGGATACACTGCCAGAGAAGTGCCTCCCACGATCATCAGTTCTGCCTCAGAAATGGTACGGACCGCATCGCTGATGACTCCGTTGTCCAGCCCCTCCTCATAGAGAACCACATCCGGTTTGATTGTTCCTCCGCACTCACAGGTTGGAACTCCTTTTGAATGAAGCATATATTCCGCATCATAAAATTTATGGCAGCGCATACAGTAATTTCTGTGAACCGACCCGTGAAGCTCCATCACATGACTGCTTCCCGCCGCCTGATGCAGACCATCGATATTCTGGGTCACCACTCCGGTCAGCTTTCCTGCTTTCTCCATCTCTGCAAGCTTTAGATGAGCCGCATTGGGCCGGGCATCCAACGCCAGCATCTTGTCCCTGTAAAACCGATAAAATTCTTCAGGATAACGCATGAAAAAGCTGTGACTGAGAATCGTCTCAGGGGGATAGGCATATTTCTGATTATACAGCCCGTCCACACTCCGAAAATCCGGAATCCCGCTTTCCGTGGATACCCCTGCACCGCCAAAAAATACAATCCGGTCATATCTGTCTACCAATTCCTGAAGCTTTTCCACATCCTTACTCATCTGCTGCACCTCCCATTTTCCAGTACCGGTACATCGCTGCATACCGGAATTGTCTTCTGTGTTTCTTCGTTGATTTCCTGATCCAAACTCAATAAGTACCCACCCATCTGGCCTGAACCACAAACCGTACCTGATCGTCGGATGTACAGGTGGACAGGGTTACAATCCGGTCATCCTTGTTCAGGCTCTGCGCACGCATATCCACCTTTGATTTTCCTGCCATATTTAGCAGATAATTGCCAAATTCCTCGTCATGGCCGCTGAACATGGTATAAGTATCACTGTTTACATCCGCATACTGCATGGAAAAAATTTCATAGCGGTATTTGCCCTGAGGAGTACAGACCCAGAGATATTTGCTGTCCTTGTATTTTTTCTTTTCGTAAAGATCACTGAGCTTGCCAAACATAGAACCATTTTTCATGTTATGCCCGTAAATAATAGTATTGCAATCCATAAAATCCGCACTATTGGTATAGTCCACAAAAATGGACCCTGCATAATTATCTGTCTTCTTAAATGTCCGATGCAGGTAATAATCATTATCCTCCGCCTGTACAATCGGATAGCTGATATCAGGCAGCGCTTCCACCTCAAGCCATCCGATTACATCCGGGTTCATCTGCTGCAATTTTTCAAAATCTGCTTCCGGGGGCTGGTAATCCGGCACATCCGGCGTCAGCAGCTCGCCTTCTTCCGTTTTCTTCTGTTCCTTAGGCACGAGAGGTTCTGTGGATTTCACTACCGTTTCATGGGAAACGGACTGGTATTCGTCTACGCCCTCTTTGTAGCCTTTAAATATCGTAAATAACTGGTACGCCGAAAAACAAAAAACTCCCAGCGCCAGTAGAAATAGAACTATCCAGAAAAAACCTCCGCTTTTTTTCTTCTCTTTTTTCTTTGCCATAGGTATTCTCCTTTTCTGCACTTCCTGTATATGTAACAAAAAAGCCCGGGGACTACCAGACCTCGGGCTTCTTCATTCAATTGCGGGAGCAGGATTTGAACCTGCGACCTTTGGGTTATGAGCCCAACGAGCTTCCAGACTGCTCCATCCCGCGTCGCTAAACTTATTATATTCCTATTAAATGGATTTGTCAAACCCAATATTCTCGGAATTACAAGCTTTGGGGATAAATTATTGCTGTAAACGGCAAAAATTACCTGAGTACCTTTATACTTTCCATCCCCTTTTTTATTATACGCATTTCTTGCCGTGATATACTTCTTTTTTTCAAATCCATTTAACATTTTATCTCACCGCACAGCTCATGAAAAATTGACACCTCCCCTCATTCGTGGTACACTTTTCCCAAATTGAAAAGAGGGGGAATACATCATGATACGAAAATATCTTCACCGTGTTTTTATTGACGGTCTGAGCGGCATGGCCATGGGGCTTTTCGCCACCTTGATTGTAGGTACCATCATCCAGCAGATCGGGCTTCTTGTGGGCGGTTCTGCCGGAAATCTGATTTATCTCGTCGGAAAACTGGCCTCCGCAGCCACCTGTGCCGGCATCGGTGTTGGGGTTGCATACAAATTTCAGGAAAGCTCTCTGGTTGTGCTTTCTGCTGCAACCTGCGGTCTTGTGGGAGGCTACGCCTCTAAAATTATCGCCGGTGCCATTCTTGCCGACGGAGCTGTTCTTCTTGCCGGGCCCGGAGAGCCGCTGGGAGCTTTCATCGCCGCATACGTGGGCATCGAAGCCGGACATCTGGTATCCGGAAGAACCAAAATCGACATCCTTGTAACTCCGCTGGTAACCATCAGCGCCGGTTCCATTGCCGGAATTCTGGTGGGTCCTCCGATTTCATCTTTCATGACTTGGCTGGGAAGCCTGATTAACTGGGGAACTGAACAGCAGCCCTTCCTAATGGGCATTGTGGTATCTGTCCTGATGGGTATGATTCTGACTCTGCCAATCAGCTCCGCTGCCCTCGGTGTTATCCTGAATCTGTCCGGTCTGGCTGCCGGAGCCGCTACCGTAGGCTGCTGCTGCAATATGATCGGTTTCGCTGTAGCAAGTTACCGGGAAAACAAACTGGGCGGTCTTCTGGCACAGGGTCTGGGAACCTCCATGCTTCAGGTTCCGAATATCATGCTGAAGCCTTTGATCTGGCTTCCGGCAATCCTGTCCAGCGCAATCCTCGGCCCCGTGTCCACCATGCTGCTTCATATGACCAGCAATGCCACCGGCTCCGGTATGGGAACGGCAGGTCTTGTTGGACCGATCATGACATGGCAGGTAATGACCCAGACAGAATCACCGGTAGTCGTTCTGCTGAAAATCATCATCATTCAGTTCCTGCTTCCGGGTATTCTTACCCTGAGCATTTCCGAATTCATGAGAAAGCATAACTTCATCAAACAAGGTGATATGAAACTTGATATCTGACTCATCTGAGGGGGCAGCGTAACTATGAAGCCTGAAAGGCTGAATAGTTTTTAGGCTGCCCTCTCACACATAATCTCTAAGATATGGAGGCTTTATGATTTTATTTTTAATGATACCCGCTTATGTTCTTGTAAACCTTTATATCCTGCACCGGATTCACAAATGGCTCACCGCCTGTTCCCGGCATTTCCGTTCCAAATGGTTTGTACTTCCCTATATCGGAATATATTCCCTGCTGGCCCTCTCCCTGCTTTTTGCATTCCTGCTGCCCTCCTCCGGGTTTCAGGTATTTGTCAAACGTCTGAGTAACTACTGGCTGGGAACGTTCCTGTACATTCTTCTGTTCGTAATTACGGCAGACATTCTTCGTCTGATTTTGCGGCGGGTTCCGGGGAAGCTTCATGATTTCTTATTCTCTAAACCGGGATATGTCTTCGTGGGGCTTTTGCTGAGCGCTCTCGTGGCTGGTTTCAGTATTTACGGTGCAGGACACGCCAATTACATTAAAATCCATCCCTATGAGGTAACACTGGCAAAACAGGCGGAAGGGATTAAAGACCTGAAGGTTGCTTTGATTGCAGACCTTCATCTGGGCTATAGCTTCGGCAAACGCCAGATGAGCCAGATGGTAAAGAAGATTAATCGGCAGGAACCGGATATTGTACTGGTTGCCGGAGATATCTTTGACAATGAATACGAGGCCCTTCAGGACCCGGATGGAATTGCTGAGATTCTTTCCGGGATCAAAAGCGCCTATGGAACTTACGGGGTATTTGGAAATCATGATGTGACGGAACGGCTTCTGGGTGGTTTTTCTGTTTCTACCGGGGAAAAGGATATCCGGGACAGCCGTTTTGAAGAATTTGCCCAAAAAGCCAACATTCAGATTCTTGACGATCAAGTGGAATGTATCGATGATGCCTTTTATCTTGTGGGACGCAAGGACGCTTCCAAACCGGGAGACGGAACGAAAAATCGAAGAAGCCCCGAGGAGCTTCTTGACGGACTGGATCAAACCAAACCCATTCTTGTTCTTGAGCATCAGCCCAAACAACTGCAGGAGCTGGCAGACACCGGAGCGGACATCCAGTTTTCGGGGCATACCCACGATGGGCAGGTATGGCCGGGAAATATGGTCATAAAGCTTTTCTGGGAAAATGCAGGCGGCTATCTAAAAAAAGACAGCCTGCACAGCATTGTTACCTCCGGCGTAGGCGTATGGGGGCCTGCCATGCGGGTAGGAACGGACAGCGAAATCTGCATCATCACAATCCATTTTGCAGATTCCCAATAGCCTCAGGTACGCCGGGACGTAACTGTTCAGAAGGACAGCGTCCTGAATAATTACTCCAATTCAACAAAAACCATGAAACAGAAAAACTTTCCGTTTCATGGTTTTTATTTTACAGCAGATGTGCTCTCAGCTCGTCTGCACTCATAGGAGATAAATAGGATGGAGCCACATCAAATACGGTCTTGCATCCCACAACTCCCTCTGCTTTCATCCGTGCGGCCGCTCTCGCATAGGCCACCAGTACACTGGAAGTAAATTCCGGGTTTGACTCCAGTTTCAGGGAATATTCGATCATCTGATGGGTTTTCTCACTGTCTCCGGTCATTCCGCTCCTCATAACGAAGCCTCCGTGAGGCATCTGATTGTGGTTCGCATCAAACTCTTCCTCTGTGATGAAGTTCACAACCGTATCATATTCCGCAAAATAATTTTTCATGGTTTTGATGGACTCTTCAATCTGTTTCCGGTCTGCTCCTTCTTCCGCAACCACGTAGCACACTCTCTGGTGTTTTTCACGGGTTGTCAGCTCCGGCTGCGCCCCTGAACGAACCTGATCCATAGCTGCTTCCACCGGAACGGTATACTGGATTCCCCGTTTTACGCCCGGAACCCGGCGGATCGCATCAGAATGTCCCTGACTGACACCCTTTCCCCAGAAGGTATAGGTTTTTCCGTTTGGAAGAATAGATTCCGCATAAATACGGTTCAGAGAAAATAAGCCCGGATCCCAGCCTACGGAAATCAGCGCCAGATTTCCACTCTCCTTACATGCCGCATCCACTGCCGCAAAATGCTGGGGAATATTTGCATGAGTATCAAAGCTGTCGATTACATTGAAATATTTCGCCAGTTCAGGTGTCTGTTTTGGAAGGTCCGTAGCGCTGCCGCCGCAAATGATCATCACATCAATCTGATCTTTCATTTCCTTTGCTGCATCCATCGAATAAGCTTTTGCACCCGGAGTAGCCAGCTTCACAGTTTCCGGAGCACGGCGTGTAAAAATCCCAACCAGTTCCATATCTTTATTCTGACGAACCGCCAGTTCTACCCCTTTGCCCAAATTGCCATAGCCTGCAATACCAATTCTGATTTTTTCCATCATTCAGTTCCTCCTGACTGTTATGTTCTCTAACCGTCCCTTTCCGGGCAGTTATCGTTTCCTAAAAAATGACAGTAACATACTAACATATTTTTCCTGACATTTCAACACTGTAACGTGGTAACTTCCTTACCCATAATTTCTTCCATTTTTTCATCAATCCACCGATAATGCTCCTCCAGAGCAGTCAGACCTGCTTCCCGTTCTCCCTGCATCAAACATTCGTAAATCGTCCGGTGGGTTTTAATCCACCACTCTGCATACTCCCTTGTGGCATATTCCAGCACCATCAGGATTTCCTCCAGACAGACCTGAGATAGAGATTCCATCATCATAACCAGAAGTCGGTTTCCTGAACATGCAATCAGCATCTGATGAAAATCATGGTCGATCTGCATCATGGATTGGTAATCATTTTCTCTGGTTCTGTCCATAATTTCCGCAAATTTGTCTCTCTCCGCTTCACCCATCCGATCCAGAGCCAAATTGAAGGCCTGAATCTCCATGGCCCGGCGAAGGTGATTCACTTCCAGATAATCTGTTCCGTTCATAAAAATCAGCATAGAAAATAAGCTGCTCATGCTCTGTCCCATCCGGTTTACGAGGAAATTTCCTTTTCCGTGGCGGCACTCGATCAGCCCCATATGTTCCAGCGTCCTCAGAGCCTCCCTTATGGAATTCCGGCTATAGCCTAAGGTCTCCATCAGTTCCCGTTCCGACGGCAGTCTGCCTCCGAAAGCAATCTCTTTTTCCTTTGCAAGCTGTTTAATATAGTCTATCACCTGATGGTATACTTTATCAGAAGATGTATTTCCAGTTATATCCATTTTTATTGTCTCCTTACATCAATCCAGCAAATACAGACGCTCCCGCTACGGTAAGAAGTCCCGCCACCGCAATGGCCAGACTGCTCATCGCCCCTTCCACAGCTCCCATCTCCATTGCCTTCACCGTTCCTATGGCATGGGAGGAGGTTCCGATTGCAAGTCCCTTTGCCACCGGCTCTTCAATCCGAAATACCCGGCATACCAGCTCCGCCATCACATTTCCTAAAATTCCGGTGATAATAATTACCGCCACCGTAATCGTCACCACGCCGCCCAGTTCCTCGGAAATTCCCATTCCGATGGCCGTGGTAATGGATTTTGGAAGCAGGGTCACATAATGCTGATGGCTCAGGCCGAAAAGCCGCGACAAAAGAAACACACCGGACAGCCCTGCCAGAACACCGGAAATGATCCCGACCGCCACCGCTTTAAAGTTTTTCTTTAAAAGCTCCAACTGCCGGTACAGCGGAACTGCCAGACATACCGTGGCTGGTGTCAGAAGATAACTGAGATACTGGCCGCTTTTGTAATAGCTGTCATAATCAATCTGAAAGATAACCAAAATTCCCATAACGCTGATCACCGCAATCAGCAGGGGATTAAAAACCGCCAGCCGGAATTTTTTCTTCAAAAGAAGCCCCAGCTCATAACAAGCCAGACTGACCAGCGCTCCGAAAAATACCGAATCTGTCAAAAACTCCTTCATCTCTTTTCCGCCTTTCTCTTTTTTTCTCTGCGGATGATGCTTTGAGTGGTTCTTCCCGTCACTGCCATGACAAGGACCGTTGTGATCACCGTAATCACAGCAATGGGAATCCATACCGGACGCAGGATTCCCCATGAAGTCAGAAGGCCCACCCCTGCCGGAATAAACATCACCGGCATGATTTCTATCAGAAAATCTGCTGTTTCTTTGATCTGATCCACCTTGCAGATTCCCGTCATAAGTCCTAAAAGAAGCAGCGCCAGTCCGTATACGCTGGCGGGAATGGGCAGAGGCAGAAGAGCGTAAAGGATCTCCCCCATGAAGGAAACCGCTAAAATAATACTGAATTGCTTAATATATTTCATTTTCCTGTCCTCTTTGTTGAATCAGTGGTAGTACCAGTCAGATTATACGAAGTTATTTCACCGAAGTCAAGGAGTAAAACGGTAGTTCTTTATTCTATTAGCGTCCGTACCCGGATTCCCGGAAGTATCTGTTCTGCTGCTTCCACCTTTTCCTTCTCATGCTCCAGCTTCCGGGAAAGTTCCCCGTACAGAATATCCTGAAAATCCCGGCCGGCTTTTTCACTTTCATAAACCGACCGTTTCTCCTCCGGTAAGGCCAGCGCCTCTTTTACAAAATTGCTTTTTACCTCTTCCGTCAGTTCATCCACCCATGCCCGATGCAGAATCCGTCCGTCAAAGATCAGAAAAATCTTATATCTTTTCTCTTTGGGAACTACATATAGAATGTACTGACTGCTGAGGTTTTCATACAGATGCAGTTCACGGTTTACATAATTTACATTTTCCAGAAAATCCCGGTACTTTCCTGCCAGCTCAAACCGCTGGTTTCCGGCTTCCAGAACCATCCTGTTTTCCAGCTCTCTTCTGAAAGCTTCCATCTCGCCACTCTCCGTAAAAATCTTAATCAGCTTTTCCCGGTTCTCCTCCCGCTCTTTTCCCTTCAGCTCTTTCGGAAAGATATGAAAGGAAAACCCACAGCTTCCATCCTCCTTTTCTGTTACCGGAAACAGATGAGGGAAAAAGGCGGCCAGCTCTTCCACTCGTCCCCGGCTTCTGAAGGGGCCAAAGGTATCCGCCTCCCTTTCCCATACAATCTTCAGGATTTTCCCAGCTCGTTTTTCCGATACCTTCAAATAGACATAACGGGAATCGTTTTTCATCATTGCATTGAAAAAAGGTTTGATTTTTTTGATACTCTCACACTCTAAAAGCATGGCCTCCAGATGGGTGTCGGTTACTGTCCATACCACATCATCGATGAACGGCGCCATCTTTCTGGCCTTTTCCCATTTCGGATTGGTGGAAAAATAGGTGCTGACTCTCTGTTTCAGGCATTTGCTTTTTCCTATATAGATGATATTTCCTTCCTTGTCAAGCATCCGGTAGATCCCGGGCTTTTCCGGAAGATTCTTTAGTTTTTCTTTATCCATGCGTTTTATCTTCTCCCTGAGATTTCGCTTCAAGTATATCTTAGCGTATGTCCATTGGCAAGTCTCAGAAAATGTTTCTCCAAAACAGAAAAAATCCTCCCCGCCGGGCTCCATCAGCCCACCGAAGAGGATTTTCCCCATATCCGCTCTTTTATTCTCCAATCAATTCCAAAATCCCTCTGATATCCATCACCACGCAGTCCGCTCCCGCTGCCAGATACCGTTCTGTCACCTGACGGACTTTTTCCTGTCTTTCCGCCTCATCCAGTCCTTCGTACTCTTCTTTGGTCAGCGCCATCTCAGAGCTTCCCTCGATGACTCCCACGGTAAATGCACCTGCATTCTTTCCTTCCCGGATATCGGAAATGGTGTCTCCCACCTTCATTACCCTGTCCACTGCACTGATTTTCAGAGCCTCCATGTTTCTAAACACCATGTACGGATAAGGTCTTCCCACATGGTTTGTGGAATCGGGACTGAACCAGCAGTCCGGTTCATATCCCGCTTTCTTTGCTTCCCTGGTCACGATTTCCATCATAGCGTCTGTATAACCTGTGGTAGAACCGATTTTTATTCCCATTTCCCGCAGTTTCGCCACAGTCTCTGTCACATAATCCTTAGGCCGGGCAAACTTGTGGAGAATACCCATCAGACTGGAGGCAAATTTTTCATGCATTTCATCTACATCCTGATCGGTAAATGCTCTCCCGTGAACTCTCCGGAATTCCTTTTCGATGCGCTCCATCTGCAGCATCGTTTTGATGTGATCCCATTTCAGCATACCCATGGGTTTTCTGGTTTCTTCCATCGTAGGCTCAATTCCATATTCCCTGAAAATTTCCATAAAAGCCTGTACCGGCGCAAAGCATCCGTAATCCACCGTTGTTCCTGCCCAGTCAAATATTACCGCTTCAAATTTCATCTCAAAGTTCTCCTTTTTCCTTCAAAAAATCTTCGATAATGCCGCATACCTTCTCAATATCTTCTTTATAAATTTCACCGATATTTCCAATCCGGAAGGTTTCTGCATCCGTTACCTTTCCCGGGTAGATGGCATATCCTCGTTCTTTGATATAACGGTACATCTCCTCGAAGGTATAATTTTTGTTTTCCTGATAAAAGAATGTAGTGATGATCGGTCCCTGATACTCTGCTCCCACATAGGTTTTGAATCCCAGCTTATTCAGCTTTTCAATCAAAAGCCTGTTATTATCCGTATAGCGGGCCTGTCTCGCTTCGATTCCTCCTTCTGCTTCCATTTCCTCCAAAGCTTTTGCAAATGCAAGAACCACATGAGTAGGAGAAGTAAATCTCCATTTTCCGTCTTTCTGCATGGTTTCCCACTGATCGTACAGATCCAGAGAAAGACTTCTGGCTTTTCCTTTGCTCTCCACCAGTTTTTCTGTCCGGCAGATGATAAATGAGAATCCCGGAACTCCCTGAATACATTTGTTGGCGCTGCTGACAAGGAAATCAATTCCCAGTTCTCCCACCGGAATATCTACTCCTCCAAAGCTGGACATCGCATCCACAATCATCGTTCTTCCGGCCTTTTTCACCACTTTTGCAATTGCTGCAATATCATTGAGAATACCGGAGGTGGTTTCACTGTGAACCATGGAGACATGGGTGATGGCAGGATCTTTTTCAAGAATCCTTTCGATTTCCTCTGCATCGGGAATCCGGTCGTAATTCACTTCGTAAATCTCATAGGAAATACCTGCATGTTCCGCAATATCACCCATCCGGCGGCCGTAATGACCGTTTGAAGCGATGAGCAGCTTGTCTTCTTTCCCGATCACACTGGTGAGAACAGATTCCACGCCAAAAGTACCGCTTCCCTGCATCAGTACCACCGTATATTCCGGCTCCTGTACATGTGCCAGTTTCAGAAGCTTTTCCCGAATCCTGAGAGTGATTTTTTTGTAATCGTCATCCCATGTGCAGTGGTCAAAAAGCATTTCTTTTTTTACAGTCTCTGTGGTAGTTAATGGTCCCGGTGTTAATAATTTATAATTCATCATCGTATATGTTCTCCGTTTCTTCTATTTTGCCAGCTCTTTTGCATTTTCAGATAACTGCTGATGTTTTTCCAGCAGCTCTACGGTCAGCTTCTCAGAAAATACTTTCGGATATGCGGACATATTTTCCGAGTCGGAAGGTTCTCCCTCATAAATTGGAAGCGGATATGTCTCCTGCAGCTTTTCTCTTCCGTTTTTAATAATGCATTCCGCCATCTCCATAGCAAGTGCATTGGTATTCTCTCCTTTATCCACCACAGCAACCGATTCCGTCAGAGAAAAATTGCCTTCTGTGGGATCAATAAAATCAACCGGAAGTCCTTCTGCTTTATCCGCTACCGCCTGATGGCGCAGGCCAAATCCAATGGCCACCTCTCCTGCCCGTACCTTTTTCAGCGGTGCAGAACCGGAGCTTTCAATATGAGGACCGGCATTTTTATAAATGTCTCCCAGAATCTGTGTGGCTTCTTCCTCTCCATAAGCGCTCACCAAAGCCTGCATCAGAAGCCATGCCGTAGAAGAGCTCTGAATATCCGTTACTGAAATAAAACCGCTGTAAACCGGGTCTGCCAGATCCTTGATACATATGGGTGTGGGCAGATTATTTTCCGTCATCATTTCCGTATTTACAAAGATTGCCCCCTCCTGTTTGGTGATCGGAGTGTAGAAGGATGCATACTCTTCCAGGGGACTGGTTTCAAATGTCAGATCCTGAAACATATTTTTTTGTTCCTGTGCGCTGTCCAGATAAAAGGAACTCATGGTTACCAGATCGGCTTCGATATCGGTTCCTTCTGCCAGCAGTTTTCCTCCCAGCTCCGAGGTTCCAAAAGACTGCATCAAATATTTTCCCTCGTATCCGTTACTGTCCAGCGCATCCTTCATGGCCTCAATCGCTTCGTCATCTGCATTTGTGTAAAGCACCACTTCGTCATTTTTTGATCCGCCGCATCCGGAGAAAACAGCAGAAACCGTCATTCCCATAGTCAGCGCCATTGCAATTACTCTTTTCCGATTTTTCATAATAATTTTTTCCTCTCTCTTATTTCGTTTTCTTTCTGTCTGTAGCTATATAGTTAAATACTACTTTTGCGATCACGTTCGTAAACAGGATCAGCAAGGATAGTACAAAAATTTCATTGAACTTCGTATAATACTGAAGTTCTTTGATTTTTGTGGTGATCACCATGGTTCTTGCCCCTGCGATAAAGATTACCGCGCTGACTGTCACCATTGCATTCACAAAATAGTAGCTGAATACTTCCAGAATCGTTCCCATGGCATTGGGCGTTACAACCCGCACAATGGTTTTCAGCCATGTATCGCCCATCAGCATCGCCGTGGTCTCCCAGGATGCATTCATTTTTGCCAGAGAATTTTTTATCATCAGATACGGGGTGGAGAAAAAATGAATCACATTACATATCACGATGATAGCCAGAGTATTTTGCAGCGGCGTGCCGGAAAAAATCAGCATATACGCGATACCGATGACCATTCCCGGAATGGTATTGGTAATCAGGGAAATATTTTCGATGACCTGCTTCACCTTTCCCGGAAGTTTGCTCCGCGCCGTGGTAAGCGCCGCCCCGTAGGTCGTAACAGAACCCAGAAGCGCCGTCAGAAGCGCTACCATCAGCGAATTTTTATAAACGCCCAAAAGACTTTTATCTGTCAGTACGCTGACCACGTGTTCCATCGTAAAATTGATCCTGTAGGGCCATTCTTCTACCAGCGGCACAACAAAGATCACCGCAAATACCGACAGAACCGCCAGAAGAATTAATCCGCTTATGCCTCCCAGAATCCAGTCCCTTCCCCGGTTTTTCCGAATCTCGATATTGGAAATCCTGTTATAGCGGATATTATATTTTTCCAGATAATGCAGCAGAGCAATGGTAATCACAGACGGGATCAGCATCAGCATGGCCACCGCCGAACCGGTGTTAAAGTTTGGAATACTTCCCAGCATCTCGTTATAAAGAACCGTAGCGACTACCTGATACTCTCCGCCCACAGATGCGGGAATCCCGTAATCTGTGAAGCAGAGAAAGAAACACTGTACAAAGGAGGCTGCCAGTGTTCCCAGCAGCGGTCTTATGACCGTGCCCAAAAAAGTGGCAAGGGTCTTATCACCCATAATTCTTGAAACAATGGTATACTTTTTATCGATGTATTCCATCGTGTTGGAAACCAGAAGAAAAGATACCGGCAAAACATAGATCACATATCCCAGAAGCAGTCCGTTGAATCCGTAGATTTCAAACAACTGTCTGCCAAACAGCCGGGTCAGAAGCCCCTGTTTCCCGAAAGAATAAATAATGGCGAATCCATAAGTGATTGTGGGAAGCAGCATAGGCAGAACCGCCGCTTTTTTTATGAATTTCTTGTATACCGCCGGAATATTGGTATAATTGATGGTGTACGCCAGAATAAAGGCCAAAACCGTTGTTACCACCGCGCTCACAGAAGCAATCACCAGACTGTTGCCGAACGCCGTCAGAAATCCCCGTCCGGTAAGCACCTCTACATAATTTTCAAATGACAGACTTCCATTCATCTCAAAGGATTTCCAGAACAGCCGCAGAATCGGAACCAGCAGGAATATCAGAAATACCAGTGTTACAAGTATGTAGATTCCTTTTATTTCTTTTTCTTTTCCCTTTTTGTCCATCTCATCCCACCTGCATTGCAGCCTGCTCCTGTCTGAACAGGCTGAAAATATTATTTCTTTTAATCAAAAGCTGGTTCAGAATAAATTCTTTCACAAAGTCATTGTCCGGTGTGCGGATGATCTCATCCGGCTTTCCGTACTGGGAAATCGTTCCTTTATTTACAATCAGCACCTTGTCGGACAGGGTCAGAGCCTCTTCCGGATCGTGGGTCACGATAATGGTGGTGAGCTGAAAATCTCTTGCGATCTGTTTGATCTTTTCTTTGATGGATTCTTTGATCACACCATCCAGCGCACTCAATGGCTCGTCCAGCAGCAGAATTTTCGGTTTCATCACCATGGTTCTTGCCAGCGCCACACGCTGTTTCTGCCCTCCTGACAGTTGTTCGATCTTTTTATCCAGATGCTCTCTCAGCCCCAGCAGGTCGATCATGTCTTCCACTTCCTGTTTTGTGGAAATATCCGGTTTGTTTTTCAATCCATAGGTAATATTTTTGTATACGTTTAAGTTGGGAAATAATGCGTAGTCCTGAAAAACAATGTTAAAGCCTCTCTGTTCCATGGGAACGTGCAGCACATCTTTCCCCTGAAAAATAATTTCTCCTTCATCGGCGTCTGTCAGCCCCAGAATCAGATTCAGCAATGTAGTCTTTCCACACCCGGATGGTCCCAGAATGGAAACGATTTCTCCCTCTTCAATCTGCAGGTTAATGTCGTGCAATATGGTCACACCGTCATATGATTTTTTCAAATTTCTTATCTCAAGCATTTTGTACTCCTCCTACTTGCCTGTTTCCAGTCAAAAAACCCGCTGTAAGCAACGGGGTTTTTGATTCTCGCAGCAGTCACCAAATGGATGTGTTTGCTATCAGCCGGGCTCGCTGCCTGCGGGAATAAACTCTGTATGTTCCGTTGTCTTTGTCTCTCGACGTATTTTATCAAATCATATTTTCCTTCAGCGAAACCACCTTGATTTTGATAAAAATTTGTAAAGGGAACGTTAAGGCAAATGTAGAAAATCTACAAAAAAACGAGGCTTTTGGCCCCGTTATCCTTCTCTATCTTTCCTCATAACCCAATTTTTGAATGATTCTGCTGTTCTTATCCAGAATCCTTGTATATTTCTCATAATCACTCAGCAAAATCCCCGTATAGATCATATCCACCACCGCCAACTGGGATACTCTTGAAAAAATGGCGTCTCCGTAGATAAACTGCTTATTACTTGTGGATAATACAAGATCCGAATACTTATTGATCAGCGCATTTTCAAAGTTTGTGATTGCTATAGTTTTCGCGCCGGATTTTTGCGCGGTATGCATTACCTCCACCGTACTTTTCGAAGAACCGGAATAAGAAATACCGATGGCAAGATCATTTTTCCCCAGATTGCTGGCGCTGACGCTCTGCATATAATAATCAGGGTATACATAGCAGTTGATTCCCAGATACATCAGCTTTGTCACCAGATCATTGGCTGTGCAGGAGGAATTTTCCACATAATAAACGGCTATTCTGTCCGCTTCTTTAATCATCTTTACCACCCGTTCCAGCTTTTCCGGTGAAATTTGTTTCAATGTGTCCTTCATCTGGCTGATCGAGGTTCCTATGATTTTTGCCGGCATTTCACCGACCTTATCCTCTTTCGTTATGCCAAAGCCATTTAGGATTTTATCCTTTTGCTGATTCTCCTGCTCATCTGCAAGCACATAGCGAAATTCTTTATACCCTTTATATCCCATGGCCCGGATAAACCGCAGAACCGTCGGCTGGCTTACCTCTGCCTCCTCTGCAATCTTTTCCAATGTTAATTCCCTGAAAGAGCCCTGATAGCTCAAAAGATAGTCGGCAGCTTTCTTTTCGGATTTTCGAAGAGCGGCATAGATTTCCCTGATCGCAAGCTCCAGTTGTTCATTCATTTTTTCTTCCTCCATACTGACGGGGTCTTGTAAGTTTCCTACATTTTCTTTCTTTTTTCGTTTGAGTGACGCAATTGTTTTTTATTATAAGGGAGAAAAATTTTTTCTTCTATCAGGTTATTGTAAAACTTTAACGAATTTCCTTTGTCGGTAAAATCAAACTGGAAATTTAATTTACAATTTTTCCCTTTATGATTTCCTGAAATTCATAAAATGCTTTAAAATGTTACTGTTCTCTCCGTTCACAGCAACACGCTTCGCGATGCACACCAAATGTGATTTCATCCCATTTTGGCGCTGTATGTCTCGGGATTTCCGTGCAATCTGCGCGAAAACACCTCGCGGAATATTATCATTGAACAGTAACTTTAAAATATCAGATACTTTTTTCACAACATGTAAATATTGCAACAATATTTTTTCTATGATATAATTATAAAAACAAATACTGTGCTTACATGAAAGGAGTGATTCCTTTGAATTTAATACTATCTTATCTTGAAAGCAGCTAAAACTCCCTCTATATGTGGTGAGTTTAGGAAAGGTTACGTAACACTGATTTCTTTGTGATGAAAGGAGTTTTATGATCAAAACAAAAGCAACAAAATTTAGACGAATATTTTTCCTCCCTGTAATATTCCTGCTAACGAGCTGCTTATTGATCGGTTGTCAATCCTCTTCAAAAGAAGAAAGCAAAACGGACTTGGAAAATATTTTTGGACTCGCTGAAAAAGACGTAGGCCGGATACTTGACTGGGATTTCACCAAAGCAGAAACAAAGCCGGTATCATCCCCCTCTTTAGAAGGCTATGTTATGGAAATGAATAATATAGAATTTCTTGACAGTACAGCAGTAAGCGTACATCTTATGTTTCTGGAAGATTCTTCCGGGGAATCCCACCTCACTTTACTGTACGCCGAATATCCTTCTGATGCTGAAATGGCTCCAGTCAGCAATGCTCTGGAAACGCTCTGGGGCGAAAGCAGAAGTACCATGTACTGCTCTTGGGCAGACAGAATCTTCTGGCCGGAGGGGCTTTGGGCCGGAAGCTCAGCATATAATTCCGTAGAAAGCCTCCAACATCAGGATGGAGATGGAAAACACTTGTGGGGCAGCTTACAAACAGTTGCCGATCTGTTGGATGGAAAAACAAATCCTGAAAAAATATATGAGAGTTGGCAGGAATATTCCCAAATCTATGCTCAATCATTGAAAAATGGCTGGGATGTTGTAAAAAAAGAGCCGCTGGTTACAGCAGTTTTATTTGAAAATAATTCGGACTTTGAGAAAGAGAATGTTGTCATTATTGATGGGTTTCAGAAATTTATGGGGAATTTCATATAAGAAGATTTTACAATGCTAGCTTTACAGCAATAATGAAAAACAGTATATCATGAAATACTTGTCGTTTTCATGATATACTGTTTAAAAAATATAGTGCTTCAATTTGGTATTCTATTTAAAATTTTTTACGAGTTCCGTGATTTTTCTAAGATTTTCTATTGGCGTTCCATAAGAAACTGCATCTCCTGTACTCAGTATGAAGCCTGTTTCTCCCCGCATTTGTTCAAGAATCATAGCGGCTTCCTTTGCACTTTCGTCTGCACTCATTTGGAATAGCTTTGGAGGGTCAATACCTCCGATAATGATTTTATTATCTCCCCACGCCTTTCGTGCTTCCCATACATAAAGATCCCCAGTATCTGGAGGACATAATGAATCGATTCCATCCTGAAGCCCATTCTTAATATCATCCTTAAAAGCATTCAGACAGCCACACATATGTGTAATAAAAAGTTTTCCTGAATCATGCAGAAGCTTTGCATACTTGTCAATAGCTGGAGCTGAATACCTCAAAAACATATCCCTGCTCATCACAGTTGAAGAGGTATCTTCATATGCAAAGACAACTTCTGTCGGATATTCTGCCAGAATTTTATAATGTTTCAGGTTTGACTCATGCATTACTTCAAATAATTCTTCCAGTTCATTGGGATAATCATACATAAGGAATACCGTACTTTCCACACCTGCAAGATGTTGGAGTAACTGTTGAATCGGCGTAAGCATACCGCTGGGAATAGCCATCCCATCATCACCAATCATTCTGTCACGTTCTGCAAATTTAAAAATATTTTCTCGATAGTCCATATTTTCCGCTATATACTCAAAAACTTTTACGTCCTCAACGGTTTTAATTAGTGATTCGGTAATAAATGAAGTATTGCCGGAATTCTTTCTCTCCTCATAAATATTTCCCACTGATGTCTCAAACCATGTCCTTATTTTTTGTCCGTCACTACTTTTTTCAGTCCGTATATTTACCTTGTTATATATAATATCCGGTCCTGCAACATGCCTTTCCATAATATCATTGCCGATATATCTCATCGCCTCCAAAATATCCATTTGAAAATTCTGTTTTGGCAGAGAACTTATAAAATATTCATCAATCAATGGGGACCATGCAATGTGATCTACTTCTTTCTTATGAAAACTATTATAAAGCCGCTCTCGATTCGTCATATTTTGCTTATTCATCTTAATCTCCTTGTTTGTGGAACTCAAAAAAATCACTTGAGCATTAGCTTTAGCACTTTTGCAAAAGGAGTGCTTTATTCCTTTACAGAACCAATTACAATACCAGTAATAAAGTACTTCTGCAAAAGCGGATAAATAATCAGAAGCGGAATTACCGCAATTACGATTTTAGCTGCATTCAAATTTTGCGAAGATAATTGAGATGCACGAACAATATCTTCCATTGTTCCGTTTTTAATAATATCTTCCATATTGATCGTAATACTCTGAATATATGTCATCAACGGATAGTTTTTGATTTTTGTAATATACATCAACCCACTATAAAAATCATTCCAGCTTCCTACAATACTAAACAGTGCTACCGTTGCTAGAACCGGAACAGAACAGGGCAAATACACTTTTGTCAATACTTGAAATGGATTCGCACCATCCAGAACTGCGGCTTCCTCTAATGATTTTGGAATTCCCCGCATAAAGTTCATCAACAGAATCACATTAAAAATCGGAACTGCCCCGGGAAGAACAAGCGCCCAAATTGTATTGAGCATATTATAGTTTTTCAGAGTCAAAAAAGTAGGAACCAGACCTCCATTAAACAGCATCGCAAAAATCAACATATTCATATAAACATTGCGTGCTCTGAATTCCTGTTTTGATTTCGTGAGTGGGTATGCCATACAAACTGATAATACCGTATTAATCACAAGGGCAAGAATTACACGAACTACTGAAATTCCAAAAGATCTCCAATACTGAGCATCACCCAAAATTTCTTCATATGCAATTGTATTAAATCCTACTGGTATCAAAGACACCATATTTCCCTGAACTGCAGAGGCCTTCGAGAAGGAAATTGCCACAATATACCATAGAGGCAGTAAACAGAACAATCCCATCAGGATGACAATTGCATAAATACCTATATAACCAATTTTTCCAACAAGTTTACTTCTTCTCATCGTTTACTCCTTCATCAGAAAATTTTACTGTCAGAGAACCGTTTTGCCAGTCCATTTGCTGTCATCATCAGGATAAATGCAATGACTGATTTCATCAGACCGATTGCTGTACCAAAGCTATATTGCATACTGTAAAGTCCAACGCGATATACATATGTATCAATGATGTCACCTGTTTCATATACTGATGCACTGTAAAGATTGTATACCTGATCAAATCCTGCATTTAAAATATTACCAAGTCCCATGACAGTCATCAGGAAAATCACTGAACGCATCCCCGGAAGAGTAACATGAAATGTTCTCTGCCACCAGTTTGCTCCATCGATTTCAGCAGCTTCGTATAATCCCGGATCAATAGATGTAAGTGCCGCTAGAAAAACAACTGAATTATAACCAAATTCCTTCCAAACATCACTTCCAATCAGCAGTCCCTGAAACAACTGATTGCTTCCCAAAAAATTCAGTTCCGTTCCCAAAAAAGAATTGACAATTCCGTCCAGACCAAAAATACTTTTAATTGCCGCCGCCAATACAACCCATGACAAAAAATGCGGTAAATATACAATTGTCTGCACTGTTTTTTTCAGTTTTGCAACTCTGATTTCATTTAACAGTATAGCAAAAATAATCGCCACAACCGTACCAATAATAATTTTTCCTGTTGCAATTACCAGTGTATTTCTGAAAATCTGATAACCATCTGGAATTTGGAACAAATATTTAAAATGTTTGAATCCAACAAATGCTGAACCCAAAAAACCTTTTGTAGGCTTATAATCCTGAAATGCCATAACAATACCAAACATCGGCACAAAATTAAACAAAACAATCATGATAATGCCCGGCATAATCATTCCATTGTAAAACAATTCAGATGTATTGAATTTTTTTCTTGTCCTTGTTATTTTTTTAGCTTTCGCCATAGACTTATCTCCTATAAAATGGGGCCGCTGCAGAAAATTATTCTTTTGCAGCAGCCCCACCACTTTCTATGTTGATTAATTCTGATAATATGTTTCCAACTCTTCGATAATTTCTGTACCGCCATTAGCAAGCCACTCTTCTTCAAACTCGTCAAAATAAGAAATCGGTTCTTCTCCAGTAACGATTTTAATATATGCCTGAAGTTCTAGAGTATCCAAGGTGGTCATTTTCTGTGCCATTACAGGTAACGTAGGAGGATACATAGGAGATAACCAATTTGCATTATCATTTTTCTGTAAAGCCCCTACCGCTGCACTACAGCCAACAATTCTGGAATTATATGCTTTCCATCCTGCACTGACCTCGTCTGCCGGTCCTTCTGGATTCTCAAGGTACTGCAGCATTGCAGCGGATGTCGTTCTGTTTTCTGCTGTAGTTGCTTGATCCGGTGTAATTTCTTTATTCATAACTGCCATATGATCCGTATAATATGTCTGTGTACTTTCATAAGGCGTTACCTCAATCTGGAATGGTCTACAGAAGTTATCTCCTCCATCTTTTACAAACTGAATTACTTCAGGTGCTGTTTCTTCTGTTGCTGTTGCCAAATCTCCGAAAATAACATTCAAAATCTTTACTGCTGCTTCCGGATGTTCGAATTCCTTATTAACAACTACGAAACTTCCTGCTGCATTTTCATGATAAGTATTTACAACACCATTTTCATCCTTCAGTGTGTATGCTACATATTCTGCATCCGGATTTGCATCCTTTACATGTGTCAATCTCCAGTCCGGTGTATGCCATGGTCCAAAACAAATACCAAGCTGATTATTAATCAACAGGGAATCAATATCTTCACCTGTTCTAGTTCCAAACTGTGGATCCAAAATTCCTTCTTCAAACCATTGATTCATCTTTTCCCATGCTTTTTTTACAGAATCGTCTGCAAAAGTAGACCATTGAACAGAACCATCTTCATTTTTTACCCATTTGTCAGCATGTCCACCCATTAATTCATATATCGGCATAGCATCGCCGACATTATCTGCAAATGCAAGACCAAGAGTTCCTTGTCCTGATAAATCTGCTTCCATGAACATCTTAGCAGTTTCTTCCAGTTCTTCCATGGTAATACATAGATCTCCGTCCTCATCTGGATTAAAATTCAACTGTTCCAGCCAATCTTTTCTTACCCAACATAAAAGCGGAACCCCATTATCCGGATTACTGCCCGGCAAAGCCATCAGCTTTCCGTCGAAAGTTGCCATTTCCAAGCATCGTCCGTCAAAAGAGTCATAAACACCTTTGACATAGTCACAGATATACTTGTCATAAAGTTCTGTCATATCATAGATCAGATCATTTTCTACCAGTTCAAGTAAGGTATTATAATCTGTCACAGTAAACATATCCGGAAGTTCCCCTGATGCAATTGCCAGAGAAATCTGTTTTTTGTAGTCATCACCGTCTGCTTCAATAACATCCTCAAAAGAAATATTAAGTTTTTCTTTTACATATCTTGTATACGGGTTATTTTCAAAGGTATCTCCTTCATACATTGAAGACTGCGTATGCTGAGAAGCAAGTCTTCCCAAAGTTATAACCAGTTCGTCTTTATATGGGGCAAATGCATAATCTCCCCCTTCAACAACTTCTTCTGTTGTCTCTGCAGAACTCTTTTCTGCTTCTTTCTCTCCACTGCAGGCTGTCAGCGAAAAAACTGTAGTAGCTGATAAAAAACCTGCTAAAATTTTTTTACCTTTTCTGCTCATTCCTCTTTTTCCTCTCTGTTTCATAACTTTCGAATTCCATTATGCAAATCACTGGCCATTGATTTTACTAAGGATAATTCTATCATTTACATGAGATTTGTATATAAAAACATTTTTGGATTAGTAACAGTATTTTTGGTATTTGCACAGAATAGCTGTTTAATATTGTATGGAATGCTGGATTTATGCTATCATAGTTTAGGATATTCAGGTGATATCATCAATAATTTTGTTGATACCACCCGACTCTCAAATTTTCTATTTACAGAAAGGTAAAAACATTTATGTCCTATAATATGCTGATTGCAGAAGATGAGTTGGAAGAATATGAACTGGTTGTATATTTGTTAAAGAAAATACAATTGGATTCCTATTTCAAAATCTATCATGCACTAAATGGAAAACAAGCACTACAAATTCTCGAAGATGTTTCCATTGACCTAATTCTCACTGATATAAAAATGCCCTTTGCTAATGGTCTGGAAGTTGCTTCTGCCGCTCGCCAGAAGAATGTAGAACTTCCAATTATATTTTTTACCTGCTATGATGATTTTTCCTATGTAAAAACTGCACTTACCATTCAGGCCTACAATTATTTACTAAAACCTTTGGATCCGGAAGAATTCAAAAAAACTATGATACGTACACTAGATTTTCTTCGTAAAGCAGCGATCGAAAAAAAGAATACAGAAAATCAATCCTTAATCACAAAAAATCATTACCTATATATGAAATTAAATCGAATGCCCTACGTCCATCTGAACTCTATGGAGGAAAATCTTCGCTTCGAAAGTTTAAAAAACTATTCACAACTTCTAATGCTGCATTTTGAAGAATCCTTTTTTGACTGTGACAGTAGTCTTTCCAATCAGTTTATGGACATTTTGCATCAGATGCTTCCCTTGCCCTTTGACCAAATTAACTTAAACCCCTCGCAATCAGTACTTTTACTTATCGGAAATAATCAGCTCTCCATCACGGAAATGATTAAAATCTGCCAAAACATACACGAACAATTATATGAACTTTTTCACGAAAAATGTTACTTTGGAATCAGTTCTCCGTTGAATGATTCTTATGAACTGGCTGATGCCTATGAAGACACATGTGCACTTTTGGAAACCCGTTTTTTTTGCCAAGATCGTTTTGTGTTTTATAAGCAAAGCGTAGACGGTGTTCTTCCCGATATTCAGGATGTATGCACACACATTTTAGCAGAAATTGAATCCGATATTGATTCGAATAATTTGTCAAAACTCGCGCTGGACATTCAAACTCTAAATCAAATTTTTGAACAGCAAAAAAATTATTCTCATATTTTTGTACGCTATATATATTCCAATCTGATACAGCTTTTATATAAAAATCAAAAGCAATTTACATCAGATATTGTAAATGACATCAATGAAATTTTTTCCTGCTCATTTATATATGATATTGAAAAAATAGTTGCCAATGTGCTGTCGAAGCTACAGATGAGTAGTGCACCATCTAATTTAACCCAAAATCATGTTATTCAGATAGTCCAGCAGTATATTTCTCAGCATTATTCTGAACCGATTACTTTGAATGAACTGGCCGGAATCGTTTATCTGAATCCTAGCTATTTAAGTTCTCTTTTTAAACTGAAAACCGGCAACAGTATCAACAAATATATAAAATCTATCCGAATGGAAAAAGCCCGTCAGATGGTATTAGACACAAATATGAAAGTTAATGATATTGGAACCGCAGTAGGCTTCAATAATACTTCTTACTTCATTAAAAGTTTTCATGAATATTATGGAGAAACCCCTGATAAAATGAGACAGTAACTGTGGAGGAACCTTTTTATGAAAAAAATTTATACTTGGTATCTAAATCTAAAGCTGAGGAAAAAAATCAGACTTCTCTGTTTTACAGTAGGTCTGATTCCAACTATGATACTTGGCATTTTCTTCACCATACAAAACCGAAATTTTTTAATTAATCGAGAGAAAAACCATCTTCATAATATTCTGGAACGTGCCAATGTATCATTGAATCATACCCTGACTCTACATACAGACATTATTAATAATCTGGTATGGGACAGCGCAATCAAAAATGCAGTAGACAGCACCTACTCAAACAATTATGATATGTTTCTGGTAAATCATACCGTTTTTGATTCAAGACTCCCGCTTGTACAGGCTATGCACCGGGAAATCACTGGCATTACTCTTTACACCGGAACAAACCTATATCCTCATAATTCTATCCTCTTTCCTCTGACAGAAATACAGGATAAGCCATGGTATCAGGATGCTCTCACCACTCCGGTTCCTATGTATGTCTATGAAGAAGAAAGTAATTCACTTTTGCTGATTCATCACATGCCAGATACAATTTATCCGAATATTTTTATAATTAAGTTATCCTATAACGGGATATTTGATGATTATAAAACTTTATTTGATGATAATTATGCTGTTGCTATTTATGACCAGCAAGGCGAACTACTATTTTCCCATTCAGAGCTGGATACTGACTATTCGATTAATAAACTGTTTTCGGAACATTTAGACAGGACATTAATTTCTGAAAATAATCAAACATTTTTTGTAGAAAGTACCGATGAAAATAAGTACAACTGGACCATCCGTATTTATCGTCCGCAAAAAGAGCTAACAAGTGCTGCAAACTCATTCATGTTTATTACACTTGGAATTATTATCATATGTGCGTCTGTCATAGGTTACATCAGTATAAAGCTGTCTCGTTACATTGTCACGCCGCTGGAACAATTAGACGAAAATCTATCAAATATTCAGGCAGATAATTTTACGGTCACAATCCAGAGCAACTATAACGATGAGATTGCACATTTGATTCAAACCTTTAATCGCATGGCACATCGTCTGGAAGATACGATTAATGAACTATTTATTAACAAGCTAGCAAAGCAAGAATACCATCTGCAAATGCTTCAGTCTCAAATCAATCCACATTTTCTATATAATTGTCTCTCTATGATTAATGCAAAAGCTATACGCTGTGAGCAGCCCGAAATCAGTAAAATTGCTTTACATCTATCCTCTTTTTATCGAACCACTTTAAATAAAGGGCACAATACTATCACCGTATACGAAGAATGGAAAAATATTACTTCTTACATTGAATTGCAAAAAATTCTGCATTCTTTTTCTTTTAAAGTGATATATACTATTGATGAAATCATTTTTCCCAACCGGATTATCAATCTCATCATACAACCGTTGGTAGAAAATGCAATCATGCATGGAATTGAATGCAGAGAATATTCTTCTGATGAAATAGGAACCATTTCCATAGAAGGGAAAGCAGAAGGGAATTATCTTTTGTTTGTAGTAACCGATAATGGCTGCGGTATGGATGAAAAAACACTAAATACTATTACAACAGTTGAAACCAAAGGATATGGCATACGTAATGTAGATCAACGTATTAAATTATATTTTGGTGACACCTATGGAATTTCTTATCAAAGCCAACTTGGAAAAGGTACAATTGCCACAATTTGTCTTCCCATGATTCCAGTCGAATAATCAAAAAATATTCTTAAACAAAGAGCCGCCGCTTTTATAGGTAGTGGCTCTTTATTTTACAGAACTATGCAACACGAAATACAATACAAAATAAAAACAGCCCCATTTCAGGGGCTTTTAAGAGAGGCGCAGACCGGATTTGAACCGGTGGATACTGGTGTTGCAGACCATTGCCTTACCACTTGGCTACTGCGCCATATTTTATTATATGAAGAAACCTTGCAATTTATGCAAGAACTTCATCAGTGACTCCTACGGGAATCGAACCCGTGTTACCGCCGTGAAAGGGCGATGTCTTAACCGCTTGACCAAGGAGCCTTATTCTTAAAAAAGCTCCCCCAGTTGGACTCGAACCAACGACACTGCGGTTAACAGCCGCATGCTCTACCGACTGAGCT
>JAHAFI010000023.1 GCA_018374355.1 Clostridiales bacterium
GTTGGAAATATAATCTTGATGACATTGATGTATCGGAAGAAATCGTTGTTGATACACTTTCTGTCAAAAAGTCGAGTTAATTAAAGGATGAAATACTAGTACAAAGGGATGGACAAAAGAAGTTAATTTAGTTTCATGGAATGGTGCAAAAGCAAAAATTGATATTCGTGACTGGTCACCGGAGCATGAAAAAATGGGAAAAGGAATTACGCTTACAGAGGATGAAACAAAAAAACTCTATTATATTTTGAAAGAAATATTTTCAGAGACATAATTGAATTTGAAAGACTGTTTGTATTAAGGCCAAAATAAATATAAAAGCAATGGGTGCTTAAAGTTGAGGTGATTTGATGACATTTGAAAAAATGCAAGAGCTTCTTTCGAAAGATGAAAAGATAACGATAGAATACAAAGAATGTGTGAATCAAATTCATGATTCTGTATATGAGACTGTATCTGCATTTTCTAATCGATATGGCGGGTATATTATTATGGGTGTTCAGGATGGTGGTATTCCTATTGGTGTCAATCGGAATGCTGTGAATGATTTGAAGAAAAATCTGGTGAATCAATTGAATAATCCAAAGAAAATGTCTCCGACACTGTACTTATCGGTGGAAGAATTTGAATATAACGGCAAATTGTTGCTGTACATGTATGTTCCTCCAATTTCAACGGTAGAAAAGTGTGCCGGTCGGGTATATGACCGGAACGAGGAAGGTGATATGGATATAACAGATTCTCCAATTCAGATGGAAAATCTTTATGCCAGAAAAAGTAATTCTTATACAGAGAGCAAATTATTCCCATATGTGAAAGAGGAACATTTGAGAATGGATTTAATGGAAAAAGTCAGAAGAATGATTTCCAATAGAAATCCCAGACATGAGTGGTTACGTATGTCTGACAAAGAGCTTATGATCAGTGCCGGTTTATACGAGACAGATTTTGTGACAGGAACGCAAGGGTATAATCTGGCGGCGATATTATTGTTTGGTAAAGATGAAGTAATACAGTCATGTGCACCTGGGTATGTAACAGATGCATTATGCAGGAAAGAAAATTTGGACAGATATGATGATCGATTGATTATTAAAACGAATCTCATTGAGAGTTATGAGTTATTAATGGATTTCATTGCAAAACATACTCCGGATAAATTTGCGTTGGTGGATAATGTGCGGGCGAGTGTAAGGGATCTGATATCAAGAGAGATTGTAAGCAATATTTTAGTTCACCGCGATTTCTCCAGCGCATTTCCGGCTAAGGTAATCATTGAAAAAGATTGGATAAGAACGGAAAACTGGTGTAGAGCTAGAAGACAGGGAAATATTTTAGAGACAGAATTTACACCATATCCTAAGAATCCGATTTTGGCGAGATTTTTTGTTGCAGTTGGATTAGCAGATACTATTGGATCCGGCGTGCGGAATTTGTATAAATACACACCAATTTATACGGCGGGAGGAAAACCGGAACTGATAGAAGGAGATGTTTTTCGGATTAATATTCCTGTTACTGGGGCAGCTGTTGAAGAATATAAGGAAGAAAATGAGCTTACAGACAGAGAAGCGGTTATTGTAAATATGATAAAAGAAAACAATCATTTGACTGTTGAAGAAGTAATGGCAGCTTTAGATATTTCCAGAGCCACCGTTTTTAGAGAATATGCAAAGATACGAAAAAAATGCGGTTTCTCTTATGACAAGAAAACAGGCCGTTGGTCAGTCTCATAGTCTCAAGTGTGAAATGAGACTAATGAGACAGAGGTGAGACTTGCTTACGAAAGCAGTCTGTTTTAATCAGGAGTATACACGATAAACAGGAAAATTAAGGCTTTTTTTATGCTTTGTCTCATAGTCTCAAATTTTGAATGAGACTATGAGACTTTAGCGCGAGAAAGCATTGCGTATCTGTTCCAGTGAACTTATTTAACTCATTCAGTTCTTAAAACATAACATTTCTTTAACTCACTCTATCATTTTTCAATCTAAACCATCCCCAAATCCCATAAAATCAATCAAATATAAGAAAATTCTTTCGTGCATTTACTTGACACAAGAGGGGATTGTGAGGGAAAATGACCCGTATCTGTATGGGGAAAAATTGAAGAGTTATCTGATCAACGGGGCGCGGCATCTGCCGGGGGAGAGGGAGTATCCGAATCCGCGGCTGGGGTGGGGGGCGCTGTGCGTGGCGGATTCATTGCCGGGGTGAAATACTTTGGTTACACATTGTGTATCGGAATTCCATACAGAACAGTAATAGAATGGGAGCGGGGAACAAGAAAATTACCAGATTATGTACTGAGAATGATGGAATATCAGGTTAAAACACAGATAGGTTCACTGGGCTGGAGCGGCAGTTTTGCTTGCAATTGGTTGCTGAAATAAAAGAGCAAATGAAAAATTATTTCGGAATGAAGTAAAAAATAATTGACGATTTTCCCCCAATTTGCTAAAATCAAAAAAGATAACAGGGAGTAGTTCGCACCCCTTCGGGGTGTTATGTGCAACGTCATCACGTCTTCCGGGACCGGGGCACATATTGAGAGAGGAACGAGACTTTTATCGCATATTTTTTGTATGCGGTAAAGGTCTTTTTTGCGTTATGAGACCCCGTATACAATCAACAAAATATCAGAAAGGAAGAAAAGAAAATGGAAATGTTGATTCAGATTTTATTACTGGTAGTTGGTTTCGCAATGCTGGTAAAAGGAGCAGACTGGTTTGTGGACGGAGCGGCAGGAATTGCCGGGAAATTCGGGATTCCTCAGTTGGTGGTGGGACTTACCATCGTTGCCATGGGAACCAGCGCCCCGGAGGCGGCGGTAAGTATCAACGCCGGACTCAAAGGAAATGCAGCGATTACGATTGGAAACATTGTAGGAAGCAACATCCTGAATATCCTGATCATTTTGGGAATCACTTCCGTGATTGTGGCAGTGGCAGTGGCCCGCTCCACAGTCAGAGTGGAAATACCGTATATGCTTTTGATTACCCTGCTGCTTTTAGGACTGGGATATACCGGGCAGGAGATTACTTTTGTGGAAGGAATTATCCTCTGGGTGGCATTTTTGATTTATTTGGGCTACCTGTTCTGGATGGCGAAGAAAAATAAAGAGGAAGAGGAAGAAGCTAAGGAACAGCCGGTATGGAAGCTTCTGCTTCTCACCGTGATTGGACTGGGACTGGTTATCTGGGGAAGCGATGTAACAGTAGATGCTGCTACTTCCATTGCAGAGGCCATGGGAATGAGTGAACGCTTTATCGGACTGACGATCGTAGCTTTGGGAACTTCACTGCCGGAATTGTTTACCTCTGTTTCTGCGGCGATCAAAGGAAAAGCGGATATTGCCATCGGAAATATCGTGGGAAGCAATATTTTTAATATCCTGTTCGTTGTGGGTACTACAGCGCTGATCACACCGGTGGTATTTGAGCCGGCATTTCTGATCGACACAGTGATCGCTGTCGCTGCGGGAGTGCTGTTGTGGCTTTGTGTATTCAAAGACAGAATCCTGAGCCGCGCGGGAGGCGTAATCATGTTGGTGAGCTATGCAGCGTATTTCGTCTATCTGCTGAGATAATGAAATGGGATAAAGCCCAGCTCGTTGATTGACTTTTTTTAGGAAAACCGATATACTGATAAATAGTGCCGGACAAAGCCGTCCGGCACTATTTATCTTAAACTTGAAAAAAGATAAACTTTTGAACGATAAACATTGGGAGGAAACGGAGATGGAGCACAAACTGAAGAAGTTGGCGGCCTATTATAAGCCGTACAAAGGATTGTTTTGGTCGGATATGTTTTTTGCCATGCTGGGGGCGGCGGTAACGCTGATGATTCCTCTGATGGTCAGATATATCACTGGGACTGTAGTGGAGCTGCCCATTGAGCAGTCTACAAGGATGATTGTGAAACTGGGAATTGTGATGCTGATCATGGTAGCGCTGGAGGGATTTTGTAATTTCTATATTGCATATTTCGGCCATATGATGGGAGCGAAGATTGAGCATGATATGAGGAATGAAATCTTCGGGCATTACCAGAAATTGTCTTTCGCTTTTTATGATAACCAGAAAGTGGGACATCTTCTGTCCAGAATTACCAGCGACTTGTTTGATATCACCGAGCTTTTGCACCATGGCCCGGAGGATGTACTGATTTCCACCATTAAGCTGGTGGGTGCATTTTCCATCCTTGTAATGGTGAACCTGAAGCTGGCGCTGGTGGCGATTGCTATTGTGCTTATGATGCTGGTGTATGCCGTGGGACTGAATAAGAAGATGAAGGGCGCGTTCCGGGAAAACAGAGCCAGAATCGCAGATATCAACAGCCAGATCGAGGACAGCCTTTCCGGAATCCGTGTGGTGAAATCCTTCAGCAACGAAGAAACGGAGATGGACAAGTTCCGTAAAGGAAATGAGCGGTTTGTAGCTTCTAAAAAAGTAAGCTACAAGTATATGGGAATTTACCATACAGGAATGGGTGTGTTTTCCACACTGATTACGGTGGGTTCCCTGATTGTCGGGGCTTATCTGATGGCGGTAGGCGAACTGTCCGCAACAGATCTGGTTACCTTCATTCTTTATATCAATAACTTTACCGAGCCGGTAAAAAAACTGGTGAACTTTACCGAGCAGTTCCAGAATGGCTACAGCGGTTATGAACGTTTTCTGGAAATCGTGAATATTGCGCCGGATATTGCGGACCGCCCGGATGCGGTATCTTTAAAAGAAGTGAAAGGCGATGTGGAATTTGACAATGTAAGCTTCCGCTATGAGGAGAACAAGGAAAATGTTCTTTCTCATGTAAATTTGAAGGTTAAGCAGGGCGAGTACGTGGCTCTGGTGGGCACCAGCGGAGCCGGAAAGACCACCCTCTGCTCCATGCTTCCCCGGTTCTATGATGTGACAGAGGGAAGCGTAAAGCTGGATGGAACAGATGTCCGGGATATCCGGCTGAAAGAGCTGCGCCGCCAGATCGGTATTGTGCAGCAGGATGTGTATCTGTTTGCAGGAACGGTTATGGATAACATCCGGTATGGAAAACCGGAGGCCTCCGACGAAGAGGTGGTACGGGCAGCGATGGCAGCAAATGCTCATGAGTTTATTATGGGGCTTCCTCAGGGGTATGATACCGATATCGGACAGCGGGGCGTGAAGCTGTCGGGAGGACAGAAACAGCGTCTTTCCATTGCCAGAGTATTTTTGAAGAATCCTCCGGTGCTGATCTTTGATGAGGCAACCTCGGCGCTGGACAATGAGAGTGAGAAAATCGTACAGCATTCTCTGGAAATGCTGGCGAAAAACAGAACTACCTTCGTTATTGCCCACCGCCTGTCCACCATCCGCAATGCCCAGAGAATTCTGGTACTGACGGAGGATGGAATTGCGGAAGAGGGAAGCCACGAAGAGCTGCTGAAAAAAGGCGGAATCTATGCAGGACTGTATCAGATGCAGTTCTAATATAAGTGAAAACGGAAAGAAGAGAGCTGTGACTCATAGGAGTTGCGGCTCTTTTTGTCTTGCAGGAAACTCTGTTTTTATAGCGGCAGAAAGCATATTTAGAAAGGCTGCGGAGCAGGTTTTCTCCGGCATCATGCTCACGGAAAACGAAATCCCCGGATGAAAATGAAGGGAAAATGTGTAAAATGCACAAAGAAAAAGAGGAAAAACGGATAAAAGAGGTGAAAATGAAGAGAAAATACAGCAAAATAGACAAAAATGAAATAAAATAAAAAGAAAATTATATGAAATTGACGAAAATTAAAACGGGTGTTATAATGAAAATTACTAGTAGATGCTTGCGGAAAGCATTCGGTGCTCAGAGAATTTAAAAAAGCTCCGGATGCAGGTTTCAGGAATTATAGGATGAAGAGGAAAGGAGGCTGTTATATGGAATCGTTTTATTTGAAACCCCGCATATATCTGGGAAAGGACTCTCTTGATGAAATATTAAACGGTGTAAGCAGGGCGTTTATCGTAACGGATCGTTTCATGCATGAGAGCGGAAAGGTCAGCTATCTGACAGAGCCCATGGAGAAAAAAGGAATCGAATATAGGATTTTCTCAGAGGTCAGACCGGACCCGGATATTGCTACCGTGACAAAAGGAATTTCTGTGATGCTTGATTTTAAGCCGCAGGTGCTTTTTGCACTGGGAGGGGGTTCGCCCATCGATGCGGCAAAGGCCATGAACCTATTGGCGGATAAGGGAAAGCTGTCAGAAAAGTGCCGGTTTATAGCCATACCTACCACAAGCGGGACCGGCTCGGAGGCCAGTCGTTTTTCCGTGATCAGCGACCCGGATAAGTCGGTAAAATATCCGCTGGTATCGGATGAACTGATGCCGGATGCCGCTCTGCTGGATGAAGAGCTGGTAAAAAGTGTTCCGCCTGCTGTGACGGCGGATACAGGAATTGACGTATTTACTCATGCGATAGAGGCTTTCGTGTCTGTAAACGCCAATGATTTTTCAGATGCGGCGGCTGAAAAGGCTCTGAAGCTTGTGAGAAGCAATCTTTTAAAGGTATATCGTAATCCGGATGATATACAGGCCAGAAAGAAAATGCATTATGCCTCCTGTCTGGCCGGAATCGCATTCAGCAATGCAGGGCTGGGATTGAATCACGGAATGGCCCACACGTTAGGAGCGCATTTCCACATTCCTCATGGACGGGCAAACGGCATCCTTCTTCCATATGTTATGGGATTCAATGCAGGATGTCTGGATCAGCTTACACCAGTTGCAAAACGGTATGCAAGGATAGCCAGACTTCTCCGTCTGGATGGAGCGAGCATCCGGCAGAGTGCCTTTGCCATCGTGAGGACGACAAAACAGTATATCAAACAGTTACATATTCCGGACAGCATAGAAGCGGCAGGTATTACAAGGGAGGCATTTGATGAGGCTCTGGACGAGATGGTGGAGGCTGCTTACAATGACGCCTGTACAAGGACCAACCCCAGAGAATGTACCAGAGATGATATTCGATCCGTCTTTCTGCGTGCGTATACCGGTAAGCTGACCTGATTTCACAGATGCCCGGAGTTAACTTCGGGAAAAACAGAATGGGAAGAAGGGAGAAAGAGAAGTGTACGAGGAAAAAAAAGAGCGGATCATACAGGAATTTGTCCCCGGCAAGCAGGTGACGCTGGCCCATGTGATTCCCCATCCGGTAGATGCCCTTTATGCGAAAATGGGACTGATCGACGGTGAAGGAGCAATAGGTATCTTTACCATTACACCCAGCGAAGCGGCGATCATTGCGGCGGATGTGGCGAGCAAAGCAGCAGACGTAAAAATCGGATTTGTAGACAGGTTCAACGGATCGCTGATTATTACAGGAGATGTGGCCGGTGTAGAGGCAGCGCTTCATGACGTAATGAGCATACTCTGCGACCAGATGGGATTTGCCCCGGCCCCGATTACAAGATCATGACAAATACAGAAAAGAAACCAAAACGAATCATACTGATCGGCCGCTCCATGGCAGGGAAGACAACCCTTTGCCAGTATATCAATAACGAGGATCTGAAATACCATAAAACACAGACCATACAGATTATCAACGGCAATGTGATCGATACGCCGGGAGAGTATCTGGAGAGGACTTACCTGCGGGGAGCTTTGACGGTCACTGCGGTGGAAGCGGATCTGATCGTGCTGGTACAGCAGGCCAACGAGGAGGGAACCATGTTTCCGCCGGGGTATTCCAGTACCTTTGCAAAGCCCTGTATCGGGATTGTGACGAAAAGCGATCTTGCCACGAAGGAGCAGATTGAGGATGCGAAAAAATACCTTACCATGGCGGGAGCGGGTGAGATTTTTGTGACCAGCAGCTACGAGGGCAGCGGATTTGAGGAATTGGCTCGATACTTTCGTGGGGAATAGGAGGTGGTTCCGGTGAGGGAAATCATACTGAGCGTGGGTATCGATATCGGTACGTCTACCACCCAACTGATCTTCAGCCGGCTCACGATAGAAAATTTGGCCAGCAGTTACGTTGTGCCAAGAATCAGTATAGTAGAAAAAGAGGTAATTTACCGAAGCGGAATCTATTTTACACCGCTGAAATCCCAGACGGAGATCGATGCGGTGAAAGTAAAGGAGATTATCGCGGATGAATACAGAAAAGCCGGGATGAAACCGTCGGATTTGAAGACGGGGGCAGTGATCATCACCGGTGAAACGGCGAGAAAGCAGAATGCCAATATGGTGCTGGAAACACTCAGCGAGTTCGCCGGAGATTTTGTGGTAGCCACAGCAGGACCGGATCTGGAATCGGTGCTTTCGGCAAAAGGAGCCGGGGCCGATCAGCTTTCGGAGGACCGTCGGGAAGTCATTGCCAATGCAGATATCGGAGGAGGTACCAGCAATTTCGCTTTCTTCAGCAAGGGGATCCTTCAGGGAACAAGCTGTATGGATATCGGCGGACGGCTGATCCGGGTAGAGGATGGAAAAATCACCTACATATTTCCAGCCATACAGGAACTGGCAGCACGCCACGGCATAGATATTCGGACGGGAATGCGGGCAGATGAGCAGCAGCTTTACCGTGTCTGCGAATATATGGCCGATCAGCTTGCGATGGCGCTTCATATGAAGGAAGCGGATGAATTTCATAAAAAGATGTATACCAATGAAGGCCAGCCCCTTCCGGCAGAACCCAAGATCATCGGTCTGACGTTTTCCGGCGGTGTGGCGGACTGTATTTATAATGAAACCTCAGGCGATGTATTCCGGTATGGAGATATCGGAGTGCTTCTGGGCAAAGCAGTAAAAAACTGCAGTGCTTTAAAGGGCCTGACGATCCATCCTGCAAAAGAAACCATCCGGGCAACCGTGGTGGGGGCAGGAACACACACTACAAATGTTAGCGGCAGCACGATCAGCTACGCGCTGGACAAACTGCCCATAAAAAACATTCCGGTTCTGAAAATTTCTCCTGAGGAGGAACAGGAACCGGCCATATTCCGGAAGGCGATCCGTGACCGATTGGTGCTTTACAAAACGGAAAACATTCTGGAACAAACCGCAATCGCATTTTCCGGAAAATACCACACCGGATTCTGGCAGATTCAGGAACTTGCAGACATAATCCTAGAGGGAGCAGATGAAGTGATCAGGGGATCGTATCCGTTGATTCTGGTGATCGAAAACGATATCGCGAAAGCTCTGGGAAATGCTCTGAATGTCCGGCTGGAGCGCAGAAAAGCAGTGATTTGTATTGATGGAATTCATGCGGGTGACGGTGATTACATTGACATCGGTGAACCCATGGCAGACGGCCGTGTTGTTCCGGTAGTGACGAAAACACTAATATTCAACAGGTAAAGGAGAGGTGACAAGAGTGATCTTAAAGACAAAGTTATTTGGGAAGGTGTATGAGTTCAAATCTCTTCGCGAGGTCATGGCCAAGGCAAATGAAGAGAAATCCGGCGATAAGTTAGCAGGTATCGCCGCAGAATCTGCTGAAGAGCGAGTTGCAGCAAAAGTTGTTCTTTCTCATATTACACTGGCAGATCTTAGAAACAATCCGGCAGTTCCATACGAAGAGGATGAAGTGACAAGAATCATTCAGGACGGAGTGAACGAGACCATTTACAATGAACACAAGAACAAAACCGTAGCTGAGTTCCGTGAATGGCTTCTGGACACGGAAACCACAGGGGATATGATCAAACGTGCATCCCGTGGTCTTACCAGTGAAATGGTAGCTGCTGTGTGTAAACTGATGAGTAACCTCGACTTGATTTACGCGGCAAAAAAAATCAGAATTTCTGCTCACTGTAATACCACCATTGGATTGCCGGGTACATTCTCATCCCGTCTGCAGCCGAACCACACCACCGACGATCCAAAGGGAATCATGGCATCCGTAATGGAAGGCCTTTCTGTAGGCTGCGGTGATGCTGTTATCGGACTGAACCCGGTAGACGATTCCGTGGAGAGCGTTGCAAGAATTCTTCGCAGCTTCGACGAATTCAAGAGAAAATGGGAAGTTCCTACCCAGATTTGTGTTCTGGCACACGTAACTACCCAGATGGAAGCAATGGAAAAACTGAATGCGCCGGCAGACCTGATGTTCCAGTCCATCGCAGGTTCCCAGAAGGGAAATGAAGCTTTCGGACTTACCGCATCCATGATGGATGAGGCCCACGACCTGATGCTTCATAAAGCAACCAGTACGGGACCGAACCTGATGTACTTCGAGACCGGACAGGGATCAGAGCTTTCCAGTGATGCTCATAACGGCTGGGATCAGGTAACCATGGAAGCAAGATGTTACGGATTTGCAAAGAGATACCATCCGTTCTTGGTAAATACAGTAGTAGGATTTATCGGACCGGAATATCTGTACGATTCCAAACAGGTTATCCGTGCAGGTTTGGAGGATCATTTCATGGGTAAACTGACAGGCATTCCGATGGGCTGTGATGCATGTTACACCAACCATATGAAAGCAGATCAGAATGATATTGAAAATCTGGCAACCCTTCTGGTTGCAGCAGGTTGTAACTATATCATGGGAGTTCCGCAGGGCGATGACTGTATGCTGATGTACCAGTGTACCGGATTCCATGAGGCAGCAGGTCTCCGTGAAGTATTCGGACTGCGCCCGATCAGTGAATTCGATCAGTGGCTGGAAAAAATGGGATTCTCTAAAGACGGCAGGCTGACACCGCTGGCAGGTGACGCATCCGTATTTCTTAGCAAGTAGGAGGTGACAGGTTTGGTAAACGAGAACGATTTAAGAGTTATTATTGAACAGGTATTATCAGAGATGAATCTCGGTGCAAAAGCTGAGACAGAAGAGAAAAAAGATAGCTGCGCATCCTGCAGTGCAGAGACAGTGATCGAAGAAGGCTGTCTGGATGATATCACACAAGTGGATATCCGTACACAGTATCTGGTAAAAAATCCGGTAAACGGAGAGGCGTATTACGATCTGAAACAGTATGCTCCATGCCGTCTCGGTATCGGCAAGGCAGGAGCCCGCTATAACACAGATCCTTCCCTGCAGTTCCGTGCAGCACATTCCGCAGCGCAGGATGCAGTATTTTCAGACGTAGATCAGGAATTTGTAGACAAAATGGGATTGTTCTCCGTACAGACCCAGTGTGAGAGCAAGGACGTTTACCTGACACGCCCTGATCTGGGAAGAAAATTAAATGATGAGGCTGTAAAGACCATTAAGGAAAAATGTAAAATGAATCCTTCTGTACAGATTTATGTATCGGACGGTTTAAGCTCCGCAGCGATCGCAGCCAATGTGGGAGATGTGCTTCCGGCGATTGAGCAGGGACTGAAAAGCAGCGGAATTGATTACGGAACTCCGTTCTTCGTAAAATACGGCCGCGTGGGCGCTATGGACCAGATTTCCGAAATTACGGGAGCAGATGTTACCTGTGTACTGATCGGAGAACGCCCGGGACTGATTACGGCAACGTCCATGTCCGCCTATATTGCTTACAAGGCAACGGTAGGAATGCCCGAAGCAAGAAGAACCGTTGTATCCAATATCCATAAATCAGGAACAAACCCGGCAGAGGCCGGCGCACATATTGCAGATATCATCAAGAAGATTCTTGATAATAAGGCCAGTGGAACTGACCTGAAACTTTAATCATTCGATAGGAGGGAATCAAATGAAACGAGATCCGATTAAGGCTGATGTCCTTGCAACAAAAATTATCCCTAATGTAAGTCCTGATCTGGCAGCATCTTTAAACCTTGCGCCGGACCAGAAATCACTGGCGTTGATTACATCAAACTGTGATGATGTTACCTACACTGCTCTCGATGAGGCAACCAAAAAAGCAGATGTAAAAGTGGTATATGCAAAGAGCTTTTACGGCGGCGCAGACAATGCGAACACCAAGCTTGCAGGTGAGATCATCGGTATTTTGGCAGGCCCGAACCCGGCAGAGGTCCGCAGCGGTCTGGAAGCAGCAGTGGATGTTATTGAAAATGTAGCTCATTTCGTATCAGCAAATGATGATAATACGATCCCGTACTATGCACACTGTATTTCCCGCACAGGTTCTTACCTTTCCGAAGGAGCAGGAATCAATGAGGGAGAAGCGCTGGCATACCTGATCGCACCGCCTCTGGAAGCAATGTACGCTGTGGATGCTGCGCTGAAAGCAGCAGATGTAAAAATGTGCGTACTGTATGCACCGCCTTCAGAGACCAACTTTGGTGGAGCATTGCTTACCGGCAGCCAGTCAGCATGTAAGGCAGCCTGTGATGCATTTGCAGCAGCAGTGGAATTTGTAGCCGAGAATCCAAAGGAATGATGGTCTAGCTCATAGATAAAGGAGCTGCAGGCGGAGGTATTATATGAAAGCATTGGGTATGATTGAAGTATATGGTTACCTTGCAGCAGTGGAAGCTTTGGATAGCGCATTAAAAGCAGCAAATGTATCTCTGGTAGACACGGTTTGCGTGAAGGGCGGTCTTGTGACGGTTCTGGTGGAAGGAGATGTAGGAGCGGTAAAAGCGTCCATGGACGCTTCTGCTGCAGCGGCAGAACGTGTAGGCAGGATTGTCAGCGTGCATGTGATCCCCAGACCGGCAGAAGAAGTGATGGAAATGCTGAGACCGGACAGGAGTCAGCCGCCGGACCCGGAACCCGATAATCCGGAGCCGGAGAACCCAAAACCGAAGGATTCGGACACAAATGCTCAGGATGATCCGGAACCGCAGGACGGGGAGGCCAATGTCCCGGAAACAGATGTCACTGAGACAGATTCCCCGGTTGATTGGGAACCTGCGACACCGGAAACGATCCCGGACAATGCAGACCCGGTTCAGAAGAATGTTCCGGAGGCTGAGAGCGGGGAAGCGGAAGCTCCTGAGATACCCACAAGGGAGCAGATGGAGCAGATGACGGTAGAGACTCTCCGAAAACTGGCGAGGGCGATGAAAATCACAAATATGACCCGTCAGGAAATCCGGTTTGCCAGAAAAAAGGAACTGATTCATGCCATATTAGAAAATACAGGACAGGAGAAGTAAAGTATGCAGTTATACGATAAAGATCTTTTGTCAGTGCAGGAAGTACGTGAATTGGTCGAAAAAGCAAAAGCTGCTCAAGAAGAACTGAGCAAAAAAAGCCAGAAAGAGGTAGATGCGATCGTAAAAGCCATCGCATATGCCGGAGTACGAAATGCAAAGCGCCTTGCAAAAATGGCCCATGAAGAGACCGGATTTGGCGTGGAAGCTGACAAAGTAATTAAAAATGTATTCGCCAGTGAGGGCGTATACAAACATATTAAAGATATGAAAACCGTGGGTGAAATCAGAAGGGATGAGGAGCGGAAGGTACGGACGATTGCAGTGCCGGTAGGTGTGATTGCAGGTTTGATTCCGTCTACCAATCCTACGTCCACAGCCCTGTACAAAGCAGAGATTGCCGTCAAGGCTGGAAATTCCATTGTATTTTCACCCCATCCGAATGCGAGAAACTGCATTCTGGAGACCGTAAAGGTGATCCGTCAGGCGATCGCCGAGGCAGGAGGAAATGAAGATCTGGTATCCTGTATCACGATTCCGACGATTCAGGCCACAGACCATCTGATGCGCCACCCGGAAGTTTCCATGATTCTGGCTACAGGCGGATCCGCCATGGTGCGGGCAGCCTATTCTTCCGGTACACCGGCGATTGGCGTGGGACCGGGAAACGGCCCGGCCTATATCGAACGGACAGCGGATCTTCAGCTTGCCGTAAAACGGATTATGGATTCCAAGACCTTTGACAACGGAACCATCTGCGCCTCGGAGCAGTCCGTAGTATGCGATGCAGATATGGAATCCGAAGTCCGTGCGGTTATGGAGTCTCAGGGAGCGTATTTCTTGGAACCGGATCAGATCAAAAAACTGGGAGCATTTATCCTCCGGGCAAACGGCACCATGAATCCCATGATTGTAGGAAGAAGCGCTCAGGTGATCGCAGATCTGGCGGGAATTGATATACCAAAGGGAACAAGGGTACTGGTGGCTAAGGAAGACGGCATCGGAAGAGGCCATCCGTATTCCAATGAAAAACTGGCGCCGATTCTTGCATTTTACACGGCTCCGTCCTACATAGAGGTCTGTGAGCTCTGCCGGGAAATCCTTCATTACGAGGGAGCAGGTCATACCTTCTCCATGCATACGAAGGATCCGGTGATGGTGGATTATTTTGCAGGAAGGATTCCGGCATCCAGAATTATCGTCAATACACCAAGCGCTCTGGGCGGAATCGGAGGAACTACCGGTCTTATGCCGTCCCTGACGCTGGGATGCGGAGCGATCGGCGGAAGTGCAACCTCGGAAAACGTAGGGCCGATGAACCTTCTGAACACAAGGAATATAGCAGAAGGAATCTGCGAACTTGACGATATCAAGGCAGAACTTCCGGATTGTCCGGACGGCATCTGCCAGCCGAAGAAATTTGAAGATATTGATGTGGAAGAAGTGGTAAGTGAGATTATTCGGAGACTTCGTTCCATGTGAGAAATAAAAAATAAAAAATGATAATCCAGATGAAAATAAGGAGGAAATATTATGGCAGCACAGCAGGCATTAGGAATGATTGAAACAAAGGGTCTGGTAGCTTCCGTTGAAGCGGCAGATGCAATGGTAAAAGCAGCAAACGTAACACTGATTGGAAAAGAGCATGTAGGCGGAGGCCTTGTAACCGTAATGGTACGGGGGGATGTGGGAGCTGTAAAGGCAGCAACCGATGCAGGCGCAGCAGCAGCAGAGCGTGTAGGCGAGCTGATTTCCGTTCATGTAATTCCGAGACCACATGATGAAGTGGAGTTTATTCTTCCTTCTCTGAAATAAAAGATAAGAAAATCCTGATTTAAAAGGAGGTATTCATATGGCAATGCAGCAGGCATTAGGAATGATCGAAACAAAAGGTCTGGTGGCTTCCGTTGAAGCAGCAGATGCGATGGTAAAAGCGGCAAATGTAACGCTGATTGGAAAAGAGCACGTAGGCGGAGGCCTTGTAACCGTAATGGTACGGGGCGATGTGGGAGCTGTAAAGGCAGCAACTGACGCAGGCGCAGCGGCAGCGGAGCGTGTGGGCGAGCTGATTTCGGTTCATGTGATTCCGAGACCTCATAATGAGGTAGAATGCATCCTGCCTTCCCTGACTGAGAAATAGTCGTGCTGCTGTGAAAAGCAGCAAATAGTCTCAAAGGGATTTCCGTGCGCTCCGGCGCATGGGAATCCCCGGGGACAGATATTATGAGGAGGTGTAACAAGGCATATGAAAGTTATAACAGAAGCAATCCTTAGGGATGAGCTGAGAGCCTCCAAACCTGATTCCTATGTAATTCCGGAAGGAAAGATCCTGTCACCGGCAGGAAGAGAGTATCTGCAGCAGCTCAAGATCAAGATCGTCAGCCAGAAAGAGCAGAAATACGGAAAAACGGAAAGAAACACCGGCAATCCGGAAAGTGAAGAAAAGGCAAAACCGGAAATCGTTGCAACTGAAGTACCCAAGATGCCGGAGGTGGAAATCTCCGGGGAAGAGAAACCTAAGTTCATTGATGATGAAACCGGAGCGTTTTACTTTGAAAAGCCGGAGCATATGACCCATCTGTTCGGTAATGTTTTAGTGCCGAAGGATCATAAAAGAATTGTGTTCCGGGGCAGGCTGGACAGTCTGGAAGCGTTATTCGTGTTGAACCAGACACTGCTCATGGAGATGGGGGAGCAGGAAAAGCTGGTGGAGGATCTGGATGACATCGTTTCCAGTCTCCGTGAAATGATGCGCTGCGACGTTTTGGATGAGCCTTTCCGGCGTGAGTATATTATCGGACTTACCCATAAGGAATTGCGGGAGCATTCCCATAATCCCATGAAATTCTACAAGGTAAAACAGATGGTGCTTCCGGACCGGAAGCTGGGAAAAACATATGCGCTGCTGAATCAGCTCCGTACAGCCGTGCGTGAGACAGAGGTAACTGCGGCAGCAGCATTCCACAACGGGAAAACATATGACAGAAAAGACATTATCGAGGAATTGAACCGTATGTCCAGCGCCATGCATATTATCATGTGTAAATATCTGGCGGGAGAGTACGGGGTATAGGAGGACAGATGGAACAACTGGTAAAAAAAGTGATGCAGACCATAGTAAAATCCGGTCTGGTGGAAGTGGAAGTATCGGCCAGACATGTTCATCTGAAAAAAGAAGATCTGGAGGTGCTGTTCGGAAAAGGAGCGGTGCTTCATGAAAAGCGCCCCCTTTCCCAGAAAGGGCAGTTCCTCTCAGAAGAGAGAGTAACACTGATCGGGCCGAAAGGCAGAAAAGAGCATGTGGCTGTTCTGGGACCGGAGCGGCCGGAAACCCAAGTGGAACTGTCCATGACGGACTGTACAGCGCTGGGAATCAAGGCCCCGGTCAGGGAATCGGGAGATCTGACCGGAGCGGCGCCTGTTCTGATCGAAGGCCCGGCGGGAACACTGACGGTTGAGCATGGGGTGATAGTAGCTCACAACCATGTCCATGTACCGCCTAAGATAGCTTCCGAGCTTGGACTTCACGATAAAGAACGTGTGAGAGTCAGGGTTTTAAGCGACAGGCTGGTCATGTTTGACAATGTGATCATTCGGGTAAGCGATCAGGCAAGGTTTCGGATGCACATTGATTTTGACGAAGCCAATGCGGCGCTTGTCAGCGGATTTACTCTGGGACAGATTCTTCCGGGATAACAGGATCCTGAATCGTTACAGGAGATAAAAATTGCAGGTAAGGAGCGGTACGGATGGATAGACAGCGTGTAGAAGAATTTATAAGCAAGGTGGAACAATCGGAGCAGACAACATTTACTCCGGTGAGCAGCAAATTCAAGGTAGGAGTGGATTTGGGAACGGCCTATATTGTTATGGTGGTGCTCGATGAGGAAGATCATCCGATCGCCTGTGAAAAACAGGCTGCCAGCGTACTGCGGGATGGTGTCGTGGTTGACTATACAGGAGCTTTGCGGATCGTAAGGGAATTAAAAGAGAAACTGGAAAAGCGTCTCGGCACGGAGCTGGTGAACTGTGCCATTGCCATGCCGGCAGGAACGGAGAGCAGTGCAAAGACCCACCAGTATGTGGCGGAGGGAGCCGGGTTTGAGGTGACAAATATTTTAGATGAACCCTCGTCTGCAAATGCGGTGTATCAGATTCGGGACGGCGTTATTGTGGATATCGGCGGCGGTACTACGGGTCTGGCAGTGATCCATGACGGCAAAGTGGTCCGCACGGAAGATGAACCCACAGGAGGTACCCATCTGACACTGGTGCTTGCGGGAAACTACCGCATTTCCATTGAGGAGGCGGAGAAAATCAAGCAGGATTACAGCCGGCACAGAGAGATTCTTCCGGTTTTGAAGGCGGTTATTGAGAAAATAGCCACCATCATTAAGCGCTATGTGGATCCGGCAGATATTGATACCATTTACCTCTGCGGAGGTACCTGCTGTCTGACAGGAATTGAAGGAATCATTGAAAAAGAGGTAGGAATTCATACCGTGAAGCCGGTAAATCCGTTTTTGGTAACACCGGCGGGGATTGCGATGAATTGCAAAATTTAAGTTGATATAAAACGGCAGAAAAAATTACAGAAAGGAGGAGAAGCTATGGATATCGATGCTCTGGTGAATGAGATATGCAAAAGAGTTCAGGAAAAGATCGACAGCGCAGAAAAGCAGCAGGCTGCAGACGAAAGACCGCGGATTCTGATTCTGACCAATGCACACGGAACGGATTGTCATGAGACTCTGGAATGTCCCGTGCTGGGCGAATACTATCGCACGGAATGCACGCTTATGAAAAATTATGAGTGCGACATGGAAGACTACGAAGCGGTAATTGCCTATACACTCACCAATGAAGCTCTGGGAAAGATTGCAAATGGTATCTTTGACGACGGCTACACAAGGCTGTTCGGAAAAGCGGTTTTATCCGGAAAGAAGATCTTTATCCCGGAAGAGGAAGTGGAATTGTACCGTTACAAAACCAGTGCACCTGCTGCTTACTATGAAAGGATAGAAGCAGGATTAAAACTCCTTTTGAAAAGCGGTGTTGTCATTGCAAAGAAAAAAGAACTTCAGGCGCTGATCCTCAATGGTCAGGAAGCACCGGAAGTATCTGCAGAGCCGGAAACGGACAAAAAGGCAGAAGCCCGGGAACAGTATTTCTTTAAGCGTGTGATTACGGAAAAGGATGTCACATCCGCAGACAGGGATAAAGTGGAAATTCTGGTCATTGATAACAAAGCGATTCTGACAGACCTTGCAAGGGAATATGTGTCCAAACGGAAAATGACGATTGTCCGTCAAGAACTCTCCTCAGCTAAGAGGGGGCAGCGCAGATGAAAACAGGACGGGTAATTGGAAATATTTGGGCAACCAGAAAAGAAGACAGACTTTCAGGATTGAAGCTTTTGGTCATTCAGCCGATCAATCTGCTGGATGACCAGCCCATAGAATATCCGATCATAGCGGCAGATATCATTGGCGCAGGCGTTGGGGAAAAGGTAATTTTCGTTGGCGGAAGCTCCGCAAGAGGTGCAGCCGGAGGTCAGGATATTCCGGTGGACGCTACAGTGGTAGGAATTGTGGATGATGCGGAAATCGATGAGAGCCTGATATAAAGGTGGTGATCGTATGGAGTTTGTGGAAGCGGTGAAACGCGCAGGCGTAGTAGGCGCAGGCGGAGCCGGGTTTCCTACTCATGTGAAATTAAATGCAAAAGCAGAATATTTTCTGGTAAATGCGGCGGAATGTGAGCCTCTGATTGAGACAGACAAGTATCTTTGCCGTACCTGTCCCGAGAGAATTGTGGATACGGTGGTACGGATCGCAGAGCATTTGGGTGCAGCCCATGCAGTGATCGCGCTGAAAAAAGAATATACCCGGGAGATTGCAGCTCTTGAAGGGGCAATCCGAGAGAAAAAAGCTCCCGTAGAGATTTACCCCCTGAAAGTATTTTATCCGGCGGGGGATGAGCAGACGCTGGTATATGAAGTGACCGGGCGCAGTGTCCCGGAACGGGGTCTTCCTCTGGATGTGGGATGCGTGGTAGAAAATGTGGGAACGGTACTGTCCATTGCCGATGCTCTGGAGGGGAAACCGGTGACGGATAAATTCCTCTCGGTAACCGGGGATGTAGCGGCTCCTGCGATGTTTAAGGTGCCCATCGGTACGCCGATCCGGGAAATTTTGAAAAAGGCTTCGGTGAATCCAGCCTCCTATGCGGTGATTCTCGGCGGCCCCATGATGGGGAAAATGCTTGCAGATGACGCACAGATTGACGGGGCTGTGGTGACGAAGACCACAGGCAATCTTTTGGTACTGCCGAAGGATCATTATCTGGTACGGCGCTCCGCTCTTTCTGTGGAACGGATGATCCGTCAGGCGGCCGCAGCGTGTATCCAGTGCAGAATGTGTACGGATTTGTGTCCCCGCTATCTGATTGGTCATGACGTACGGCCCAATATGGTGATGCGAAGTGTGTGGAAGGAATCCATGATCACCGATGAGAAAGAATATCTGAGATGTTTTGGAAGTGCGGCAAACTGCTGCAGCTGCGGAGCCTGTGAGATGTTCTCCTGTCCTATGGGACTTTCTCCCAGAAAAATGAACGATTATATGAAGGGGCGGATGAGAGAACGGGGTATTCAGGTGGAACGCAATATGCATCCGGAGGCCAGAAACGGCGTGGATTATCATAAGATTCCCACGGAGCGCCTGATTGCCCGGCTGGATCTGGGCAGATATGTAAGCCACGCTCTGCCGGAGCTGACGGATCTGTGTCCCACAGAATGTTTTATCCCATTCTCACAGCATATCGGAAAGCCTGCGGTTCCTGTAGTGAAGGAAGGAGATTCCGTACATAAGGGAGATCTTGCGGCACAGGCGGCGGAGGGACTTTCGGCAAATATTTATGTGAGCATGGATGGAACTGTTAAAGAAGTAACAGACCGGGGAATCCGGATTGGTTAGAAGGAGGTATGGGAATGGGAAAAGCAATCGGCATGGTGGAGCTGTCCAGCATCGCCAGAGGGATTGAGACCAGCGATTATATGGTAAAAGCTGCCCAAGTAGATCTGATCCGATCGTCTACCGTCTGCCCGGGAAAATATATGGTAATTGTAGCGGGAGATACCGGAGATGTACGGGCTTCCATGAAAGAAGGAATTTTACGGGGAGGAGAATTTGTTGTAGATTCCCTGCAGATCTCAAATGTACATGAGCAGTTGATTCCGGCCCTTTCGGGAACTATCTCCGTAGAACATCCGGGTGCAGTGGGAGTGGTGGAATTCTATTCCGTGGCATCCGCAATACTCGCTGCAGATGAGGCTGCAAAGGCGGCGCAGATTACGCTGATCGAGGTAAGAATCGGATATGCTATCGGCGGAAAAGGGTATGTGACTCTGACTGGAGACGTAGGGGCAGTGAGAGCGGCAGTGGCAGCCGCAGCAGGAAATAAGGAGCTGTACGTGGGAAGCACCGTGATCCCCCGTCCATCTCCGGAGGTATTTCAGTCACTTCTGTAACACGAAGGGGACTGTGAAAAAGGAGGACGTGTATGTTTCAGGAATTAATTGATAATATCAGTAATGTAAGTGTATTTACGGACAGTGTTCAGGAATGGATTAGTGGATTGTCCATAAACTCAGTAATTATTTTTATCATGATGATTTTCATGATCGTTGGAGCAATTGATAAGATCCGAGGCAATAAGCTGGGCTACGGCGAACAGTTTGACGAAGGATTCAATGCGATGGGACCTCTGGCAATCGCTATGGCGGGTGTTGTAGCGGCAGCTCCGGTTCTGGCTATTCTTTTGAAACCGTTTATCGTTCCGGTGTATACGCTGCTGGGTGCAGACCCTTCCATGTTTGCAACCACCCTTTTAGCCTGTGATATGGGCGGATATCCGCTGGCAATGAGCCTTGCAGGTGACGAAGCTATCGGTAACTTCTCCGGATTGATTCTGGGAACCATGATGGGTCCCACACTCGTATTTACAATTCCGGTTGCTCTTTCTATTATTAAAAAAGATGACAGACCATACCTTGGCGCAGGTATTCTTGCCGGTATGATCACCATCCCCATCGGATGTATCGTAGGCGGTCTGGTAATGAATATGACACCGTATAAGATGGATATCGGCAGAATCCTCGTAAACCTGATTCCGGTTATTATTATTGCCGGCCTCATTGTTTTGGGACTGTGGTTTGCCCCCACAAAGATGATCAACGGATTCAACAAGTTCGGTACAGGCGTTACGGTAATCATTACCGTATTTACTGCAATCGCTGTATTTGAGTATCAGACAGGCATTAAATTCCCATTGATGAACATCATGGTAGAGCCTGATGCAGACGGTGTGATTCCTCTGGAATCCGGTCTTCTGGTCTGCGGACAGATTGCAATCGTATTGATCGGTGCGTTCCCGATGGTAAAATGGATCACCAAGACCTTCGGAAAAGCGCTGGGAGCAATCGGCGCCAAACTGGGCATGGATGAAAACGGCTCAGCAGGTCTGGTAGCAACACTGGCAAATAATATCGCTATGTTTAATATCATGGGCGATATGAATCCGAAAGGAAAACTTTTGAACGTTGCATTTGCAGTTAGTGCAGCTTTCGTATTCGGCGATCATCTGGGATTTACGGCAGGCGTAAACTCCGAAATGATTTTCCCGGTAATCGTTGGAAAACTTATTGCAGGTATTACCGCTCTGATTCTGGCAAATATTCTGGCGCCGAAACTGCTTTCAAAGGTACAGGACGGCATGAAAGGCAAGAAGTAATTCTGAAAAGATGAAAGAGAGGAACAGTCTATGAACGTAAGTGAAGAACTGATCCGCGAGATCGTGAAAAAAGTTCTTGAGGAGTCTGTGAAAAAAGAGGCGAAAGAGGACTTTGTGAAAGAAAAGGACCCAAGCGGCATCATTAAAATTCAGACGGATACGGTAAAATGTGAACCCTTCCAACAGAAGGGGGTTGCGCTGAAAGATGTGGTAACGCTGGAGGAAGCGCCCCGCATGGGCTGCGGCATCATGGAGCTGGATCATACAAGCTTTGAATGGACACTGACCTATGATGAATACGATATGGTAATTGACGGGGTTCTGGAAATTGAGATTGACGGAAGGGTGGTAAGCGCGAAAGCAGGAGAGATTATCTACATTCCGAAAAACAGCCATATTCATTTCCAGACACCTTCCACAGCACGGTATGCGTATTTTGTATATCCGGCTGACTGGCAGTAAAAGAGAAAAGATAATGGGCCGGAGTGAATGATATGAAGTATCAAACGGAAGTGTTTGTAAAAGAAATCCGGAAAGACAGACTTTTTCAGGAGTACAGGATGAAGGAATCAAGCTGGGAAGCCTGTAAGCTGTGTCCGAACTATGGAAAAGTCTGGTCCTGCCCGCCGGATATTCCGGAACCAATGTGTTATCTGGAACCGTTTCAGAAGGTCTTTCTGACAGCCGTGAAAGTGGTTTACTCTGATGAGGTCAGGAAAGAATGCAAAAGCCCTGAGCAGGCGGAAAATGTCCGTTTGGAATCCTACGAACAGGTCAAAAAAGCGATTTTATGCAGGCTGCTTGAAAAAGAGAAGGAGTATCCGGGAAGTAAGGTGCTGGGAGCCGGGCGGTGCACTCTCTGCGGGTATTGTTCCAGAGAGGAAGGGAAGCCCTGCCGTCATCCGGAACAAAGGCGTTATTCTATTACCAGCTTTGGCTTTGATTTTTCAAAAATGCTGGGGGATATTTTTGATATTCCCCTCCGGTGGAGCGGTGAGAGCTTACCGGAATACGATGTGGCAGTGGCGGCATTGTTTGTGCCATAAGAAACATCCCTATAGGAATCTGTGTTGAAATATACCGGAACAAATTCCTACAGGGATGTTTTTTGTGTAGTTGACTTCCGGGCGCAGGATTCGTATAATACGAAGTGATACACGAATAGGAAGTCAGAGGAGAAAAAATGAAAAGCTGGGAAAAAAATGTCCGTAAGGTTGTGCCCTATGTACCGGGCGAGCAGCCAAAGGAACAGAATCTGATTAAATTGAATACAAATGAAAATCCGTATCCGCCGTCACCTAAGGCAGCAGAGGCTCTGAAACATCTGGATACGGATGAGATGCGGTTATATCCGGATCCCACCGCCCATGAGCTGGTGGAAGCAGTTGCAGAGGTTTATCATCTCAGGGAGGAACAGGTTTTTGTGGGAGTGGGTTCAGATGATGTGCTGGCCATGATCTTTATGACCTTTTTTAATTCCGAAAAACCTATCCTGTTTCCGGATATCACCTATTCCTTTTACGATGTGTGGGCCGGTATGCTGAGGATTCCTTATGAAACGGTTCCCCTTCAGGAGGATTTTACGATCCGGAAGGAAGATTATTTTCGGGAAAACGGAGGCATTATCTTTCCAAACCCCAATGCCCCCACGGGCGTAGCGCTGCCTCTTTCTGAAATTGAGGCCATTGTGAGGGAGAATCCCGATGGGGTTGTGGTGGTGGATGAGGCGTATGTGGATTTTGGAGCAGAAACAGCATTGCCACTGATTGAAAAATATGATAATCTTCTTGTTGTCCAGACTTTTTCCAAGTCCAGAGGAATGGCAGGTATGCGGATCGGATACGCTATGGGAAATCCCCTTCTGATCAAGTACCTGAACGATGTGAAGTATTCCTTCAATTCCTATACCATGAACCGGACGGCAATCGTGATGGGAGCCGCTTCGGTCAGGGATCGGGAATATTTTGAGGAGACTGTGAATAACATTGTGGAGACAAGGGAGTGGACCAAACGGGAGCTTGCGAAACTGGGATTTTTCTTTGGGGATTCCCAGGCAAACTTTATTTTTGCTGCCCATGAAAGCTGCAGGGCAAAAGAGCTGTATGGGGCTCTTAGGGAAGAAAATATCTTTGTGCGTTATTTTGACAAGCCGAGGATTGATAACTATCTGCGAATCACCATCGGCACCCGTAAGGAAATGGAAATCTTTATAGCGTTTTTGAAAAAATATCTGAAGAAATAGGAGAAAAAAATGGAATCATTAGTAACATGGTTTACCAATCACTTAGGACCGTACATATCACCGAAGGCAGTTGTATTTATCATATCCCTGATGCCTATTTTGGAACTCAGGGGAGGTCTTCTGGCGGGAAGTCTTTTGAAAGTACCGGAGGTTCAGGCGATTCCCATCAGTATTATCGGAAATATCCTGCCGATCCCCTTCATCCTTCTGTTTATCAAACAGATTTTCAAATGGATGAAGAAGATCAGGCTTTTCCGCGGACTGGTGGAAAAACTGGAAAAACGTGCTATGGGAAAAAGCGATCAGATTAAAAAATACGAATTTGTGGGTCTGATGCTGTTTGTAGGAATTCCCCTTCCGGGAACCGGCGCATGGACAGGAGCTCTGATTGCGTCCCTGTTGGGAATTGACATCAAAAAATCTTCTCTGGCAATTTTGTGCGGAGTCTTGATCGCGACGGTTATCATGTATGTCGTATCCTATGTGCTGGTTGGAAATATTGTTAGCTGACGTAATGCATCGCTTTGTAAGAGGCGGTGCATTTTTTACGCAACTCGCCGCAGGTGGAGAATCCCGTTGGGCAAGATTCTTTTTTATGTGTTGCAAAAACATCTTCTCAAAAGAAATTTTTTCATTTATTATTAAGATATCATCGATATGTTGGATAAGATCACAGAGAAACAGAGAAAATAAGTACAAAGGAGGTCGAAATTATGAAAAGATGGATGGCTTTTGGTAGTTTATTGGCAATGACTGTTTTTGCCGCCGGGTGCGGGAAAAAGATTTCCATGGATGAGGCGAAGTCGATTGCCCTGAAGGATGCAGGTGTTGCATCGGAAGAAGTGACCTTTACAAAGGAAATGCAGGATGAGGAGGAGTTTGAACTGCGCTTTCAGTCCGGGGAGGAAATCTTTGAGTATGAGATGAGCAGATCCGGAAAAATCGAGTCTAAATCCAAAGAAAAGGATATGACCGCATCATCTCAGAAAAGTCAGGAAGCGGCTGTGACAAAGGAACCGAATTCTGAGAATAAGAACGTGACGGAAAACACTCCGGAAATAACTCCGGCGGCAGGAGAAAATGGAAGTGAAATCACAGCCGAACCTTCTGCAGATATCGGTGAAGAGAAGGCGAAGGCCATAGCGCTGGAAAAAGCAGGATTCACGGAAGATCAGGTTGAGGCGCTGCGGGTGGAAAAAGACCGGGAAAATGGTATCCTGGTTTATGAGGTTGAGTTTTATAAGGACAGAATCGAATATACCTGTGATGTAAATATGGAAACCGGAGAAATTGTAAAATTTGAAAAGGATAAAGAGGACTAACCCCCAGCTTTCCAGTGTTTCCCGCTTTGATAGCCTCATATAATATAAAAACGGAAAACTGAGGTCATATATGAAACGATCAGGTACAGGAGCAGTGATTGCGCTGGCTTTGGTGATGATCACCGCCCTTTCCATTCTATACTGGAAGGATGTGGGAGAAAAGGTGGTTGCGGCAAGCACCGGAGGGAGTGGCAGAAGGCAGCCAATCTGTTCGGTGGAAACAAAGAAACAGGAGGTGGCCGTCTCGTTTGATGTAGACGGGGAGGCTGAAAATCTGCTGCGGATATTGGAGGTTTTGGAAGGCCAACAGACGAAAGCTACATTTTTTGTCACAGGAAACTGGGTGGAGAAGTACCCGGAAGAGGTAAAAGCCATTCTGGAGGCGGGACATGATCTGGGAAATCATGGTGAGAACCATAGACAGATGAGCGAACTGTCGGCCAAAGAGTGCCGTGAAGAAATCATGTTGCTCCATGAACGGGTGAAAAAACTGACCGGATATGAAATGGAGCTGTTCCGTCCGCCTTATGGGGAGTATAATGATACAGTGGCAGGAACGGCATCTGCCTGCGGATATCATTCGGTCTGTTGGAGCATCGACAGTCTGGATTGGAAAAACTACGGAGCAGAGGATATAAAAAGACAGGTATTGGAAAATGAAAATCTGGGAAACGGAGCAATTATTTTGTTCCGCAGCGGAAGCAAATATACGGAAGAAGCGCTTGGAAAGGCGCTGGAGGGCCTGAGGGAGAAAGGCTATACGCCGGTTCCGGTGTCCTGGCTGCTTGCAGACAGTTAAATAAAAAACGTAACTATTCAGAACCCTGTCCTTCATAGTCACGAATGCATGCACACAAACTGCATTTCATGCAGTTTGGCACCCGTATGTCTCGGGATTGACTTGCATTTGCAAGTCAGCACCTCGCGGGACAGTGACCTTCTGAACAGTTACTAAAAAACCCTGATATTCGGGAAATTTCCCGGATATCAGGGTTTTTATGTTCATCAGATGATGATAGTAATGATACGGAAAATAAACAGAGCCGATACCACATACATGACCGGATGAATTTTTTTAACCTGTCCGGTGCAGATTTTGATGATGAACCATGCCAGCATACCGAACATGATACCGTTGGCGATGGAGTAAGTCAGCGGCATGATCAGGAATGCAAGATATCCGCCGATGCTATCTGCAACGTCTCCGTCAAAATTCATTTTCTTGATGGAAGATGCCATGAAGAATCCAACAATGATCAGAGCCGGAGCGGTAGCAAAGCTTGGGATCGCCAGAAAGATCGGGGACAGGAACAGGGCAACAATGAACAGGAAGCCTGTAGTCACAGCTGTCAGACCTGTTTTTCCGCCTTCCGCTACACCTGAACTGGATTCAACGAAGCTGGTGATGGTGGAAGTACCCAGCATAGAACCGGCTACAGTACCGATCGCATCAGCCATCAGCACGCGGCCAACTCTCGGAAGTTTTCCGTCCTCGTCCAGAAGATCCGCTTTTTCAGCAACACCGATAACAGTTCCGATGGTATCAAACATATCAACAAATAAGAAAGAGAATACGATGATTGCAAACTCTGCAATATGAGAACCAATCCATCCGAAATCAAATTTGAAGAAGGTCGGTGCAACAGACGGAGGTACAAAGGAGGCAGCATTCAGGGAAGGAATCAGGGAGTAAACGCCTGCTTCCACATCAACCACATACCATCCGGTCAGTTCTGCAATGATACCAAGACCCCATGTGATCAGGATACCCCAGAGAATGGAGCCCTTGATCTGGAAATGGTTCATAACGGCGATAACTATCACACCGATCAGGCACAGAGTAACCTGCGGTTTTGCGAAGTCTCCCAGACCCAGCAGTGTAGAGTCATCATTTACAACAACTCCGGCACCCTGCAGACCGATAAATGCGATAAACAGACCAATACCGGCTGTAATACCGTATTTCAGGTTTTCAGGAATTGCATTGACGATGGATTCGCGCAGCTTGAAGAAGGACAGAATGATGAAAATGATACCTTCTACTAATACGGCTGCCAATGCGATTTTCCAGGGATCTTCGATTCCCTGCAGATCAGTAAGACATACTGTGAAAGCAAAATATGCATTCAGACCCATACCTGCAGAAAGTGCGATGGGGTAATTTGCCCAGAATGCCATAATAAATGTTGCCAGAGCGGAAGCCAGTGCGGTGGCTGTGAAAACAGCGCCGGAATCCATACCGGATGCGCTCAGCAGGTTTGGATTTACTGCGAGTATATACGCCATGGTCAGGAAAGTGGTGATACCCGCCATCACTTCGGTTTTGACCGTGGTGTTATGCTCTTTCAGTTTAAAGAGTTTTTCCATGAGATTTTTCTCCTCCCTCATAAGATGAAATATATAAACTACACAACGCATTGTAGCTGTTTGCATCTGTATTGTCAATGAACAAGAGGGAAATTATTAAAAAAATATAAAATCAAGCATACTTGAAAGGAAGGATAAAGACAGGTATAATAAGAAAAAGTGTGAGTTAAAAGAGAAAAGAGGGAAAATTATGAAATTTACAAAAATGCAGGGCATAGGAAATGATTATGTGTATGTAAACTGTTTTCAGGAAACTGTAGAAAATCCTTCTGAGACGGCAAAAAAAGTAAGTGACCGTCATTACGGCATCGGGTCCGATGGCCTGATCCTGATTAAGCCGTCAAAGACCGCTGATTTTGAGATGGATATGTACAATGCGGATGGTTCCAGAGGCGCCATGTGCGGAAATGGTATCCGCTGTGTGGGAAAATATGTGTATGATTACGGCCTTACCGACAAAACCTCGATTACCGTCAGCACTTTAAGCGGAATCAAGTATCTGGATTTGACGGTGGAAAACGGAAAAGTTACGCTGGTTCGGGTAAATATGGGAACTCCGGGATTGAAAGCGGAGGAAGTTCCCATGATTTCGGAAAAAGAGCAGGTGATTGATGAACCAATCACGGTAAACGGAAATGAATACCGGATTACCGGGGTTTCCATGGGAAATCCCCATGCGGTTACTTATATAGAAGATGTTCAGGGACTGGAGATTGAAAAAGTGGGACCGGGCTTTGAATTTCATCCCTGTTTTCCGAAAAGAGTGAATACGGAGTTTGTGAGGGTGATCGATGACCGTACGGTTGAGATGCGTGTGTGGGAAAGAGGCTCCGGCGAGACACTGGCCTGTGGGACAGGCGCCTGCGCGGTGGCGGTTTCTTCTATATTGAACGGTTACACAAAGGATGAGGTTACCGTAAAGCTTCTGGGAGGAGAACTGAAAATTTTTTGGGATCGGAAAGAAAATCTGGTATATATGACCGGACCGGCCGAAGTGGTATTTGACGGGGAGATTCTTTTTTAAAACAGAGAGGCGGCTGACATAGGTTCTGATATGACAGCCGCATTTGTTATATTAAAGCAGGGGAATTCCGTTTTCAGACGCAGTCTGCAGGGTTTCTTCAGGCCACAGGGAACAGTGTACTTCCCCGATATGAGCCTTGCGCAGATAAAACATACAGATTCGTGACTGACCGATACCGCCGCCGATGGTAAAGGGCAGCTCGTTTTGCAGTACCGCTTTCTGAAAGTCCAGTCTTGCCCGGTCTTCGCATCCGCTGACAGCAAGCTGGTGTTTTAAGGCTTCGGCATCCACGCGGATTCCCATGGAGGAAAGCTCCAGAGCGATATCCAGTACCGGATAGTAAACAATGATATCTCCGTTCAGTTCCCAGTCGTCATAGTCCGGCGCCCGGCCGTCGTGGCGTTCTCCTGAAGCAAGATATTTACCGATCTGCATAATAAAGACAGCGCCCTTTTCTTTTGTGATGGCATATTCCCTTTCTTTTGGGGAGAGATTCGGATACAGATCCTCCAGCTCCTGAGAAGTGATAAAGAAAATTTCCTTCGGAAGGATTTCTTCTATGTAATCATATTGAATTGCCATATATTTTTCTGTTTTCTTCAGAGAAGAGTACACAGTGCGGACAACATTTTTCAGGGTATCCATGGTTCTCTCCTCATGGGTGATAATCTTCTCCCAGTCCCACTGATCCACGTAAATGGAATGGATGTTGTCGGTGTCTTCGTCCCTGCGGATTGCCACCATATCCGTATACAGACCTTCCCCATGGGAAAAACCGTATTTTTTCAGGGCGTACCGTTTCCATTTGGCAAGAGAATGAACGATCTCGGCGTCAGAGCCGGGAATCTCTTTCAGATCAAAATGAACGGGGCGTTCCACGCCGTTTAAGTTGTCGTTCAGACCGGATTCCGGGTCAACGAACAAAGGGGCAGAAACACGAAGCAGGTTCAGTTTGTCAGAAAGTGATTTTTGGAAAAAATCCTTCACTGTCTTGATGGCAATCTGCGTATCGTGGAGATTTAAAGCCGGTTGATAGTTTTCAGGGATGATAAAACGTTCCATAACAACTCCTCCTCATAATTCAAAGGTAATCGTTCAGGAAAGTGCCCTCCGGGACAATTACCAAGATGGTACTATTATAGCAGAAAATGTGCTGAATACAACTTTTAATTGCAAGAAAAATTAAAGTGTGTTACGTTATAATAACGGAATTGAATCTATTACAGTTACCAGAAAAGGACAAAAAATGAACAAGGAAAAGAAACAATTTTATAAAATGGTTTTTGCGCTGGTTTTCCCCATGGCGCTTCAAAACCTGATCAACGTTGGAGTTACATCTGCCGATGTAATTATGCTGGGAAAAGTAGGGGAGACTGCCCTTTCTGCATCCTCCCTTGCCGGACAGGTGTATTTTATCCTGAATCTGATATATTTCGGCCTGACATCGGGAGCGGCGGTAATCACTGCCCAGTATTGGGGAAAAGGAGATATCCGAACCATTGAGAAGGTTCTGGGAATGTCCATGCGGGTTGCAGTTCTTTCCGGAGCGGTTTTCACAGTGGCGGCATTGGCGGCGCCGGAGTTTTTGATGGAGCTTTTGACAACGGACGAAGCAATCATCAAAGAAGGCATCGGTTATCTGAGAGTTATTGCCTGCTCTTACATCATCAGCGGAATTACGCTGGTTTACCTGAATATTCTGCGAAGCGTGGAGCGGGTGGTGATTTCCACCGTGGTGTACAGTATTTCTCTGCTGACTAATGTGGTCATGAATGCGATTTTTATCTTTGGGCTTTTGGGTATTCCCGCTATGGGTGTGAAAGGCGCCGCTCTGGGTACCGTGATTGCCCGGGTAGTGGAGCTTGTGATCGCGGTTTTTTATTCCCGGAAGAAGGATACGATCATTCGCCTGCGGGTGAAAGATTTGTTTGTAAAGGATGCAGTTTTGTCCAAGGATTTCAGGACCTATGCGATGCCCGTTCTCCTCAATGAGATGGCGTGGGGATGCGGTATGGCGACGATCACAGCGATTATGGGACATTTGGGAAGCGCGGCTGTTGCAGCGAACTCTGTGGCGCAGGTAAGCCGGCAGTTGTCCATGGTGGTGGCCTTTGGAGTTTCCGGAGCGACTGCGATTGTGATCGGAAAAACCATCGGGGAAGGAAGAACAGAGCTGGCAGAGCTTTATGCAAAACGGTTTGTCAGGCTGGCGTTCTGGCTGGGACTGGCAGGCGGAGCAGTGATTCTTTGCGTGTCACCGGTGGCGAGACATTTCCTGACCCTTACGGATCAGGCGAGAGAGTATCTGAAATATATGATGTATATCATGTCCTATTTTGTTGTTGCCCAGAGTATCACCTGTACGCTGGTGGTAGGTGTTTTTCGTGCGGGCGGGGATACAAAATACGGGATGATTCTGGAGATAAGTACCCTGTGGGGCGGTGCAATTGTTATGGGGCTTTTGGCGGGATTTGTGTTCCATCTTCCGGTTCCTTTGGTGTATGTGTTTGTGGCCAGCGATGAGCTTTTGAAGCTGCCTTTCGCATATCGTCGGTATCGTCAGAAAAAATGGCTGAAAAATATTACGAGATAGAAAAAAAGTATGCTACGGTATTACCGGAAACCATTGAAAAAATATACCCGGCACCGGGCATATGGGAGAATGGAAATGTGTGATTTGCAGAAGAATAAAAAGAAAGCGAGAGAAACGAGTATGGAAAAAATACTGGTAGTCCTTCCGGTGGAGAAGGAACATAAAGAAAGATTTGCCAAGGCAGCGCCGGACGCTGAGATTACATATTGTCTGGAAGCAGACGTAACAAAAGAAATGGTACAGGAAGCCAATATTATCATTGGAAATGTAAAACCGGAATATCTGAAAGGTTCCGTAAACCTGCGATGGATACAGCTTAACAATGCGGGAACAGAAGGGTTTTGTGCGCCGGGTGTGATGCCGGAGCAGGCGGTGCTGACCAATGCGACAGGAGCTTACGGAATGGCTATCTCTGAGCACATGATCGCCATGCTGTTTATGATTCAGAAGCATCTGGAAATCTATCACCTTCAGCAGAAAGACCGGGTTTGGGAAAAGAAAGACCCCATGTTTGTGACGGAAGGAAGCACTACGTTGGTTCTGGGACTGGGAGACATCGGAACTACTTTTGCGCGGAAAATGAAAGCTATGGGAAGCTATGTGATTGGCATCCGGCGCACCGTGCAGCCCAAACCGGAGTATGTAGACGAGCAGTATACCATGGAGGAGCTGCACAAGGTACTGCCAAGGGCGGATATGGTAGCGCTCAGTCTTCCGGCTTACAAGGATACGAAGGGGGTACTGGGCAAAGAAGAATTTGAAATGATGAAGGAAACGGCAATCGTGATAAATGTAGGCCGTGGATCAGCCATTGATACGGATGCTTTAAGCGACGCATTGTATCAGGGGAAAATTTACGGGGCAGGTCTGGATGTGACAGAACCGGAACCCCTGCCTGCAGGACATCCTATCTGGGGAGCGCCGCATACGGTGATCACTCCGCATGTATCGGGAGGGTATGCGCTCCATGCTACGCTGATGAAAATTTTGGATCTGGCCATCAGAAACCTTCAGAAATTTGAGGCAGGAGAACCGTTGGAAAATAAGATTGACTATAAAACCGGGTATGTAAAAAGATAACTTTGGGAGAATTTTTATAATTCTCCCTCTTTCTTTTTTAGGGAAACAATGATATACTGTAGCATACAACATCTAGTTGGCAGGAGAAATATGAAACTATATATAGTATTAAGGAGCATGGAGCATGGTATATATTATTAAAAAAGACGGAACCAGGGAAGAATTTAACGCGGACAAGATCGTTCGCGCAGTCAATAAATCAGCAGGAAGAGTGATGTACAAATTCAGTGATGAAGAGATCAGCTTCCTCTGCAAATATGCGACAGAAAGCGCGGAAAAATTAGGAAGAGAGCGAAAAGGCGGTATTCTGATTCAGGACATGCACAACATTGTGGAAGGTGCATTGGAGCAGGTGAATCCTGCAGTAGCAAAAAGCTACCGGGACTACCGCAACTACAAAGTAGATTTTATCCACATGATGGATGAGGTGTACACGAAGAGCCAGTCCATCCGCTACATCGGTGACAAGAGCAATGCCAATACAGACAGTGCGCTGGTAGCGACAAAGAGAAGCCTGATTTTCAATGAGCTGAACAAGGAGCTGTATCGGAAATTCTTTATGAACAGAAACGAGCTTCAGGCATGTAAAGACGGATATATTTATATCCATGACCAGTCAGCCCGTCTGGATACGATGAACTGCTGTCTGTTTGATGTGGCTTCCGTTTTAAAGGGCGGATTTGAGATGGGAAATGTATGGTATAACGAGCCTAAGACGCTGGATACGGCCTTTGACGTAATGGGTGATATTATCCTGAGTACAGCGGCACAGCAGTACGGCGGATTTACCGTGCCCGAGGTTGACAAGATTCTGGCCCCTTATGCCCGGAAAAGCTATGAAAAATATCACGCAGAATATCTGGAATACACAGATCCTGCATGGGAAGGAAGAGAAGAAAAAGCTAAAGAGTATGCCTGGAAAAAGGTGTGCAGAGACTGCGACCAGGGCTGGCAGGGAATTGAGTACAAATTAAATACCGTAGGCTCTTCCCGGGGAGATTATCCGTTTGTTACTGTGACACTTGGACTGGGTTCCGGCAGATTTGAGAAAATGATTTCCATTTCTCTGTTGAATGTGCATAGGGAAGGACAAGGAAAAAAAGGCCACAAAAAACCGGTACTTTTCCCGAAAATCGTATTCTTGTACGACAAAGAACTGCATGAGCCGGGATGCGAATGTGAGGATGTATTTGAAGCCGGAGTAGCCTGCTCTGCAAAAACTATGTATCCCGACTGGCTTTCCATGAGCGGCGAGGGTTACATTGCCAGCATGTATAAAAAATATAAAAAAGTGATCAGTCCCATGGGCTGCCGTGCCTTTTTAAGCCCATGGTATGAACGGGGAGGTATGGAGCCGGCAGATGAAAATGATTCACCTGTATTTGTGGGCAGGTTCAACATCGGCGCAGTCAGCCTGCATCTGCCGATGATTCTGGCAAAGTCCCGGGCGGAAAATGCAGACTTTTATGAAACTCTGGATTTCTATCTGGAAATGATTCGCGGTCTCCATCGGAGAACCTACGATTATCTGGGTGAAATGCGCGCATCCACCAATCCACTTGCATACTGTGAGGGCGGATTTTACGGCGGTCATCTGAAACCCCACGAGAAAATCAGACCGCTGTTAAAGGCGATGACAGCTTCCTTCGGAATTACGGCGCTGAATGAACTTCAGGAGCTTTATAACGGAAAATCCATTGCGGAGGACGGAGAATTTGCGCTGGAGGTACTTCGCTATATCAACGATAAAATTGCGGTTTACAAAAAAGAAGACAATATCTTGTATGCTATTTACGGAACACCGGCAGAAAGCCTTTGCGGACTTCAGGTGGAACAGTTCAGAAAAATGTACGGAATTGTGCGGGGAGTTTCGGACAGACCGTATGTGAGCAACAGCTTCCACTGCCATGTATCCGAGGAGATCAGTCCCATTGAAAAGCAGGATTTGGAAGGAAGATTCTGGGAACTGTGCAATGGCGGCAAGATCCAGTATGTGCGCTACCCCATTGACTATAATGTGACGGCTATCAAAGCGCTGATTCGCAGAGCCATGGAACTGGGCTACTATGAGGGAGTAAATCTGTCTCTGGCGTACTGCGATGACTGCGGTCATCAGGAACTGGAAATGGATGTGTGTCCGGTGTGCGGTTCGAGTAACCTGACAAAGATTGACAGAATGAACGGTTACCTGTCTTACAGCAGAGTACACGGAGATACCCGCCTGAATGATGCGAAGATGGCGGAGATTGCGGATAGAAAATCGATGTAATCATTTGAAATATTTGAATAACCATCACCCTGAATGCCCTTTGCTGCCCTGGACATCCGGGGTGAAATTTTTTGTGCATATCTGTAGAAAGGGAATTTCTTCAGTAACGTCCAAAACAGGCAATTCACTGGTGCAAATTGAAGCGATAAAAGCTGTCAAAATGCAATTTTTGGACAAGAATAACGGAATGCGCCTTCTCGTGTCCAAAATGATGATTTATCAGTGATACCGAGAAGGCATTGAGAAGAAAGGGACAATAGAGCGGAATACCGGATAATGCAAAGGGGGCAACACAAAAAAATTCAGAAAAAGACTGCCCCTTCCGGGAAATATATTGTATAATCAGAGAATAGTAACTGCTCAAAGGCTTGCTGCTTTCCGCCTTTCCGGTTACCGGACAAATACATAAGTTTTGGAGGAAATATGAAAGAGAAAACTGTAGATATGACTCAGGGGCCGATTCTCTCGAAGATGATCGTCTTTGCGGTCCCCGTGCTGATCGGCATGTTGTGTCAGAGGATTTACAATTTTGCGGATGCCTATATTGTGGGAAAATATTTGGGGGATGATGCGCTGGCAGCGGTAAGTATTGCCGGCACAGGAATGTACCTCCTGTTTTCTGTGATGATAGGCCTGACTTCAGGTATCGGTGTAGTGATTGCCCAGTATTACGGCGCAGGTGAAAATGAGAAGGTGACAGATACCTTTGCCACCTCTGTCTATGTGGCCGCAGCAGGTTCGATTTTGATCACGGTGGTGGGAGTGATTGGAACCAATCCACTTTTGCGGGCGCTGCAGACCTCCGAGGAGCTGCTGCCTCAGGCCTCCGTTTATCTGATGATTATTTTTGCAGGTTCCGCCGGAACCATGCTTTATAACTGGATTTCCTCTGTGCTCCGGTCTCTGGGAAATTCTGTGGTGCCGCTGGTATTCCTGGTCGTGTCCAGTATTTTGAACGTGGTTCTGGATATTGCGTTTGTGGTATGGATTCCGATGGGTGTAGCGGGAGCGGCTCTTGCAACGGTGCTGGCACAGGTGCTTTCCGGTGTTTTATGTCTGGTCTATGCCTGGAAAATCCTTCCGGTTCTCCGGCTGAGCAGGAAAAAAATGAAGTGCGATATGGAAATTGCAAAGCTGATCCTGATTTACGGAATACCGACAGGACTTCAGATGAGCATCATTTCCATTTCCGACATGGTGCTTCAGGGAATGGTCAATACCTATGGGACAGCGATGGTAGTAGCCTACGGAGTCTGCATGAAGGTGGAAGGTCTTGGCTGGCAGATTGCGGAAGCCATCGGAATTTCCATCGGAACTTTTGCAGGGCAAAATGTCGGTGCAGGAGAGTATAAGCGGGTGAAAAAGGGCGTGAGATGCTCTTACCTGATGAATCTGGTATGCTATGGAATCTTTGCTCCTTTGGCCTGCATTTTTGCAGAACCGTTCATGCGGGCATTTACTTCAAATCCGGATTCTATCCGTTACGGTGTGGAATATATGCGGATCTTTTCCGTATTCTTCCTGATCGGAGGAAATATGACCATTTATCACAATATCCTGAGAGCTGCGGGGGATGTGAAGGTTACGGTTCTTATGGGAGTCAGTGAAGTAATCACCAGAATCGCATTTACCTTCCTGTTTACCAGATGGATGGGCTACCATGGCTTGTGGTGGGTATCACCGCTGACCTGGTGCTGCGCGGTGGCAGTGGGAGCAGTCCGCTATTATTCCGGCAAATGGGAAGAAAAAGCCAGAATACAGAAAATACAGGAAAAATAAACAACTGGGAGACTTTTTATATGAGCAGAAAGAGAAAGTCAAAAATCGAGTACCGTTATTATGAGATGCCCTTGGGGAGCCCGGTTCTGGCTCTTATGGGCGAGGACTGGATTCGGAATTATGGAGATGGAGGGGCAATCGATTATCTTCATTTCCACAACCATATGGAGATCGGTATCTGCCATTGGGGAAAAGGGGTACTGTGTCTGGAAGAAAAAGAGCTTCCATATGAGGGAGGGATGTTTTCCCTGATTCCGAGAAATTTTCCTCATACCACTACGGCTGAGGGATTGAGTCTGAGCTATTGGGAGTATCTTTTTATTGATGTGGATAGTTTTCTTGAGGCGGCGTACAGGGAAAATCCGCTGATGGCGGAACGTTTGGTGCGAAGAATCAACCGGAAGGCTCATTTTTCCTATACGAAAGACCATCCGGAAATTATGGCTCTCATAAAACAGATTATGGAAATTATGAAGAGTAAAAAAGAATTTTATTTAGAGGAAGTAAAGGGCGTGCTGCTGTCCCTGCTGATTGAAATCGCCCGGTGGAACAAATCAGAGGAAGAAGGGAAGAGTGTTCAGGATGGGGGAAGTACGATCGTTTCTGTTGCACTGGAGTATATCAGCAACCATTATGACAGTACACTGAAGATTGAGGAACTGGCGGAAATGTGCCATATCAGCGAGACCCATTTCAGGAGAATCTTCAAGGAATGCATGAATATGACGCCTCTGGAATATATCAACTGGGTGAGGATAAAAAATGCCTGTGATGAGCTGAAAAGAACAAATGATTCCGCCGGATCCATCGCTGTAAAAACTGGTTTTTCCAGTTTGTCTACTTTTAATAGGAATTTCCGGCGAATCATGGGTATTTCGCCACAACAATGGAGGAAAAATCCGGAGCACTATGAGCGAAAATTGTTGAAATATGACATAAAAAAGCACGAAGGATGGTAAAAATACCATCCTTTTTCCATAAGTGGTTGAAAATGCACGTAATATGGTTGAAAGTGAGCACACGAGGGAGGAGAATGTGTTATAATATGTACATGTTGATTCACAAAAACTTCAAAGACTGTACATAATCACCAAAAGGAAAAGTGGAAGATTATGAAAGGGATTGAAAGCAGTGGTCAAAAATACATAATACTTTTTAGGAGGGTATGATTATGAAGAGAAAAGTAATTTCATTACTGCTGGCGTCTACCATGGTAGTTTCTATGGCAGCCTGCGGAAGCGATGGAGCAGCGAAAGATGACGGAGCAGCGAAAGACGATGCAGCAGCAGATGATGCTTCTGATGGCGAAGGCGCTGGCGGAGAGAACAGTTTAAGTGTATGGTGCTGGGACCCGAACTTCAACATTTACTCTATTCAAAAAGCTGCTGAGATCTATGCAAAAGATCATGAAGGCTTTACTATAGACGTAAGAGAAATTCAGTCTGGTGATATCGAAGCTAACATTACCACAGCAGTTCAGGGCGGAGACCTGAGCACACTGCCGGATATCTTCCTGATGCAGGATAACTCCTTCCAGAAATATACATCCTTCTATCCGGACGTATTCACAGATCTGACAGACAGCGGAATCGATTTTTCACAGTTTGCATCTGCTACAGTAGCTTACTCCACACTGGATGGAAAGAACTACGGTGTTCCGTTCGATAATGGTGCTGTTACCAACTGTATCCGTACTGACTATCTGGAACAGGCAGGTCTTACCATTGATGATTTCACAGACATCACATGGTCTGAGTACATTGAAAAAGGTAAAAAAGTTGTTGAAGCAACAGGAGAGCCGATGATCGTTGGACAGGCAGGTTCCGGTGACCTGATCATGATGATGCTTCAGTCCTGTGGTGCTTCTATGTTTAATGAAGATGGAAGCGCAAATATCAAAGATAATGAAATCCTGAAACAGTGCGTAGAAATCTATGCTCAGATGGTTAAAGAAGGCGTAATGGGAGAAGTTGCTGACTGGGATCAGTATATTTCAGCTCTGAACAGCGGAACATCTGCATCTACAATCAATGGATGCTGGATCATGGCATCTGTTACAGCAGCAGAAGATCAGTCCGGTAAATGGGCAATCACAAATATGCCAAGACTGGATGGCGTAGAGAATGCTTCCAACTATTCCAACAATGGTGGTTCTTCATGGGCAATTACTTCTAACTGTAAAGATGTTGATCTGGCAGTTGATTTCCTGAAATCCACATTTGGCGGAAGCACAGAGCTTTATGATGATATCATCCAGAAAGGCGCTCTGGCAACATGGGCACCGGCTGGTGAATCCGAAGTTTATGCACAGGAAGTAGAATTCTTTGGCGGAGATCAGGTTTATGCTAAGATCGTAGATTTCGCTACAAAGACACCTTCTAACCAGACAGGTCCTTTCTACTATGATGCAAGTGATGCTGTAGCTACTGCTATTTCCAAAATTGTTCAGGAAGGTATGGACATTGATAAAGCCCTGACAGAAGCTCAGGAAGAAGTAGACTTTAGCATGGGCGCTCAGTAATTGATTTAAGAGAACAAATAGTGAAAGATAATTAAAGTGAGGGTCTGCTGCTGCTGACGAAGTGGCAGACGGACCCTCTTTACCATTAAAGAAAAAGGCTAAAAAGGAGGACTTGGTTTATGAGTGGGCAGAAGAAAGGTATGTCTTTGGAAAAAAAGCATAACCTGACCGGCTGGGTATTTCTGATTCCGGCAGTTATTTTGATTTGCTGGACTAGCTTCTATCCGATGATTCAGGCATTTATCCTGTCACTGCAGACAGGCTTGGGCGTGAACCTGAAATTCGGCGGGCTGGCAAACTATGCGCGTATTTTAAAAGACCCGACATTTAAAGGAACGCTGTTTAACACATTTTTCTACTTGATTATTCAGGTACCGATTATGCTGGTGCTGGCGTTAGTTCTGGCATCTATGCTGAATAACAGGAACTTACGTTTCAAAGGTCTGTTCCGTACCTGTATTTTCTTACCGTGTGCAACATCACTGGTATCCTACGCTATGATCTTCCGTTCCCTGTTTGCAAACGATGGTTTTATAAACACCGTTCTCAGGGGGATGGGTCTGGCTCCTGTTATGTGGTTTGCCAATGCATGGACAGCTCGTATCGTTATCATCATCGCTCTGGTATGGAGATGGACGGGCTACAACATGGTATTCTATCTGGCAGGACTGCAGAATATTGAATATTCTGTTTACGAAGCGGCTAAAATCGATGGTGCAAGCCCCATGACAACATTCTTTAAGATTACCGTTCCGCTTTTGAAACCGACCATTTTGTTGACAACGATTACTTCTACCAATGGTACTCTGCAGTTGTTTGATGAATCCCTGAACCTGACCAATGGTGGTCCGGGTAAATCCACCATGACGATGTCTCATTATATTTACCAGACATCCTTTATGCAGAGCCCGAACTTTGGTTATGCGGCTGCATTGTCAATTGTAATCCTGGTTATGGTTGCAATTCTTGCAGTACTTCAGATGAAAGTAGGTGACGAACGATGAGTAAAGGCAAAAAAATCTTCCAGTATGCATTTTTGACAATAGTGTCCCTGCTCTCTGTGTTCCCACTGTATTATATGTTCTGTGCAGCTACAAATAAGAGTGTGGATGTATCCAGAGGTAAACTGATTCCGGGTACGTATTTGTTGGAAAACTATAAAACGCTGATTGATACTCAGAATCTTCCTCTTGCATTATGGAACTCTTTCCGTAACGCAGCGATTTTGACAATATTATGTTTGATTGTTTGTTCAATCGCAGGATATGGATTTGAGATTTATCATGACAAAGGAAAGGATATCGTGTTTACGATTCTTCTGACAGCGATGATGATTCCTTTCGCAGCAGTTATGATTCCTATGTTCCGTATGTTTTCCCAGTTGAAGATGGTAAACACTATGGCAGCGTTTATGCTTCCATCCATTGCTACGCCATTCATGATTATGTTGTTTAGACAGGCGGCCAGGTCGTTCCCTCATGATATCATTGAGGCGGCAAGAATTGACGGCTTGAGTGAAATCGGAATCTTCTTCCGCATGTTCGTTCCGACCATGAAATCAAACTATGCGGCAGCAATCATCATGACATTCATGAGTGCATGGAACAACTATCTGTGGCCAAAAGTAATTCTGCAGTCTAATGACTCTATTACTATGCCGATGCTGGTAGCAAACCTGCTGGGCGGCTACACTGTAGACTACGGTATGCTGATGCTCGGTGTTTTGATCTGTACAATCCCGACAGCAATCATTTTCTTCTGCTTCCAGAAGAGCTTTACAGAAGGTATTACCGGTGCTGTTAAATAAACAAACCGATAATTATATGGTGTTTTTGATTTAAATTTAGGCGGATATTTATTTATTGAATATCCGCCTGTTTTTTAAGGAGGATAAAGACAAAACATGAAGACATTTAATTACGACCTGGTGAAAGATCCAACTTATTTCTGTGACAACCGTGTGGCGGCACATTCTGATCACAGATACTACGAAACTGCTGAAAATATGGAACAGGATGTGGACAGCTTCCGTTACAGTCTGAATGGTCTGTGGAAATTCCACTATGCAAAGAACTATCAGAGTACCATTCCGGGATTTGAAAAGGAAGAGTATTGCTGCTGTACATGGGATGACATCCGTGTTCCGGCTCATATCCAGATGGAAGGATATGATGTTCCCCAGTATGCAAACGTGCAGTATCCGTGGGAAGGCCGTGAAGAAATAGCCCCGGGCGAGATTCCGACACGTTTCAATCCGGTGGCAAGCTATGTAAAATATTTTGAAGTACCGGAAAATATGAAAGGTAAAAAAGTATTCGTATCCTTCCAGGGCGCAGAGAGTGGAATTGCACTGTGGCTGAACGGAACATTTGTCGGCTACAGCGAGGATACTTTCACACCTTCTGAATTTGAACTGACTCCTTATCTGAAAGAGGGAGAAAATAAACTGGCTGCACAGGTATTCAAATGGACGAGCAGCAGTTGGTGTGAGGATCAGGACTTCTTCCGTTTCTCGGGAATCTACCGTGATGTATATCTGTATGCGATTCCGGAGGTTCATGTGTCCGACCTGAAAGTACAGACCTTACTGGATGCTACATTCACAAAAGCAGATCTGGATATCACAGTGAAAGCTACAAAGCCGGGAAAAGTGAAAATCACTCTGTCCAAAGACGGTGAAGCGCTGCAGACTCTGGAAGAGACTCTGGCAGAAGAGTCCCATTATGTGATGAAGGTGGAAAATCCAAAACTGTGGAGCGCAGAGGAACCTGTTCTGTACGACGTAACTCTGGAAGTGATGGATGAAAACGGCGCTGTTTCCGAAGTGATTCCCCAGAGAGTAGGATTCCGCCGCTTTGAGATGAAAGACGGCATCATGATGCTCAATGGAAAACGAATTGTATTCAAGGGCGTAAACCGTCATGAATTCAGTTCCATTACAGGACGCTGCGTATCCAGAGAGGAACTGATCAAAGATATCGTTACCATGAAACGCAACAATATCAATGCGATCCGTACCTGCCATTATCCGGATGCAGTGGGCATCTATGATCTCTGTGACGAATACGGTCTGTACATGATTGCAGAGTGTAATCTGGAATCCCACGGAAGCTGGGATATCAGCGCAGAACAGACAGGAGATTTCTCCGGTGTTGTTCCCTGTGACCGTCCGGAATGGCTGGATATGATGCTGGACCGTGTAAATTCCATGTATCAGAGAGACAAAAACCATACGGCGATTCTGATCTGGTCCTGTGGTAATGAATCCTTCGGCGGAAAAGACATCTATGAAATGTCTCAGCTCTACCGTAAACTGGATCCAACCCGTCTGGTACATTATGAAGGCGTTATTCATGACCGCCGCTTCAACGATACCAGCGATATGGAAAGCCAGATGTATCCCAGCGTTGAGCAGATTAAAGAATTCCTTGCAAAGGACAGAAGCAAACCGTTCATCTGCTGTGAGTACACCCATGCTATGGGTAACTCCTGCGGCGCTATGCACAAATATACAGATCTGACAGATACAGAGCCTTCCTATCAGGGCGGATTTATCTGGGATTATATTGACCAGTCCATCTATAAAAAGGACCGTTATGGAAAAGAATTTCAGGCATACGGCGGTGACTTCAATGACCGTCCCTGCGATTATAATTTCAGCGGAAACGGTATTGCCTACGGCGGAGAACGGAATGAATCTCCTAAGATGCAGGAGGTAAAATTCAATTACCAGAACATCACCGCAGTAGTGGAAAAAGATACTGTAAAAGTAATCAATAAAAACCTGTTTGTAAATACAGACAGCTTCGATTGTGTAGTGATCTTAGAAAAGGACGGAAAATTTGTGAAAAAAGTTTCCATGGAAACTGCTGCAGCGCCTCTTTCTGAGGAAACCTACACACTTCCGATTCCGGCACAGACCCTTCCGGGCGAATATGCAGTAACCGTTTCCTTCCGTTTGAAAGAGGATACGGTATGGGCGGAACGCGGTCATGAGGTAGCCTTCGGTCAGGGTATTTATAAGGTGGAAGCGCCTGCAAAAGCAGAAAAACCGGCGAAATTTACCGTGATCAACTCCGGTCACAACTTTGGTGTGAGAGGAGAGAACTTCGATGTGATGTTCTCCTACTTAAACGGCGGTCTGGTATCCTACCGCTATGGCGGCGTGGAAATGATCCGGATGATTCCTAAGCCAAACTTCTGGAGAGCGCCTAATGACAATGACTGCGGAAATCTGATGCAGATGAGATACGCACAGTGGAAGGTTGCTTCCATGTATCTGTCCCACAAGTATCCTTCCGGCGGACATTATCCGGGTATGAAGATCCCGAGCTTTGAGGTAACCGAGGAGTATGCAGCAATTACCTTTACTTATGTAATGCCTGCCACACCTGCAAGTGAATGTAATCTCACCTACAAGGTTTACGGAGACGGAGCGATTCAGACCACTCTTTCCTATGATCCGGTGAAAGAACTGGGCGATATGCCTGAATTCGGCGTTATGTTCAAGTTTGATGCAGACTATAACAATGTCACATGGTACGGCATGGGACCATCCGAGACCTATACAGACCGCTGCAAGGGCGCAAAACTTGGAATCTACAAAAATAAAGTAGAAGACAATATGGCTCAATATCTGGTTCCCCAGGAATGCGGAAATAAAGCAGGTGTCCGCTGGGCATCCGTGACAGACAGAAAAGGAAGAGGTATGCTGTTTACAGGAGACGGTATTGAATTCTCTGCGCTGCCTTACACCCCTCATGAGCTGGAAAATGCAATGCATCCATATGAGCTGCCGCAGGTACATTATACGGTAGTACGGGTTGCAAAACAGCAGATGGGTGTTGCAGGTGACGATAGCTGGGGAGCTCAGACACATCCGGAATATCTGCTGGATACAAAAGAAAAAATGGAATTTACTTTCTGCTTCAAGGGAATCTGATTGGAGGATACCGGAAAAGAATAATCAGAGCGCCCGGGGAGATACTCCGGGCGCTTTCAGGAGGAAACGATGAATAAAGATGTAAATTTTGGAAGAATGCTGCATGGCGGCGATTATAATCCGGAACAGTGGCTGCACAGCCCGGAGATTCTGGAAAAGGATATTGAATATTTTAAAAAAGCAAAGATCAATGAAGTTTCACTGGGAATATTTTCATGGGCCATGCTGGAACCGGAAGAGGGCGTTTTCCATTTTGAGTGGATGGAAGAGATCATCAACCGCTTATACGAAAATGGAATTTCCACCATTCTGGCTACCCCGACCGGAGCCCGTCCCAAATGGATGGCGGACAAATATCCGGAGGTGCTGCGGGTGGATGCTACCCGTCACAGAAACCTGTTCGGCGTACGCCACAATCATTGCTACACATCCCCGGTATACCGGGAGAAAACCAGAATCATGAATATGGAGCTGGCAAAAAGATTTGGAAATCATCCGGGTGTGATCGCATGGCATCTGTCCAATGAGTACGGCGGAGAGTGTCACTGTCCCCTGTGTCAGGAAGAATTCCGCAAATGGTTAAAAGAGAAATACCAGACCATCGAGAAACTGAACAGAGCCTGGGCGACCACTTTCTGGAGCCATATTTATAACAGCTTCGATCAGATTGAAAGTCCTTCTCCCCGTGGAGAAATGGGTCTTCACGCACTGAATCTGGATTGGAAACGGTTCGTAACAGACAGAACAGTGGATTTTGTAAAACATGAGACACAGGCGATACGTGACGGAGGTTCCGATAAACCAACCACCATCAATATGATGTATGATTTTCAGGGATTGAACTATCACAAATTTGCAGACGTCATAGATATCGTTTCCTGGGATAATTACCCTCAGTGGCATAAAAAGGAGGAATACCTGACAGCCATGGATGACGGTATGCAGCACGATATCATGCGTACCATTCAGAAAAAACCGTTCCTTTTAATGGAATGCTGTCCGGCAGCTACCAACTGGCAGCCGGTAAGTAAGCTGAAAAAACCGGGTATGCTTCATGCGGCATCCATGCAGGCAGTTGCCCATGGATCTGACAGCGTCCAGTATTTCCAGCTTCGCCAGAGTCAGGGATCCAGTGAAAAATTCCACGGGGCTGTGATAGACCATTACGGCGGAGACGATACGAGAGTATTCAAAGAAGTATCGGAAGTGGGAGCATCTCTGGCCGACCTTCAGGAAGTTGCAGGAGCAAATGTTCATGCGAAAGTAGCGGTAGTCTTTGACTGGGAGAGCCGCTGGGCGATGGAAGACGCGATGGGACCGAGAAACTCCGGACTTTTCTATAAAGAGACGGTAGAAAAATCTTATTATGCGTTCCGGAAACTGGGTCTGGATGTGGATATGATCGATATGGAACAGGAGCTGGACGGATATGCCGTAGTTGCAGCCCCGATGCTGTATATGTTCCGGGCAGGATTTGAGGAGAAAGTCCGCCGCTTTGTGGAAAAAGGCGGAAAATTTGTTCTGACCTACTGGTCCGGTATTGTAGATGAGACGGATCTGTGTTTCCTTGAAGGAACCCCTCACGGACTGATGGATGTGATGGGACTTCGCAGCACAGAGATCGACGCTTTGTACGATGGTGAATCTAATGTGGCAAATCCGGCGGCAGGCAATCCGCTTCATCTGACAGCTTCCTATACCTGCACCAACCTGTGCGATCTGGTAAAGGCTTCCACAGCGGAAGTTTTGATGACTTATGGGGAAGACTTTTACGCAGGAATGCCGGCGCTGACCAGAAACCAGTACGGTGAAGGACAGGCTTACTATGTATGTGCAGATTTTGAGCAGTCCTTCTATGATGAACTCTATCGGAAGATTGCGGCAGACGCAGGAGTGGAACGTGTGATTACCCATATTCCAAATGGCGTGGAAGTAACCACCCGTGAAAATGATCAGGCAGTATATGTATTTGTACAGAACTTCAACCGCGGCCCGGTGGAAATCAAACTTCCGGTGAAGGAGTATCCGGTTTGGCTGGGAAATTATGACGGAGCTATCGGCCGTCTGGGCACTGTGGTTTTAAAAAAGAACAAATAACAGACAGCAAAAAAAGAGAGGCAGGGGAAACAAATGATTCAAACAAGTATTGTAAAACTGGTGCAGTATGGACTGGCTTCGGGACTGATCGAAGCGGAGGACAAACGGTATACGGTCAATAAAGTGATGGAGCTTTTGAAAATCGATGCCATTGAAGATGAAGCGTTACAGGCAGTTCTGGATTTTGACGGAAAAGACCAGACGGTAATCGGCGAACTGGAAAGTATTCTTTCAGACATCTGTGATTACGCTTATGAAAATGGTTTGATGGAAGAAAACAGCGTGGGCTACCGGGATCTTTTTGATACAAAGGTGATGAGCCTGCTGGTTGACCGTCCGGGCAATGTCATCCGCCGGTTCTGGGAGCTTTACAAGGAGGATCCGGTAAAAGCTACCGACGCTCATTACAAATTCAGTCAGGACACCGACTATATCCGCCGTTACCGTATCGCAAAGGATATGAAATGGGTAGCACCTACCCAGTACGGTGATTTGGATATCACCATCAATTTGTCCAAGCCGGAAAAGGACCCGAAAGCCATTGCGGCAGCGAAGCTGGCAAAACAGACCTCTTATCCGAAATGCCTGCTGTGCATGGAAAATGAAGGATATGCAGGCCGTTTGAACCATCCTGCAAGACAGAATCACAGAATCATTCCGGTGACTATCAATGACAGCCAGTGGGGATTCCAGTATTCTCCTTATGTATATTATAATGAGCACTGTATCGTGTTTAATTCCCGGCACGTTCCCATGAAGATCGAGAGGGCTACATTTGCAAAATTATTTGATTTTGTAAAACAGTTCCCTCATTACTTCGTAGGTTCCAATGCGGATCTTCCGATTGTTGGCGGTTCCATTCTGAGCCACGATCATTTTCAGGGAGGACATTACGAGTTTGCCATGGCGAAAGCGCCGATTGAGAGAGAAGTGACCATTCCGGGCTTTGAAGATGTGAAGGCAGGCATCGTAAAATGGCCGATGTCCGTAATCCGGATCAGCGGACCGGATACAGAGCGCCTGATCGAACTGGCAGATAAGATTCTTTTGAGCTGGAGAGGATATACCGATGAGGCGGCATTCATTTTTGCGGAAACTGACGGAGAACCTCACAACACCATCACCCCGATTGCGAGAAAACGGGGAGAAATGTTTGAGATGGATCTGGTACTCCGCAACAATATCACTACAGAGGAGCATCCGCTGGGTGTGTACCATCCTCATGCAGAGCTGCATCATATTAAGAAAGAAAATATCGGTCTGATCGAGGTTATGGGTCTTGCCGTTCTTCCGGCTCGTCTGAAAGATGAGATTGAAGGACTGTGTTTGGCGATTGTGGCAGAGGAGGACCTGAGAGCTGACGAGACGCTGGAAAAACATGCTGACTGGGTGGATGAACTGAAGGAAAAATATACTTTTACCGCAGAAAATGTGGAGGGCATCCTGAAAGAGGAGATTGGTATTGTGTTCATGAAGGTTCTGGAACATGCCGGGGTATACAAATGCACAGAGGAAGGCAGAGCTGCATTTATGAGATTTATTGAAGCACTGTAATGTCCGCTGCAAAATGACATTTGTACTTGACAACCATACGCTTTTGCAGGTATAATAGATTTCGTTCGCGGATGGAGATATAAAGTGCCGTCTGACGCGGACAAAAATTGCATATCGAGCCAATAGAAGATTGCAGGAAAGCAGGCTGTGACCCGCCGAAGGAGTGATACTCTCAGGTGTTTCCGTTAAAGAGACGGAGACGGGACTGTGATCGGATGGCCCTCTGGAGAATCCCAAATGATGGGTGCCGAAGGTGAAAGCAGAAATGTTTTTTCTGCGAATCTCTCAGGCAAAAGGACAGTGTTGATACAAAAAGAGGCAGGAAGCTGTATGGTTTTTCTTGTTTTGGACGGATGTATAGATAAGGTTCGGGATTTTCCCGAACCTTTTTTCCCGCAGGCAACGAGCCAGACGGATATGCTTGCATATCCATTTGGCGACTGCTGCGAGGGTCAAATACCCCGCTGCTCTGCAGCGTTACAAATTTGACGCCCCGTTGCTTGCAGCGGGGTTTTTGACTGGGCGCTCTGCTGTGCAAAATTCATGGAAAATGATGAGGGAGAAGAGATGGAATTTATTAGTAAAGTCGTGGATTGCGTTAATACTTTTTTGTGGGATTACGCATTGCTGGTATTGCTGGTGGGAGCAGGTGTGATCTATACCTGCAGTTTGAAATTTATTCAGATTCGTAAGTTCGGCGTTGGAATGAAAGCGTTATTTGGAAATTTTTCTCTTCATGGGAAAAGCGGTGAAAACGGACTCAGTTCCTTTCAGGCATTGACAACTGCCATTGCGGCGCAGGTGGGAACCGGTAATATTGCAGGTGCGGCAACGGCCATTGCATCCGGTGGTGCAGGAGCGATTTTCTGGATGTGGGTCAGCGCATTTTTCGGAATGGCAACCATATATGGGGAAGCAGTCATGGCTCAACATACCCGTCAGATTAAGGACGGAACCATTGTGGGAGGTCCGGTATATTACATCAAACATGTATTTAAAGGCGGATTCGGAAAATTTCTTGCAGGTTTCTTTTCCGTGGCGATTATTCTTGCCCTGGGATTTATGGGAAATATGGTACAGTCCAATTCCATCGGCGTATCCTTTGAAAATGCATTTCATGTGGACAGCCTGATTGTGGGTATTTGTGTGGCAGTTGTCAGCGGCGTGATCTTCCTCGGGGGAATCAAGCGGATTGCCCGTGTAACGGAAAAAATCGTTCCCCTGATGGCGCTGTTATATATTGTTGGATGTGTTGTGATTTTATGTATGTTCCCTCAGGGCGTAGCGGAAGCGGTAAAATCCATCTTTGTGGGAGCATTTGCTCCGGAAGCCGTTGCGGGCGGTGTTCTGGGTGTGACGGTACAAAAAGCCATGCGTTACGGTGTTGCCAGAGGACTGTTCTCCAATGAAGCAGGTATGGGTTCCACCCCTCACGCACATGCCACAGCCAATGTGAAAAATCCATGCGATCAGGGCATTATTGCCATGATGGGCGTTTTTATCGATACGTTTATTATTCTGACACTGACTGCGCTGGTGATTCTGTCCACAGGAGCGCCTGCAAGCGGATTGACTGGTTCAGAGCTGGCACAGTTGGCATTTGATGCTGGATTTGGTTCTTTTGGTAAGATTTTCATCGCCATCTGTATGCTGTTCTTTGCATTTACCACAATTGTGGGATGGTATTACTTTGGAGAAGTAAATGTGCGCTATCTTCTGGGAGAGAAGGCAGTGAAGATTTATGGAGTTCTGGTGATTGGTTTTGTAGTGCTGGGTTCTACCCTGAAGGTGGATCTGGTATGGCATCTGTCCGATATGTTCAATGGTCTGATGGTTCTTCCGAACCTGATCGGTCTGCTGGCCTGTATCGGAATTGTGCGGAAACTGACAAAAGAACATGAAAAGCGGTAATACATAGAATAATAAAGTAGAAAAGCCGAAGCAGCAAAGAGAAATGCTGTTTCGGCTTTTCAGCTATTTGGAGTTATTTCTTTTTCCCTAACTTCAGGGGTTTTATAAACCACATCACACACAGCGCCATGAGAATCTGAGTGAGGGTCCATGCTCCGGAAGAGTAGGCTCCCGGGTCTAATCCCGCTGCAGAAGGGTAGAGGGCGCAGTTTAGGATCACAGAGTACAGCGCGGTCAGTCCGATTCCTGTAAGGAAAATCCAGCGCTGGAAAATTCTGTTACCGGATTTCAGGGACAGGGAAATTCCTATGTAGGCAATCGCGGTTAAAATCAGGAAGGGGATTCCCGGAATCTTGTAAAGGAACAAGATCATTTTTGATATCTTTGCTGTTTTCTGTGTGGTATATAAGGCCGGATCTTCCACAAACTCCACAGATTCCAACGAAAGATGATAGTCCTTCTTCTCAGCCTTCTGGGCCTTCAACGGATAGGTATCCAGAAGCTCACCATTTAGAGAAACGGTAAGAGAGGCATCATTAAGGTCTGCTGCCGGGGCATGGAGTGTGAAGCGGCTGACCCGGGCGGCAGTGTAGTCGGGATTTTCCATGTAAACATCTTCACTGTTTTCAAACTGAGCGTAAACCAGAGGGCTGCCGTTTTCATCGGTGACGGCAATTTCGAGATTTCCTCTCTCATCCGTGGGAAAAGCCCATCCCGTGATTCTCAAAGGAGAAGCAGAGGGATAAATTACCTGACTGCCTGTGATGCTTTCCACAAAGCGGAGATTTTCCGGGCCTCCGGAGCCCTGATAGGTATCTACATCCGTCATCTGATTGGCGGACATATGAAAGACCGTCAATAAAGTATCTTTGGCAATTTCCCCGGGGGATGGGTTTGCCTTGGATTCGGTCCTTGGCGTGTCATAAACCTTAAACTGCCGATAGTGAAGGTAATTCATCCCGGCGATTCCCGCCCCGGAACCAATGAGCACAAGGAAGGGAATCAGCAAAAGAGCAATTTTTTTCTTTTGCCGGTCTTTTGCCAGCTGGCGGCCCACAAAAACCAGAAAGCCTGCCAGCAGCGGAAGGATCCAGTGGTTGTTTTTTCTCAGATAAAAGAAAAAAGTAAGGGCTGCACTGAAAACCAGAAGGCTGGAAAGCAAATGCTTTTCCCTTTTTTCATAAATCTGAAAACCGAAGGCCAGAAGCAGAAAAATCAGGGAAGGGGTAAGGGTCAGATCCCATGCCCGCTGAGCAGTATAAACGGTCAGCATCACCGGAGAGTAGAGGAAGAAAATATAGAGGATTCCCCGAAGGGCACGGGAAGGAATCAGCGTCTTCCATGCATGTAAAAAATACAGAATACTTCCGATGTACAAAAAAGCCACCCCCAGCATAAGGGGAATGCAAAGCTTGTTGCAGAGGAAAACAAAGAACGGGAAGGAAACTCCGTAGGAGAGCGTGGAATCCTGCAGGGTTCCCAGCCAGTTCCCCTGCTGCATCTGCCATGCATGGTTTAGAAGATTCCAGTCATCACTGGTCACATCTGCCGCGCCGGCCAGAGGCATCCGCAGAAATAATACAATGCGAAACACGGTCAACAGAAAAAACAGCCCCATAAGGATTGGTTTCCGATTGGGCTGAATCCGTTTGCTCCAAAACTTTTTCATGATTAATACCTCCTGTAATTACCTATATTATAGCGAATGAGACAGGAAACTGCAACTGCACACTGAAAAAAAGCGCCAGTCCGTTTATCGGACTGACGCAAAATTTGTATCATGAAAATCCAGCGGGCAATGAGTCAAGTGACTGATTGCAGGCATCTAAACTTAGAACAGACCGGAAATCTTTCCTGTCTCGTCTACGTCGATCTTCTCAGCAGCCGGAACCTTCGGCAGACCCGGCATGGTCATGATCTCACCTGTC
>JAHAFI010000024.1 GCA_018374355.1 Clostridiales bacterium
CAAGCAACGGGGCATCAAATTTGTAACGCTGCAGAGCAGCGGGGTATTTGACCCTCGCAGCAGTCGCCAAATGGATATGCAAGCATATCCGCATGGCTCATTGCCTGCGGGAATAAATTAATAACTTGATTAAAAATATCCATTAAGACACAGATTCTCTCTCTTGTCCTAATGGATATTTTTCTTAAATCACCCGAAATCCCTTCCATTTTCCCTTCTTAAACCGCCGCCAGAAAAGTATCCCTCGAATCACCCAATCCAGCGCCATCGCAAAAGCGAGTCCGACTACTCCCAGATTCCAAACCACTCCAAACAGAATAGAAAACACCAGCCTCACGCCAATGGTCGTAAAAAGTGAAACTGCCGTTGTGAAAACCACATCTCCTGCGGCACGCAACCCCTTTCCTAAGGAATCGGCAAAAGGCAGCGCCACTGCATTGAATGTATTATGGATCAGCACAAGCCGGATCACCAATTGTTTTGTTTCCTCTTCCAGCGAATAAAAGCGCATCATAAACGGCGTGGCCGCAAAAACCAGACCATTCCATATAATCGAGAAAATCAACGTGATTTTCATCAGCTTTTTAAAATAAAGCTCCGTCTCCGAAATATTCCCGGCACCCATGCACTGTCCGATCACCGTGATAAACGCCGGACCCATTGCCATAGAAACCAGAGCCGCCATTCCCCAGATACTCTGGGCAATTCCGTTCGCCGCAATCTGATACGTTCCAAACAACGCAGCGACACTGCTGAGAGCCACCTTTACCAACTGAAAAACGCCGCTTTCTACCCCATTAGGAACAGCAATCCGCAAAATTTTTCTTTGCAGTTCCCCGTTGATTCTCAAAATCCATCGTTTTGCATAGCGTACAGGATTTTTACGTGAAAAGCACATTCCTGTAATCACCACTGCCGAAAATACTCTGGAAATCAATGACGGCCATGCCACTCCTGCCACTCCCGCCTCAAGCCAGAATACTCCCATCAGATTCCCAACCACGTTGATGATATTTGCAATTACCGAAATATACATCGTGGTACTGGTTTTTCCGAAGCTTCGGTACAGCGCCGCTCCCGCATTATAGACAGCCAGCGCAGGATAGGAATAGGCCGAAATTCTGAGATAAGTGACACAGGACTCCATCACGCTTTCTTCTACATTTCCAAACAGCAGCCGCAGCAAGGTTTCATTGGCCGCGAGAATAATTACAGAAACAGCCAAAGAGAACAAAATCGAAACCGTAAGAAGCTGACTTGCTGACGCTGCTGCCTGTTCCTGCTCTTTTCTTCCAATGTATTGGCTGATAATCACAGCGCCGCCGGATGCAAGGGCGGTAAACAGATAAATAAAAATCGTGTTAAATGCATTTACAAGGGATACTCCTGAGACTGCTGCCTCACCTACAAAACTTACCACAAAGGTATCCGCAATCCCTACCAGCATCACCAGAAGCTGCTCCATAAACAACGGCAGAATTAAATCCTTGAGATTTTTATTTGTAAACATCACTGTTCTCCCCTGTAAGCAGTTATAATTTCCCCTTTTGCCTCCGGGTCATCCATGATGATTTCCCCCACCTGCGGAACTTCGATCCTTCCGGAATGAGGATTTTTAATACTTTCCACCGGAGTAGTGATGATTGCCTGTACCTCTGATTTTTCAAAGCACAGATCCGTATCCACCATTTCACAGTTGGTCAAAGTCAGATTTTTGCAGTAACAAAATGGCTGTGTACCTATAACTTTGCAGTCAATCAGCGTCAGACCATGAGAATACCACGCCAGATACTCACCCTTCACTACACAGTTTTTTACCGTCACATTCTCCGAATGCCAGAAGGCATCTTTCGTATCCAGCACACAATTTTCAAAAACCGCATTCTTTATATACTGGAAGGAATATTTCCCTTTAAACTGTACATCCGAGAAATGCAAATCTGCAGAACGCATCATAAAATACTCACTCTCGGCGGTACTGTGTTTCATCCGAATCCCATTGACTGACCAGCCAAATTCCGGAGAAATAATATCACAATGTTCAATGTCAACGTCGCTGCATTCCCGCAGGGCTTTAATCCCATGCATTTTCGTATCTGTAATTTTAACATGACGGGAATACCACAACGAAGCTCTGCAAAATTCCGTCATCTCTGAATTACAGATTTTCAATCCATTATCATGCCAGAATGGGTAGCGAAGATTGAAAAAACAATTCTCCGCTTCAATCTCACAGCATTCTTTCAATGCGCTTTCCCCGTCTGCCGGACCGTCAAAAGAGCAATTCTTTATCAACAGCTTCTTTCTTCCATACAAGGCTCTTTCCTCATCGAATTTCTGATTTTCTATTCTTTCCATCTATCCTTCAGCCCCTCTCTTCTTTTGTTGCTTCTCTTTTTTATTATAAATTTTTACTCATATATTAGCAAATACTTATATATAATACATTTTTATAGTTGAAACCTATACATATTCCTGATATGATGAATGATAATATGATATTGGATTTCTCCAAGCTTTTCGCTTCCGAAATCCTTCATATCATCATGAGAAGGTGAAAAGGAGATTTTCATAATGGAACTTCGGGTACTGAACTACTTTCTGACTGTGGCCAGAGAACAAAGCATCATTCGGGCAGCCAAATCTCTGCATCTTTCCCAGCCCACCCTTTCCACGCAGATTCGTAATCTGGAAGAGGAACTGGGTCGGCAGCTTTTAATCCGGGGGACGAAAGGATCGCGGAAGATTACCCTTACGGAAGAAGGGATGATTCTCAAAAAAAGGGCGGAAGAAATTTTAGATCTGGTGAAAAAAGCAGAAAAGGAAATCACGCTTTCAGACAATATCATTATCGGAGACGTTTACATCGGAACAGGGGAAACTGACGCTTTCCGTCTGCTTGCAAAAGCCGCAAAAGAGCTACAGAACACCTATCCGGGAATTCACTATCATATTTCCAGCGGAAATGGGGAATTTGTCATGGAACAACTGGATAAAGGGCTGATTGATTTTGGTCTTATATTTGGAGATGCGACTTCGGAAAAATACAACTCTTTAAAATTGCCCGCCAAAGATTTTTGGGGCGTATTGATGCGCCGTGATTCGGAGCTCGCAAAAAAGGAATCCATCTCTCCGGAAGATTTGTGGGACAAACCCTTAATTCTCTCCCGCCAGAAAAATCAGAACAACGAACTTAGCTCATGGCTAAAGCAGGATTTTTCAAATTTGAATATCGTCGCGACCTATAACCTGCTTTTCAACGCTTCCCTGCTGGTAGATGAAGGGCTTGGCTACGCCATCGGCCTTGATAAGCTCATCAATATTACAGAGAACAGCAATCTCTGTTTCCGTCCCCTTTCTCCCTGTGTGGAAGCAGAGCTGCATATTGTCTGGAAAAAATATCAGGTGTTTTCCAAAGCTGCGGAAAAATTTATGATGAAAGTGAAAGAACTCTCTTTATGATGAACCAGATAATATCCTGCAATCTCCTCATGATTTATTGCAATAATCACTCGTTCCCAATCATGGAAAACTTTCTTACGCATTTCTTCTGTAAGAGATTTTCCTTCCCCCAAAAACACTGCTGGACATACGCGGCCATACGATTCTATTCACTGCATTCTGCAGTTAGCTTTTTAAATTTCATAGACATCTTTCCCCATCTCTTCCTCAATGCAAAGTCCAAGATTCGTATGCCGCTCTATGGAATTCATGCCTTCCTCAATATATGCCCATGATTCCTTATATTCTCCCCCAACAGAAAATTCCGACTTACAAATAAGCTTCACAAACCCTTCTAAATTTCTTCTATACTTTTTCGCAAATGCATACGCATCATCTTCCTTGTCTTCCTCTGTACTGTTTCTCTTATTGTGTAATACATGGTCTAAATTGCAGGACATATAGTACACTTTATAAGGAACCTTCCATATTTTACCAGTTCCTCTTAGACGATTAAGATTTTCTTTTTTCTGTTGATTGCGACTGATAATTGCCTGACGATTGACTGTATGAATCCCGTCATCTTCGTATAAAATTTTATTACAATCTGACTCTTCTATTATTTTATCATCTGGAATATATGCGCCATCCGTATCCGCAATATGAATAATCTGTTTAAAGTCTTTCGCAGTATAATGCTGTGATCTTGCATAACCACGCACAATATTTCCTATTTTAGAAATAATATTTTGCGAAGTCACTCCATTTCTGGTTGTAAGATCTCCATGCATAATATGAACATATACCGAATCTTTTTCATAAATTTGATTCAGCATAACACCTAAAGCTGCATCGTCCGACGGTCCTTCTACAATGACAAGTACAACTTTCCTACGAGCCAAATGCCTCACCAGCCTCTCTAAATGCTAATGCAATCTCAAAGTTATTAGTTGGATTATAAACCGGCTCGTTCTGTTCTCCTAAGACAATATCCCGAAAATAAAAATCTCGAAGATTATTATTTCCCTTCACATTTGTCATACGAATATAACGATTCGACGGATTTGTTGTTGTAAAGGCAATAAATCCTTTATCAATTGTCTCTAATGGTCTTAAATTATGTGACGTAAAAATCAACTGTCCTTTTCCTTTTTCAGAAATAATATTGAGAAGTTCTCCCAATAAATATTCAAAAATTCCGGCATCCATTTCGTCAATTGCTACTGTAATAGATGGTTGATTATAAACTACTATCAACAACTGTAAAATCGAAACGATTTTTTTAATGCCCTCTGACTCGTACTGAAAAGGAATCGCTTTGTTATTTTTCAATGACATCAGTTGAATGAGTCTCCCAATCTTTCCTTCTTTCGAAACCATTGGCCCTAAATCTACAATATCAATTGTCAGACCCGGAATAATTTCTTCCAAAACAATGTTCATGTTATTAATAATTTTTTTTACCAGTTCTATTGCATCTTCTGGAATCGGAGCTGGTATATTCAAAGGAAGCATTAAATTTCCGATTGTTTCCGAATTTTTCTCTTTATATTTAAATGCTAATGGAAGTGCATTCATACTAATTAATCCTGAATTTTCCGTATTAATAACAAAAAGTTCCCTGTTTCCAAATGTATATAAACCTTCAATGACCTCCATATATTTTTCTTTCTTACAGTATTTTCTAAAAGCATTTATCATTTCCCGCGAAAAGATAAATGCTCTGCTTTGTGCCTCAACAAGTCGTTTTGTTACAAGCCATTCTGTAATATCTGTTGTTGCTTCTCCCAAAAGTTCATTAAATTTGGACTTTGGCACAAATACTTCTGAAGATCTCGTATCAACAAGTACTCCTTTACGAACTTTTTCGTCCTTTGCTGTATATGCAAAACTTAATACTTCACCATATATTTGTGCTCTATATTTCAAATCAGCATTTAAAGCTTCTTCATTTGAATGTGTATCATCTAAAATTTTTTTCAGGGAAAACTGGTACCATATATCATAACTTACCTTATTTCTTTGCATCTTAAATTGAAATTTTAAGACAGCATTTTCTTCCTCAACATGAATATAATCCGCATACTTTTCTGGAATAGCCTTTCCGCATAATGCGAATTTGAGTACCTGTAATGCGTCAATTAAAGCTGTTTTCCCAGAACCATTTTGTCCATATAGCCCAATAATGCTTGCACGATAGTTTTTTCTGCGATTTACCAGATCGAGGGTTCCGTATCTCACATTTTTGAAATTCTCTATTGTAATATTCTCTATCCTGACCAAATGTTCTTCCATAACAGCCTCCACGATTTCTAATACTTCCTTTTTTCTATTTATTCCCGCAGGCAACGAGCCAAATGGATATGCTTGCATATCCATTTGACTCTGTTCTATTCCTGTTTATAATCTTGATTATATCATTCCAATATATATATTTCAATATTCAATCTCTGTTTTTATACTTTTTGTTCCGTTTTTCTTCTCAATTATTCTAATGCACTCTATACATGAAAGCTTCCTCTCTCTTTGATAATATACGTGATTTCCACCTTTTCCATTACAATATGAGCCCCCTTAGAACTCATTTTTAATAAGAACTAAGGAGGCTCATATTACCATTCCTATACTCTTTCTGTTTCCTCTATCATCTTCCGGATCGGCTCAATCTCCTTCTCCAGTCCATCCAGACTGCTGATTCTCCATTCCCAGTTAGGGCTTCCGGTGGTACCCGGTCTGTTGATTCTGGCCTCATCGTCCAGATTCAGAATATCCTGTACTGTAACCACGGACAGCGCAGTAATACTTTTCAATACCGCATGTACAAAGCTCTGTCCCAGATTCTCTGTCCAGCAGCCCTTCTCTTCCAGAAGCTCTTTTACTTCTTTTTGGGTGGCTTCATCCTTGCTGAGATACCAGCCTTTGATTGTCTGATTATCGTGGGTTCCCGTGTAAAGAATCAGATTTTCTCTGTCCGGAAAATCATTGTTTTTTTCATCGGGATCCAGTGAGAACTGATATACTTTCATTCCCTTGAAGCCAAAATGATCCCTCAGTATTCCAACCTCAGGCCTCATATCCCCCAAATCCTCAATCACCACTTCAATATCCGGGTATCTTTCCAGCAGATGATCAAATACATCATACCCCGGTGCCTCGATCCATTCACCGTCAATAGCGGTAGGACAGCTTGCCGGAATCTTCCAGTATGTATCAAATGCACGGAAATGGTCAATCCGCACAATATCAAACAAATTCTGGTTGTAACCGATTCTTTCCATCCAGAACTCATACCCTGTCTCCTTCAGATACTCCCAGTCATAGATAGGATTTCCCCATCGCTGTCCGGTAGGACTGAAATAATCCGGCGGAACACCTGCAATATAAGTCGGCCGGAAATTCTCATCCAAAAGGAAGCATTTCGCGTTGGCCCATACATCCAGAGAATCGATTCCCACATAAAACGGAACGTCTCCCATCACCCGGATTCCCAGACTGTTCACATATCCCTTCAATTCCATCCACTGACAGTAGAACATATACTGCAGGAACATCTGATACAGGATTTCTTCCTCCTGCTCAGCGGTAAACTCGGTATCCTGTCTGGTCATCCAGAGTTTATCCTCTTCCTCCCAATCCAGCCAGCATTTTCTGTCATTTTTCCATTTGAGCATATGGAAGACTCCATACTGGTATACCCAGTCCTGAGAAGCAAATTCCTCATAGCTCTCATCGGGAAGGAAATTTTTATATGCTTTTCTCAGATATACATCCTTGTAATCCCTCACTGCATCATAGCCGATCTCCCCGCTGTCCTCCCTGAAAGCTTCCGGAGTTTCTTCTAAAAGTCCATCCTCCGCAAGTTTTTCCAGACTGATATACAGCGGATCTCCTGCGTAAGAAGAATACGGCTGATACGGTGAATTACCGTACCCTAACGGATTCAGTGGAAGAATCTGCCAAACCCCGAATCCCATTTTGGAAATGGTATCGGCAAAAGCATACGCCCCCTTTCCAAAATCTCCCACGCCATATAAAGATGGCAGGGAGGCTACCGGCATCAAAATACCGGCCTGTCTTTGTTCACCCATAATTCCCTCTCCTTTCTTAATCCAGACGTATATTTTTCAAAGCCGCCGCAAATGCGTTATTTACCGGCTCCTTCGCCTCTTTCTGCTGCCTTTTCATATATGCGGCAACATCCTTTTTTGATACTCCCCCGCCTTCCGATTTCCTTCGTTCCTGAAATTTAGAAAGACGTTCTTTATGACCGCAGGAACATACAAACGTGCTGTCATCCCCTTTTCCGATCATCTCCATCTTTTTATGGCAGACCGGACAGCGGGCATTTGTCACACGGGATACTGTCTCCCGATAGCCGCACTCCCTGTCCTGACATACCAGCAATTTGGCATTTTTACCATTTACTGCCAGAAGCCGCTTGCCGCAGTCGGGGCATTTTTTATTGGTCAGGTTATCGTGGCGGAAGGTTCCCTCTTCCGTCTTGATCTCTCTCAGAAGTTCCTCCGTATACTGACGGATTTCGTTCATAAATTTTCTGTCATCCAAACTTCCCCCCGCAATTTTGGAAAGCTTCATCTCCCAGTCCGCAGTCAGCTCCGGCTTTTTCAGATCAGAAGGCACCAGCTCTAAAAGCTGTTTTGCCTTGGAAGTGATATGAATCTCTTTTCCCTTTTTCTCCAAAAGGAAACTGTTAAATAATTTTTCTATGATATCCGCTCTGGTTGCTACTGTTCCCAGACCGCCGGTTTCTCCCAGCGTCTTTGCCATTTCCCGGTTCTTAGATTCCATATATTTTACCGGATTTTCCATAGCTGACAGCAAGGCAGCTTCCGTAAAACGGGCCGGAGGCGTTGTTTTTCCTTCCTTCAGAACAAACTGGACGTTTTTCAGCGCCTGCCCTTCCTCAAACCTCGGAAGCGTCTGGCCTTTCAGCTCACGGGAATCCTCCTCTTCCTCATAAGCTTCCTCCTCACCGGAACCATAGACCTCCCGGAATCCCTGCTGAAGGATCACATTTCCTCTGGCTGCAAGCTGTTCTCCACCGCACTCCGCCAAAAGCGTTGTCTCCTCGAAAATACAGGGAGGGTACAGCACGCTCAAAAATCTTCTCACCACCAAATCGTAGATTTTTCTCTCCTCCACAGTCATATGACTAAGATCCACGAACTGCTCCGTAGGAATGATGGCATGGTGATCGGAAACCTTGCTGTTATTTACAAAGGAAAGCTTCTTTGCCTCCAATTTTTGGCCTCGAATCTGACCTGCCAGCTTTTTGTAAGGCCCAACGGCGCAGGCCTCCAGCCTTTCCGGGATCGTTCCCACCACATCGGTGGTCAGATACCGGGAATCTGTTCTGGGATAAGTCAGTACTTTATGGTTCTCATAAAGCCGCTGCATGATGTTCAGCGTTTCTTTAGCGGAAAATCCGAAAAATTTATTTGCATCCCTCTGGAGCTCCGTCAGATCATAAAGAAGCGGGGGATAGGATTTCTTCTCCTTCTTCTCCACCTTTTTTATCACCAGTTTTTCTCTTTTCATTTCCTCCAGAATTTTTTCCATCCGTTCTTTCTGGAAAGAACGGAAACTTCCGGATTTACTGTCTTTCCATGTAAAAGTCACGCCCTCTGTCTTTGCCTGAATCCCAAAATAAGATTCCGGCACAAAGCTTCTGATTTCTTCCTCTCTTCGGGCAATCATGGCAAGCGTTGGGGTCTGCACCCGGCCGCAGGATAACTGGGCATTATATTTGCAGGTCAGGGCTCTGGTAGCGTTGATTCCCACCAGCCAGTCCGCTTCCGCTCTGGCCACAGCGGCGTGGTACAGATTTTCATATTCTTTCGCATCTTTCAGATGGGCAAATCCCTCTCGGATCGCTTTATCCGTCACAGAGGAAATCCACAGACGGCGGCAGGGCTTTTTATTTCCCGCCTTATCAAGAATCCACCGGGCAACCAGTTCTCCCTCTCTTCCGGCATCTGTTGCGATTACAATGTCTTTGATATCTTTTCTGTGAATCAGGGTCTTTACGGTCTGATACTGTTTCCCCGTCTGGCGGATCACCTCCGTCTGAAGCGTCTTAGGCATAATCGGCAGATGTTCCATCTTCCATTCTTTGTATTTTTTATCGTACCCTTCCGGGTCCTGTAAAGTAACCAGATGTCCCATACCCCATGTTACAACATACTGATTTCCTTCGATAAAGCCATTGGTTTTCTTTGAACAGTTCAGCACTCTGGCAATATCCCTTCCCACGGAAGGCTTCTCGGCAATCACTAATGTTTTCATGCTTCCTCTTCCTTTAAAACCAACGTAGCAACCGCCCGTTCATTGTACTGGGAGGAAATGATTCCTCCTGTGGAAAGGCGGGAATAAATCCCGGCAAACTCGCCGTTATACACATACAGCCCGGACATATTGGTGTAAGGATGAAATTCCGGCTCTGCATCCCTAAAGCAGATATTTTCTGTTCTGTAAGGGTGATAATATTCCTGATAAATGTAGCTCTTATTCCAGTTGCGGTTTACGATATCCTCCCAGTCATCGTCACTGTAATCAATACCTGCAAATACCCCTCTGGAAGCATAGGAATCCAGAGGCTTGATAATCCAGCGGTCCTTTTCATCCAAAAGCTCATTTTTATTACAGAACCGGCTGTCCATCAGATTAGTATAGGGAATATGCTCTGTGACAAATTTCTGCTCCTCTTTATTTAAAAGATCCATGGTTGCTTTCTCTCTCAGCATCTTAAACAGCCATTTGTTATGAGGAATCTGGGTACAGATGGAGCCTATCACACAGACATTCTGATCCTTCACCGCCTGAATAAACGGCTGAATTTCCCGGTAATGCGCCATCACATCACAGGTAACTGCCCGGCGGTAGATCACATCAATGGGATGGCCTGATGCCGAATACAGCACACCATCACGATAGGTCATATCCCGGATATTGCAGATTTCAACTTCATATCCTGCTTTCTTGAAACGGGCCGCAAATTCTTTAAATTCATTGACACAGCAGTGATCCATAAAGTCGGTAATCACCACATAAGGATTTTCCACCTTTTTTTCATAGGTTTCGTATAATTTCATCATGCTTTCCACCCAACTGTCATACAACTCAAAGGTGGAAAAATCGTATTTTTTCATCATTTCCTGATGAACGTCATTCAGGGACAGGGCATCGTTCAGCACGTAATCCTCGTTCATAGCGCTGGTTCCGTCTGTATTGATCTCACAGAATTTAAAGCTCCAGTCTTCCTCATTAAAGAAAATATCAAAACGGGCAATGGGAAGAAGGGAATCATAAAGATTGGGGACCAGAATCAGTTCCTCCAGCTCCTTTGAAAACGGAAAATATTTCCGGTAAGAGGGATTATCCAGATATTCCCGAATTACCTTTTCCAGAATGCCGTATGTGGTCTTTACAATCCACCGGAAATATTCGATTTCCTTTTCTGTAAATATCTTTGGAATATGCAGGGTGTGTACCACCAGTCCCTCATACGCTGCGGTGGAGTGATCCAGATATTCCTTGATCGCCGCTCCGGAAGCTTTACATTCTTCCCTGTGTTCTGCGATATACTGCCGATATTCCTCTGCAATCTGCTGCATTCTTTCACTCTTCATATTTTTCTGCCAAACTCCTTTTTTCTTCTACAATCTTTTCCAACGGGCACAAATATGCCTGTTCATTTCCTGCCAGATGCTCTTTTGCGATAAGAATCACCTGCTTCACATAGTCTGCGGCATCCATTCCATAGATTTTTCCCAAAAAGCCATGCTCCATCAGGCTGTCTTCCGATTCAAGAATCTCCTGCTCAGTCACATCCATGGACAAAATCTGCTCCAGTGCCCTGTCATGGAAGAAAATGCCTTTTATCAGAGCAAGATAGCCCATCACATAAGGAAATGGCATGCAATCCGCACCGCGAATCTCCAGATAGCTTTTCAGACGTACGTCCGGAAAAGCCATGGACATCACATGCTCCATATCCTCTTCTGTCAAATCCCGGTCCTGCCACAGCTCTGCCGTGGTTTTTTGTTCTGTGGGAATGGGTTCTCCATCATTGGGAATAAAAATCAGGGGAAGGTTCATCAAATACTCTGCGTAAGTGTGGAACCCAAACTCCCGTTCAAAAAGTCCCGGTATAATCCCACACCGTTTAGGATCCACATTTCTCCAGATCATCGTTCTTGCCAAATGCTTTTGATATGGTTTTCCCTCGAATACCGGACAGCAATCCGTAAGTAATTTTATAGCCGGCATCAGTATATAGGCTGCGCGTATCTTCCTCACAAAATCCCTCTCGCTAAAAAAATCCACGGAAATCTGCGCTGAAGCAGTTCCCCGCATCATGTTTGCCCCTGTGGTACCTGAGGATTTAAAATATGCATCCATATAGTCATACCGTTTTTTCGGGATCAGCTTCAGTTCTTCCCAGCAGCTTTTGGGCTGATAACCCAGCGTCACCAGCTCATAGCCAAATTCATTTAAAATCGGTGTGATCTGTTTTACAAAGCTTCCGTAAATATTCCGTATCTCACAGATTTCTCTGCGGGGATTGATACTGATCTCCAGCTGTGCCGCCGGTTCCAGCGTCAGGGAATAATCATTATTATACAAGCCTAACAAGTCATTTTCTTCATAATATGCATGCGAATAGGAGGACTTTAACTTTTTCAGAATCGCCCCTATTCCACGCTCTCCATAATAGGAGACGCTCTCCCTTGTATCTTTCTTCACGATAAAATGCTCTACCTCCAGACCGAGCTTCTGACAGCAGTTCTGTTTGCAGCCGTTCTGAAAATATTCTATCAGCAGGGAAAGATTCCGTTCGTATTGGTTCAAAATGCTACCTCGATTCTTTTCCATATTGTGTTATATCTAGTGTAAGTATATCGGAATCAAATCAAATAATCAAGGAATCCCCTTAAAAAATCCGTAACTATTCAGGACCCTGTCCTTCATAGTCACAAATGCATGCACACACACTGCATTTCATGCAGTGCGGCGCTCGTATATCTCGGGATTGACTTGCATTTGCAAGTCAACACCTCGCGGGACAGTAGAAGGCTGAACTGTTACAAAAATCCTGCTAAAAAAGAGAAAAAAACTGTTGCCTTTTTCTGAAAATCATGTATAATAGTTGATGTGCCAAAGCACAGGCTGAAATAGCTCAGTCGGTAGAGCACTTCACTCGTAATGAAGGGGTCGTGAGTTCGAGTCTCATTTTCAGCTTACTCTGAAAACACCAGAATGCCTGTAGGGAAAGGGCTTCTGGTGTTTTTTCATATACTCATACACGGAAAGGAGTGTTACCATGTCATTGCTAAAAGAACATTTTCACACTATCGAAGATATCTATAATCTCCCCGATGGTCAACGCGCCGAATTGATCAATGGTCAGATTTACAATATGGCTCCACCCAGTTATATTCATCAGAAACTGGTATCCCAGTTCACCAAAATAATAGGTCACTACATTGATTCATCACGCGGCTCCTGCGAAGTTCTTCCTGCCCCGTTTGCTGTAAATCTGACTGCAGACGGTAAAACTTACGTTGAACCAGATGTGAGTGTTATTTGTGACAAGACCAAGCTCACAGATAGAGGGTGCAGCGGTGCACCAGATTTTATTATTGAAATTGTTTCTCCATCCAGCCGCCGCATGGACTATTCCACCAAAATGACACTGTACTCCGATGCAGGTGTAAGAGAATACTGGATTGTAGATCCGGTCAAAGAACGCACTACGCTTTACAGATTTGAAGAAGATGCTGCGCCGATGATTCTTACCTTTGATCAGCCTATTCAGGTCGGTATATACCGTGATTTACAGATTACGGTTTCCGAATTATTGAAATAAAAAACCGCCAAAATCCCTATGAATAATAGGCATTTTGGCGGTTTTTTTAAGCACCCAGACTACAATCTACGAAACGCCTCCAAAGACCGCAAAACCTTTTCCGTCTCAATACAGTAAGCCATCCGAAAATAACCCGGACATCCAAAACTGTCCCCCGGTACAAGCAGCAGATCCTCTTTCATCGCCCTCTTACAAAATGCTGTCCCGTCGCCTCCCGGAGCTTTCGGGAACATATAGAAGGTTCCTCCCGGACGCACAATGTCAAATCCCAGTCCGGTAAGTTCCCGGTAAAGAATCTCTGCGTTTTTCTCATACACTGACAGATCTGATGTCTCATACAGACACTCTGCCAATGCAAGCTGAATAATCGAAGCTGGACAATTATGCCCGATTCCCCGGGAAATCTGTCCGCACATCTCAACAATCGTCGCTGCATCCTCACATGATGGAGAGACAGCCACATAACCGATTCGTTCTCCCGGAACCGACAGCGACTTGCTGAAGGAATAGCAGGTAATGGTATTCTTATAATACTTTGCAATATAAGGCGCATCCACACCGGAAAATACGATCTCGCGATAAGGTTCATCGGAAATCAGATAAATTTCATGGCCATATTCTTCCTGTTTTCTTGCCAGAATCTCCGAAAGTGTCTTTACCGTCTCTGTGGTATATACAATTCCAGAAGGATTGTTAGGAGTATTGATCAGTACGGCAGTCACATCTGATGTCAGCATATCCTCAAATTTTTCAAAGTCAATCTGAAATCCCTTCAAATCCGGGGGAACTACTTTTAATTTAGCTCCTGTCAGATTTACATATGGGTGATACTCCGGGAAATACGGCGCAAATGTCAAAATAGAGTCCCCCGGAACAGTCACTGCCCGGAAAGCATGGGCCAGAGCCGCTGCCGCCCCGCTGCACATAAAAATATGCTCTTTCTTATAAGCAACCTGAAAGCGGTCCGACAATGACTTTGCCACCGCCTCCCGCACATCGTCGATTCCCAGACTGGGACTGTATCCGTGAAGTTCCAGCGGTTCTTTCGTCTTCAGGAGTTCCTCCATTTTTTTCGTGAATTTTTCCGGGGCCGGAACCGAAGGGTTTCCCAGACTGTAATCAAAAACATTTTCTCTTCCAATCTCTTTTGCCCGCTCCATTCCATAAGCAAAAATCTCGCGGATCACCGATTTTGCTCCCAACATTTTTCTGTACTGTTCTGCTATCATTTCATGTCTGCTCCTTGTACTTTTTCACCTGTCTGTTTCGGAAATTCCTTCACATGTACATCCATCTGAGGAAATGGAATCTGGATTCCGTTTTTGTCAAATTCCAGCTTGATTTCCTCCTGCATTCTCCATTTGGTGGGCCAGAATTCCTCTGTCTTTACCCATGCCCGAAGCCCTAAAATCACGGCGCTGTCTGCAAGCTGATCTACAAATATCTGAATCTCTTCCCTCTCCAAAAGCTCCGGGTCCTTTTCAATCAGTTCCCGAATAATCTCTTTGGCTTTCAGAAGGTCTGCATCGTAGGAAATTCCCACCTTGACCTCTAAGCGGCGCTTATCCATAGCTGTAACATTGGTAATGCTGTTATTGGTCAGCATGGAATTGGGAATTACAATCCGGCGGCTGTCTACCGTCATCAGGGTAGTGTAATACAGTTCAATTTTTTCCACAGTTCCCTCGTTCTTTTCTCCATTTTCAATAATATAATCTCCCACGGAAAACGGGCGAAGGAACAGGATGATCAGTCCTCCTGCAAAGTTTGACAATCCGCCCTGCAGTGCCAAACTGATGGCAACTCCGGCAGAACCTACCAGAGCCGCCACAGACGTTTTATCCACACCCAGATTTCCGGCAATTGTCAAAATCAGCATTACGTGAAGACCGATTTTTACCAGCGATAAAAGGAAACTTTTTGCAGCTTCATCCGTTCCGAAACGGGTCATCTGTTTTCGAAGCCCACGGCACAGCCATCCGATTATTTTTGAACCAACCACATAGACGACCAGTGCCAGAATTACTTTGATAATAAAGTCTACCGGTCCCTCTTTGGGCGAATCAGTCAGCCATAGCCAAAAGGTTTTCATCGTATCTGTCATTATTTAGTCTGCTCCTTTTTTACAGGTACTTTTCTCTGTCTGTTTCTTGTTGTTTTTTCAGTTTTTTCTTCAGCAGGTTTTACCGCTTTTTGCTCTTTCGCTGTCGGCTTTGGTTCAGCAGCCTTTGTCTCTTTTGTCATAGTTTTTTCTGTTTTTTTCTCAACTTTCTCTGCTTTTGGAGCCGCCTCCATTCTTTCTGCCTGCTCCATCTTTTCCTGAATTTCTTTTTTCAGACCTTCTTTTTTCTTCGCCGCAGTCCGTTTTCTTCCTCTTGCCGTTTTATTATCTGCAGCTTTTTCCTCGGTTTTGGTAAAGCTGAAAATCGATACGCTTAACGGTGCCGCTTTGATCTTGATGGAGTATGGGCGGTCATCCCATTCCTCCTTCTTCGCAATCTTCACACGGGGATTTACGGCCCCGGTTCCGCCAAATACTGCGGCGTCACTGTTGAGAATCTCTTTGTATTTTCCCGGATAAGGAACACCAAGCTGAAGTCCATTGTATTCCACATCAGAGAAGTTGCATACAATCACCATGGTTTCTTCCGGTTTTCCGGTCTTTCTCATAAAGGAAACCATGCTCTTTTCCCATTCTACGCAATTGATCCATTCAAACCCTTCGGAATCGTAGTCCTTTCCATAAAGAGCCGGATGGGTTTTATACAGGCTGATCAGGGCTTTCATAAATTCTTGCATCCTGAGATGGTCTTCCTGTTCCAAATCTCCCCAGTCCAGAGCCTTATTTTCTGCCCACTCATGCATCTGGGCAAATTCCTGTCCCATAAACAGCAGCTTTTTGCCGGGATGGGTCATAAAAAATCCCATGGCTGCACGGAGGTTTGCAAATTTCTTCGCACCTTCCCCCGGCATCTTGCCCAGCAGGGAACCTTTGCCGTGTACCACTTCATCATGGGACAGGCTGAGCATAAACTTTTCACTGTACGCATAAATCATACTGAAGGTCAGCTCATTGTGATGGCTGCCTCTGAAATAGGGATCATTGCTCATATAGCCGATAAAATCATTCATCCATCCCATATTCCATTTGTAATCAAATCCTAATCCGTCATCCTCCACACTTCCGGTCACCTGAGGCCATGCTGTGGATTCCTCCGCGATCAGCAGAGCATCCGGATATTTTTTCTTGAAAATTGAATTCAGATGTTTCAAAAATTCTACGGCATCCAGATTTTCATTGCCGCCGTACATATTTGCCACCCATTCTCCGTCATTTTTTCCGTAATCAAGATACAGCATGGAAGCTACCGCATCAAAACGGATACCGTCTACATGGAACTTGTCCGCCCAGAAAAGAGCATTGGCAATCAGGAAGTTTTTCACCTGCGGACGGCCGTAATTATAAATCAAGGTTCCCCAGTGAGGATGGGAGCCCTGTCGTGGGTCCAGATGTTCATACAGACAGGTTCCGTCAAAGGCAGCCAGTCCAAAGGTATCTCTCGGGAAATGTGCCGGAACCCAGTCCAGAATCACACCGATTCCTGCTCTGTGCAGCGCATCTACAAAGAACATAAAGTCTTCCGGAGAACCGTAACGGCTGGTAGGTGCATAATATCCGGTCACCTGATATCCCCATGAAGCATCAAAGGGATGCTCCATCACAGGCATCAGTTCCACATGGGTATATCCCATCTCCTGCACATACTCCACCAGCATCGGGGCAATCTCCCTGTAATTATAGAACTCCCGCCCGTCATCCGGCTTTTTCCATGAACCGAGATGCATTTCATAGACAAACATAGGCGCATCGTCCTTCTGCACATTTTTCCGGTTCTTCAGCCAGCTTTTATCTTTCCATTTGAATTTTCCCAGATCCGCTACTACGGAGGCATTTGCCGGGCGCAGCTCAGCAGCATTTGCATACGGGTCAGCTTTCAGATAGGTCAGTCCGTCTCTCAGTTTCAGTTCATATTTGTAGATGGCTCCTGCAGGAACACCCGGAATGAACAGCTCATAAATTCCGGATACCGGTAAAAGATTCATCTGGTAAATTCTTCCGTCCCAGTTGTTAAAATCTCCCACAACACTCACACGCATGGCATTTGGCGCCCATACAGCGAAATAAACACCGTCCACCCCATTAATTTTCATGGGATGCGCTCCCAGCTTCTCGTAAATATCATAGCAGATTCCATTGGTGAATTTCTGTTCATCTTCGAACGTAATCTGCGGAGGGAATGCATAGGCATCATGATATTCCCGGATGCCTTCCTCCTCCTGCACCAGATATACGTATTCCGGTATCTCTTTTCCCTGCAGAAGAATTGCAAAATATCCCGCTTCATCCTCCTGTACCATGGGGTAAACCTCGCCATCGGAAAGTGTTTTTACGCTCACCTGTGTTTTTTCCGGAAAATAACACTGAATCAAAATTCCATTCTCCGTTACTCTCGGTCCTAAAATATTTCTCGGTGAATTTTCTTCTGAATATACAACCGCCTCAATCTCAGGCCAATCCATCAGTTCATATAGTTTATCTGACATATCCCCCATACCTTCTGCTAAAATGTATACAATTAGCTTTTCCTTTCCTAATATTGTTTTTTCCAGTAACATTAAACGCAACAGTTGCCAAACAGTTTTCCTTTTGTCTGTATTCTTTAGTAACTACTATCAGTTTATCATTTTTTACTTTGAAAAACAAGATATTATATCACAATCCACCACTGCTATATCATATGAATCAACAGTCCGCTTCGAAGCTTCGGCTCAAACCATGTGGATTTTGGAGGCATCAGCTTTCCTGCATCAGCCACCGCGAAAAGTTCCTCCATAGAGGTTGGATACATAGCAAACGCTACTCCGCCGTTCCGGTCTGTCAGCCCTTCCAGCTCTGAAAGCCCCCGAATCCCCCCTACAAAGGTGATTCTCTGGTCTGTTTTTGGATTTCCGATTTTTAAAAGAGGATGCAGAATCTCTTCCTGTAAAATGGACACATCCAGATTTTCCACTACATCCCTCTCCTTCTTTTCTCTTTCTTCCAAACGATACCACTGATGATTCATATACATGGTGAACTGTCCCTTACAGTCGGGATGTGTCGCACGATTCACCGGATCTACTCGGAAAATTTTTTTCAGCTCATCCAGAAATTCTTCCTCTTCTTTCCCCGCCAGATCTTTTACCCAGCGGTTATAATCCATTACAAGAAGCTCTCTGTCCGCAAAAAGCACCGATAAAAAATATTCATATTCCGGCAGTTCTTTGTCTTTACAAGCAGTCACCGTTTGTCCTGCGTCCTTTCTCCGCTGATTTGCGACACGTACGGCAGAGGCCGCCCGATGATGACCGTCCGCAATATACAGTGTCTCCACCTGCGCAAAGGCCTTCTGAAGTTCTTCCATTACTTCCGTTTTGTCTATGATCCATACCCTGTGACGGATCCCGTCCTTGGATGTAAAATCATAAACCGGAGGCTTCTGCTTCTCTTCTTTCTGGATTGCTTCAATTTCCTCCCGATACCGGTAGGCAAGAAAAATAGGTCCCGTCTGTGCCCCGCACGCCTCTACATGACGAGTCCGGTCATCTTCCTTGTCCTGTCTGGTATTTTCATGTTTTTTGATTATCTCCTGTTCATATTCAGCAACCGGTACGCAGGCACCGATTCCTGTCTGAGTCCTTCCGTTCATCGTCAGCTCATAAATATAAAAGCAGGGGCTTTCTTCCTTTATAAACTCCCCCTCCCGGATCATCTGTTGCAGAGTCTCTGCCGCTTTCTGATAGACCTGTTCCGAATACAGATCCGTGTGCTCATCTAACTGTGTCTCTGCCCGGTCTATTTTCAGAAAAGAATAGGGATTCTCTGACACAACTTCTCTTGCTTCCTCTTTACTGTATACATCATAGGGCAGAGCTGCAATTTTTGATGCCAGCTCTTTTTTTGGACGCACCGCCTGAAATGGTTTTACTGTAGCCATAGATTATTTCCCCGCTTTCTCAATTATTCTTTTCAGCGCTTTTGCCGCCGGGCCAAATTTTTTTCTGTTCTTTATGATTGATTTGAATATCCTGCTCCTCTTACGCCATTTTGCTATCATTTGTCTACCCTTTTTCAACTCTCCCTCACCATACTGGTATCTTCACAGTTACTATATACAAATTTCCGGTAGATTTCTCTTCCTACGAAAAAAGGCCGGCGGATTTTCATCTGCCAGCCTAAATTTCTATTTAACAATCCGAACTTTTAATACGCCCTGAATCCCTTTCAGCTTCTCAATGATTTCTTCATCTGCAGAAGATTCCAGATCGATCAGTGTGTATGCGTAATCGCCTTTACTCTTGTTCGTCATATCCGAGATATTCATTCCTGCATCACCCATTACTTTGGCAAACTGGCTGATCATATTTACCACATTTCGATGATTGATAGCCACACGGCCCTCAGCCATACAACGTCCCATATCACAGTTCGGATAGTTTACGGAATTATGGATATTTCCGTTTTCCAGATAGTCACGAATCTCTTTCACTGCCATAGTTGCACAGTTATCCTCCGACTCCTCCGTAGAAGCTCCCAGATGAGGAGTAACCAATGTATTCTTTGCTCCTGCTACGGTGGGATTGGCGAAATCCGTCACATATTTTTTTACTTTTCCGCTGTCAAGGGCTTCAATCAGCGCCGGTTCATCCACCAGAAGATCTCTTGAGAAATTCAGGATTACAACGCCCTCCTTCATCAAAGCGATGCTGTCTCTTCCGATCATTCCCTTGGTGCTCTCCAGAAGCGGTACATGCAGGGTTATATAATCACAGTCACGGAAAATTTCATCCACATTGCTGATATGTTTGATTTCTCTGGAAAGCTTCCATGCAGTGTCGATGGAAATATACGGATCATATCCGTAAACCTCCATCCCCAGATAGATGGCAGTATTTGCAACCATCGCTCCGATCGCACCCAGACCAATTACGCCGAGGCGTTTTCCTTTAATCTCACAGCCTGCAAACTGTTTTTTCTGTTTTTCTGCAAGCTTTCCGATGTTTTCATTTTCTTTCTGCTGTTCGATCCATTCGATACCGCCAACGATATCTCTGGAAGCCAGCAGCATACCTGCGATGACCATTTCTTTTACGCCATTTGCATTGGCTCCCGGCGTGTTGAACACCACCACACCGTTTTCCGAGCATTTGTCCAGCGGAATGTTATTGACTCCCGCTCCTGCTCTCGCAACTGTTTTTATATTTTCCGGCAGTTCCATCTCATGCATGGATGCGCTTCTTACCAGAATCGCGTCCGCCTGATTCATGTCCTCCGTCTGCGCATAATCTGCAGTCAGGTAGTCCAGACCGACATGGGATATTGGGTTCAGACATTTATATTGAAACATTTTACAGATTCTCCTTTTCAAATTTTCTCATGAAAGCTACCAGAGCTTCCACACCTTCTATCGGCATGGCATTGTAAATGCTGGCGCGCATACCGCCGACGGTACGGTGGCCTTTCAGATTTTCAAATCCTGCTTCCTTCGCTTCTTTTACAAATTTTGCATCCAGATCAGCATTTCCTGTAACAAAAGGTACATTCATCAGTGAACGGGATTCCTTTTCCACGGTTCCCTGAAATAGTTTGCTTTCATCCAGAAAATCATAAAGGATTTTTGCTTTTTTCTCGTTATATGCTTTCATAGCTTCCAGCCCGCCCTGCTTTTTCAGCCATTTGAACACTTTACCGCACATATAGATGCAGTAGCAGTTAGGCGTGTTATACATGGAGCCTGCGTCTGCATGAGTTTTATATTTCATCATGGTCGGTGTTCCCGGAAGAACATCGTCCGTAATCAGATCTTCCCGGACAATGGCAATCACCATACCCGCCGGGCCGATATTTTTCTGTACACCGCCGTAAATGATAGCATATTTGCTCACATCTACCGGTTCAGAAAGAAAACAGGAGGATACGTCTGCAACCAGATCTTTCCCTTTGGTATTCGGAAGCTCCTTAAACTTTGTTCCGTAAATCGTGTTATTTTCACAGATATAAACATAATCTGCATCTTCACTGATGGGAAGATCGGAACAATCCGGAATATAAGAGAAGGTCTTATCCTCTGAGGTGGCAATCTTATTGGCAGTACCATACTTCTGTGCTTCCTGCCATGCTTTTTTTGCCCACTGGCCGGTGACAATGTAATCGGCAACCTTGTTCTTCATCAGGTTCATGGGAATCATCGCAAACTGTAAAGATGCCCCGCCCTGCAAAAACAACACCTTGTAATTGTCAGGAATATTCATCAGTTCTCTTAAATCTTTTTCTGCTTCTTCAATAATCTGGTCAAAAGCTTTTGACCGGTGGCTCATTTCCATCACGGACATCCCTGTACCGTTATAGTCCAACATCTCAGCCTGTGCTTCACGAAGCACCTCTTCCGGTAATACGGCAGGGCCTGCCGAAAAATTATAAACTTTACTCACCTGTCTCATCCTCCCTTTTATACGTTCCATCGAATATATTCTCCCTCTGTTTTGCAGAGAGAGAATATATTTTCGCTATCGCGTTATCACTTTACTATGGTAGTATACGGAATACTATACGCCTCTGACATTTTTTTGTCAACAATTTTTTCAAGATAAATCGTCTGCATCAAATACTTCTTCGATAGGTGCTCCTGCCGGAACCATCGGGAATACCTTATCATCACAGTCAATCTGACAGTCAATGACAACCGTATTATTCAGCGCAATGGCTCTCTCGATCGCCGGACCAACTTCTTCTTTTTTCGTTACGCGGATACCGGTTGCACCCATGGATTCTGCAAACTTCACAAAATCAACCTTATCCTCCAGCATGGTATTGGAATACCGGTGATCATAAAACAGTGTCTGCCACTGGCGTACCATGCCCAGCACATGATTATTGATGATGATTTCGATAATCGGAAGGTTATTTCTGGCTGCTGTGGCAACTTCATTCATGTTCATCCGGAAACATCCGTCTCCTGCGATATTGACTACCACCCGCTCCGGACATCCGAATTTTGCACCCATAGCGGCACCCAGTCCGTAACCCATGGTTCCCAGTCCGCCGGAGGTCAGAAGTGTCCGGGGATTTTTGAATTTGTAATACTGGGCAGCCCACATCTGATGCTGTCCTACGTCGGTTACCACAAGAGCATCGCCTTTTGTCACACGGTACAGCTCTTCAATTACATAAGGACCTGTCAATCCGTCCGGATTGTACTTCAGAGGATATTTCTCCTTCATCTCTTCGATTTCTTTTACCCATTCATCATGGTTCTTAGGATGAATCTTTTTATTCAGGGCTTTTAAAACTTCTTTTACATCACCGATGATACTGCAGTCTACCTGAATGTTTTTATTGATCTCGGCTGCGTCTACATCAATCTGAATAATTTTTGCATTTTTCGCAAATTTAGATGCATTTCCTGTTACACGGTCAGAAAATCTTGCTCCAATGGTAATCAAAAGGTCACATTTTGTTACGCCCAGATTAGAGGTTTTCGTTCCGTGCATACCCAGCATACCGGTATACAGCTCATCTTCACCGGAAAACGCTCCTTTTCCCATCAGGGAATCGGTAACCGGAGCATTGATGGTGTGCACAAATTCGTCCAGCTCCTCTTTTGCGCCTGAAGTAACGGCGCCGCCTCCTACAAAAATAAATGGTTTGGCTGACTGGTTAATCAGTTCCACTGCCTGATCCAGATCACATTCTCTCATCTCAGAAGTATACGGAGGTACAATCTCCGGTTCCCGGTATGTATATTCTGTGGATAAGGCAGTAACGTCCTTTGTGATATCCACCAGTACCGGGCCGGGTCTTCCGCTCTTTGCAATCACAAATGCCCGGCGGATTGCATCTGCAAGCTGGGTAACATCCTTTATAATCATACTATGCTTTGTGATCGGCATTACCACACCTGCAATGTCAATCTCCTGAAAACTGTCTTTTCCCAGCAGATTGGTTCCCACGTTGGCGGTAATGGCAACAACGGGAATAGAGTCCATATAAGCGGTAGCAATACCGGTAACCAGATTGGTTGCTCCCGGTCCGGATGTAGCAAGGCAGACACCCACTTTTCCGGTGGCACGGGCATATCCGTCAGCCGCATGGGCTGCTCCCTGTTCATGAGAAGTCAGGATATGATGAATCTCATCGCTGTGTTTATACAGCGCGTCATAAATATTCAGGATGGTTCCTCCCGGATAACCAAATACCGTATCCACACCCTGTTCTTTCAAACATTCAATTACGATTTCAGCACCTGTCAATTGCATATCATTTTCCTCCGCTTCTCTATTTTTTTGGTATTTCCAGAATCGCACCACGGTTTCCGCTGGTTACCATGGATGCATAGCGTGCCAGATAACCTGTGGTCACTTTCGGTTCCCTTGGCTGCCATGCTGCTCTTCTCTTTTCCATTTCTTCGTCTGAAACTAAAAGTTCCAGTTTTGTTTCCGGAATATTCACCCGGATCCTGTCGCCCTCTTCCACCAGAGCAATGGGGCCTCCCACTGCGGCTTCCGGGGAAACGTGTCCGATGGATGCGCCTCGGGATGCACCGGAGAACCGTCCGTCCGTAATCAAGGCTACGGATGAGCCGAGACCCATTCCCGCAATGGCGGATGTGGGGTTCAGCATTTCTCTCATACCCGGTCCGCCCTTAGGACCTTCATAGCGGATAACTACCACATCTCCTGCCACAATTTTTCCACCCTTGATGGCGTCAATAGCGTCCTCCTCACAGTCAAATACCCTTGCCGGCCCTTCATGTACCATCATTTCACTGCATACTGCGCTTCGTTTTACTACGCCGCCGTCCGGTGCCAGATTTCCTGTCAGAACCGCAAGGCCTCCTGTTTCACTATATGGATTTTCTATAGGGCGGATGACTTCCGGGTCACGGTTTACACAGTTTTCAATATTTTCTCCCACGGTTTTTCCTGTCACGGTCATGCAGTCCATATAAAGAAGATTTTTCTTTGACAGCTCGTTCATCACTGCATATACTCCTCCAGCTTCGTTCAGATCTTCCATGTAGGTGGGACCTGCCGGAGCCAGATGGCACAGATTGGGAGTTTTCTCACTGATTTCATTTGCAAATGTAATATCAAAATCAAAACCGATCTCATGGGCAATCGCCGGAAGATGAAGCATACTGTTTGTGGAGCATCCCAGAGCCATATCTACAGTGAGGGCATTCAGGACGGCTTCCTTTGTCATGATATCTCTCGGACGGATATTTTTTCTGTACATCTCCATTACCTGCATACCTGCATGTTTTGCTAGTTTGATTCTCTCGGAATATACCGCCGGGATGGTTCCGTTTCCACGAAGTCCCATACCCAGAACCTCAGTCAGACAGTTCATGCTGTTTGCAGTGTACATACCGGAGCAGGAGCCGCAGGTGGGGCAGACTTTATTTTCAAATTCTTCCACATCCTCTGCTGTCATGGTTCCGGCTGCATAGGAGCCTACAGCCTCAAACATACTGGAAAGACTTCGTTTTTGTCCATGTACACGGCCGGCCAGCATCGGACCTCCGCTTACAAATACGGTGGGGATGTTCAGTCTGGCTGCTGCCATGAGAAGTCCCGGCACGTTTTTGTCACAGTTTGGCACCATAACCAGAGCATCAAACTGATGGGCCAGCGCCATAGCTTCTGTGGAATCTGCAATCAGGTCTCTGGTAACCAGAGAATATTTCATTCCCAGATGTCCCATGGCAATCCCGTCACATACGGCAATTGCAGGAAATACGATAGGGGTTCCTCCTGCCATAGCCACACCCTGTTTTACAGCGTTTACGATTTTATCCAGATTCATATGTCCCGGAACGATTTCATTGTACGAGCTTACGATTCCTACCAGCGGACGTTCCATCTCCTCTTTGGTCATGCCCAGTGCATTGAACAGAGAGCGGTGAGGCGCCTGCTGCATTCCTGTTTTTACTGCATCACTTCTCATAGTCTATTTCCCTTTCTTATATTCTTCTAAATTCTCTCAGCAATCAGATCACCCATCTGAACGGTACCTACCTGCGTGCAGCCCTCAGACATGATATCTCCGGTTCTGTAACCTTCCTTTAATACAGCCTGAACTGCCGCTTCCACTGCATCTGCTTCTTTATCCAGATTCAGGGAAAATCTTAACAGCATAGCCGCTGACAAAATGGTTGCAATGGGGTTTGCAATTCCTTTTCCGGCGATATCCGGTGCAGAGCCGTGGCTCGGCTCATACAATCCGAAGCTGCTCTCGTTCAGGCTGGCGGAAGAAAGCATTCCGATGGAGCCTGTCACCATACTTGCCTCGTCTGAGAGAATATCACCAAACATATTTTCTGTAAGAATCACATCAAACTGTCCCGGATTATGAACCAACTGCATGGCACAGTTGTCTACCAGCATATGTTCCAGTGTAATTTCCGGATAATTCTTCGCCACATCTTCCACAACGCTTCTCCAGAGCCGGGAAGAATCCAATACATTGGCTTTGTCCACGCTGGTCACTTTCTTTCTTCTCTTTCCGGCAATCTCGAAAGCTTTGATGGCGATTCTGCGGATTTCATTTTCATTATAAGAAAGAGTATCAATGGCTGTCTTTACACCATCTTCCTCTACCGTCTTTCTCTCGCCGAAATACAGGCCGCCTGTCAGCTCACGGACAATGATCATATCAAATCCACTGCCGATTCTGTCCTCTTTTAACGGACAAGCTGCTTTCAGCTCATCGTACAGGTACGCCGGGCGAAGATTGGCAAACAGATTCAGCGCCTTTCGGATTCCTAAAAGACCTGCCTCCGGACGTTTGGATGGTTCCAACTGATACCATGGAGAAGTTTTCGCATCTCCTCCGATAGAACCCATCAGTACGGCGTCACAGGATTTTGCAGTTTCCACAGCCTCGTCCGTCAGGGGAACACCGTGAACATCGATGGATGCACCGCCCAGCAGCACATGTTCATATGTAAAACTGTGACCGTATATGTCACAGACTTTGTCTAATACCTTTTTTGCCTCGTTTACAATTTCAGGGCCAATTCCATCACCATGGATTAAAGCTATTTTTCTGTTCATGTCTATAACATCCTTTCATTCTTTATCTCTTTAATCTGTTACAGACTATCATAATCTATTTTCTCTTTTTTTTCAAGAAAAAATTTCACACTGCTTGCGGCATCCGGTGGGTGTTGCCGCGCAGCCTCCCAAAGCAGTTTCCCGCAGTTCAAAGGGAATACGCCTTCCTACCCGGTACATGGTTTCCACCATTTCGTCAAAAGGAATCAACTGTTTTACTCCGCTCAGGGCAATTTCCGCGCAGGTCAGGGCATTTGCCACTCCGATGGCATTTCTGCTCTGGCAGGGAGATTCCACCAGTCCTGCAATCGGGTCGCATACCAATCCCAGCAGGTTGGAAAGAGCTGTTGCAGCCGCATCCAGACACTGGCTGGGGCTTCCGCCAAAAAGTTCCACTGCTGCGGCCGCTGCCATGGCAGAAGCCGCTCCTACCTCCGCCTGACATCCCGCTTCTGCTCCTGCTACAGAAGCATTTCTCATCATCAGATAGCCTACCGCTCCGGCCGTATACAGGCTGTCAAGGATCTGTTCATCGGCAAAACCGTAGTTTTCCTGAAGAGCCAGCAAAAGCCCCGGTACCACGCCTGAAGAGCCTGCTGTGGGCGCAGCAACAATCAGTCCCATAGAAGCGTTTAATTCCAACACCGCCATAGAATGAACGATAGCTCTGGAAAGGACCTCTCCACAGATTGATTTTCCCTCTCTCCGGTGGCTCCTTATCTTAGAAGCTTCACCGCCAATCAGACCGCCCACGGATTTTACCGGACTGTCTAAAGATTCATGCACGGAATTTTTCATAATTTCCAGAGCCTTTCTCATTTTCCGGTCACATTCCTCCTCCGTGACATCCTTTAAAAATTCTTCCCTTTTCTTCATCACATGGGATATGGGCATGTTGTTCTGCTCACATAGTTCCAATAATGCTTTTCCACTGTGAAAATCCATTCTGCACCTCCTAAATCTGTATCAGCATCAGTTCTTCTACGTTTGTATTTTTTCTGATATGGGTCAGCACCTCCTCAGGAATCCACTCATCAGATTCCACTATGGTATAGGCCCTTGCCCCTTTCTGCTCACGGAAAAGGCGCATAAATGCAATATTTGCATTTACCTGACTGAGACAGGTGGTGATATGGGCAACCACTCCCGGCTTGTCGTTCTGGATCACGATCAGCGTACTGTACTCCCCTGTAAATTCCACCTCCACATCATTCAACTTCACAATCTTAATTTTTCCGCCCCCGACAGAAACACCGCGGACCGTCATCACCGAACCATCCGTTCCTGTCATACGGATGTCCACTGTGTTGGGATGAACTTCATCCTCCATGGTATTTTTCTCAAAGCGAAAGTTAAGCCCCGCTTCCTCTGCAATACGGAAAGAATCCCGGATTCTCAAATCATCCGTATCAAATCCCATGATTCCTCCCACTAAAGCCCGGTCTGTGCCATGTCCCTGATAGGTTTTGGCAAAAGATCCATACAGGGTAAATACCACATCCTTAATTTCCTTCTGAAACAGCTTCCCCGCCATGCGCGCCACAGAGGCTGCGCCTGCCGTATGGGAGCTGGATGGTCCTACCATATTGGGACCTATCACATCAAATACACCGATAAGTGACATCGTGTTTTCCTCCATTTTTTTATAGTATACCGCTTAGCGAATGATTTCACTCTTTCCAATACGTCTTATTGAACGCAGTCGCCAAATGAATATGCATGCATATCCACTTAGCTCGTTGCCTGCAGGAATAAACTTCTAATGATACGAAAAAAACCGCCGCATAAATATGCGACGGCCTTCCGGTTTTTATGCATTTGCATCTGCTTTTTCTACTTCTGCAATCGCTGCTTTTCTCATAGGAATTCTGCAGTTTTTGTTGTTACCGAATTCTACGATCACATCTTCATCTGTGATATCGATAACAACACCATAAAAACCACTTGTTGTTACTACTGCATCTCCCACTCCCATATCGGCAAGCATCGCTGCAACCCGCTTCTGTTCTTTCTTCTGCGGGCGGATCATCAGAAAATACATCATAGCAAAAAGTACCAGCAACGGAATCAGACTGATCAAAGTCATCCCTGCTCCTGCTGCCTGTTCAGCCATAACTACGGACATTGTTTTGTTCCTCCTGAATATCGTTTTGTCCTGAAATCAGGACATTAGTATCATTTTACACAATAAATGCAGATTCGGCAAGACATTTTATGGATTTTCATAAATAATTTAGAAATCGTGGCTGCCAGCCAACCGGAATATTTTTTCCGGCTTTCCATATATTAGATACAGGGGTGATCTTATGAAACCATTAAAAAACTATTTTATCACTGGCTTTCTCTTTGTTTCCATTCTTGGAACGCTTTCTCATTTTTTCTATGACTGGTCAGGAAATAACCCCATCGTCGGGTTGTTCTCTCCGGTAAACGAATCCACATGGGAGCATATGAAGCTGCTTTTCTTCCCGGCTGTTGTCTGCCTGATTTTCCTGTACATAAAGCTGACAGAACAGTATCCCAATCTTCTGCATGCCATGTCTGCTGGGATTCTCGCCGGAACCTTTTTAATTCCGGTACTTTTTTACACCTACACCGGAATTTTGGGCCGCCATCTGCTGCCGCTGGATATTGCCGTTTTTCTTATCAGTACCGCAGCCACATTTTTCATTGCTTATCGGTTAACTGTTTCTGACAAAAATGTTCAACTGGGAGCGGGTTTTGTTTTTCTACTGATTGTTTTGGCTGTTTTGTTTCCGTTCTTTACTTATCTTCCGCCATCCATTGGATTGTTTGCTGTACCGCTGTGAAAGTAAAAGAATAAAATAAGGGGTTCCCAACTTACCGGGAACCCCAAAATTGTGTACAAATACAGGTTTACAAACGATTTGCAAATAGTTTACAAATGTACCACTTTTTATACTATTTTGTGATGTTCAGCCATCACGAAAACCCTTGATTTCAAAGCTTTCTTAGAATTTACCTTCTTTAGCAGCTTCCTCAATAGCAACTGCCACAGCAACTGTCATACCAACCATCGGGTTGTTACCAGCGCCGATCAGACCCATCATCTCAACGTGAGCCGGAACGGAAGAAGAACCAGCGAACTGTGCATCAGAGTGCATACGTCCCATGGTATCTGTCATACCATAGGAAGCAGGACCTGCTGCCATGTTGTCCGGGTGCAGAGTACGTCCTGTACCACCGCCGGAAGCAACGGAGAAATATTTTTTGCCCTGTTCCATACATTCTTTTTTGTATGTACCTGCAACCGGATGCTGGAAACGTGTCGGGTTGGTGGAGTTACCTGTGATGGAAACGTCAACACCTTCTTTGTGCATGATTGCAACACCTTCTGTTACGTCGTTGGAACCGTAGCAGTTTACTTTTGCACGCAGACCTTCAGAGTAAGCTTTGCGGAATACTTCTTCAACTTCGCCTGTGTAGTAGTTCATTTTTGTTTCAACATATGTAAATCCGTTGATACGAGCGATGATCTGAGCAGCGTCTTTTCCAAGACCATTCAGGATAACGCGCAGAGGCTCTTTACGAACTTTGTTAGCTTTTTCAGCGATACCGATAGCACCTTCAGCCGCTGCAAAAGACTCATGACCTGCTAAGAATGCGAAACATTTCGTTTCTTCTTCCAGAAGCATTTTACCTAAGTTACCATGTCCCAGACCTACTTTACGCTGGTCAGCAACAGATCCCGGAATACAGAATGCCTGCAAACCTTCACCGATAGCTGCTGCTGCGTCTGCTGCTCTCTTGCATCCTTTTTTGATAGCGATCGCTGCGCCTACGATGTATGCCCAGCAAGCGTTTTCAAAGCAGATTGGCTGGATGCCTTTGATCTGGTTGTATACGTCCAGACCAGCATCTTTTGTGATTTTTTCAGCTTCTTCCAGAGAAGCAATTCCGTAGCTGTTCAGAACAGCATTGATTTTGTCTATTCTTCTTTCATATGATTCAAATAAAGCCATTTATTTCATCCTCCTATTATATTAACGGTAAGCAGAAATCCTATTATTCTTTACGCGGATCAATGATTTTCACTGCGTCTGCAACACGACCGTACTGTCCTTTTGCTTTTTCCCAAGCAGTTGTAGGATCATCACCCTGTTTAATGAAATCTGTCATCTTACCAAGACTTACGAACTGGTAACCGATGATGCAGCCTTCTTCATCCAGTGCGATACCTGTTACATAGCCTTCTGCCATTTCCAGATAACGAGGACCTTTTTTCAGTGTTCCGTACATGGTACCAACCTGAGATCTCAGGCCTTTACCAAGGTCTTCCAGACCAGCGCCGATTGGCAGACCATCTTCTGAGAATGCGCTCTGAGTACGTCCGTAAACGATCTGCAGGAACAGTTCTCTCATAGCTGTGTTGATAGCGTCACATACCAAGTCGGTATTCAGAGCTTCCAGCAGGGTTCTTCCCGGCAGGATTTCAGAAGCCATAGCTGCAGAGTGAGTCATACCGGAACATCCAATAGTCTCCACCAAAGCTTCCTGGATAATACCTTCTTTTACATTCAGTGTCAGTTTGCAGGCACCCTGCTGTGGTGCACACCAACCAATACCGTGTGTTAAACCGGAAATATCTTTGATTTCCTTGGACTGTACCCATTTTGCTTCTTCCGGAATCGGAGCTGCGCCGTGATTAACGCCCTGTGTAACCGGACACATCATTTCTACTTCATGTGAATAAATCATGTTAAGACTCCTTTCAAACTTGAAATACTTTTTCTGAGATTATGTATCTCATGCAAATAAAAATGTTTATCTGCATACTACAATTATTTTCGCATAAACCGGCAAAATAGTCCAGAAGAAAATTCATTTTTAGTCATTTTTTTTACAATTTGTGATATACTTGAATCAGTTCAGGAATATTTTTCACCTGTTACAAGCACTCTTTCAGGAGGTATTTATGAATACAACATCAAACCGATTCCGCTGTCTTTCCGGCAGCACGCTGAAAATCCTTGCAATTATCGCCATGGCCGTTGACCACTTTGCCGCAAGTATTATTTACTACGGAATTCTTCTTCCGGCAGCTCCCATAAGTCCCCAGACCCCTGTATGGATCTGGTATCAGGTATATCAGATCATGCGTTTCATCGGCAGAATTGCATTCCCCATCTTCTGTTTCCTGCTGGTTGAAGGCTTTCTTCATACTTCTGACAGGAAGCGGTATGGGCTCCGCCTGTTTCTTTTTGCCCTGATTTCAGAACTGCCCTTTGATCTGGCGGTCTTTAATTCTCCGCTCTATCCTGACGGACAGAATGTATTTTTCACCCTGCTCATCGGGCTTCTGGTGATCTGGGGAATGGAAAAAGCAGATTTTTCCAAATATTCCTTCCCGCTGCATATGATCTGCATAGCCGCCGGTTCTCTGGCTGCATGGCTTTTGAAAACCGATTATGATTATAAGGGAATTATCCTGATTGCCATACTGTATTTTTTCCGCAGCCATCCGGTTCTTCGTACTGTGGCCGGATGCCTCAGTCTTTATTGGGAAGCGCCCGCCTGTCTGGCGTTCATTCCCCTCAATCTCTATAACGGAAAGAGGGGAATTTCCCTGAAGTATTTCTTCTATCTGTTTTATCCGGTACATCTTTTACTTTATGCCTTACTTTTAAAGCTTCTGTTTTAGCTTTCCATCCGCGCAAAGCATCGGGAGCCTGCCCAGCCCATCAGTCCGGCTAAAATCGCCAGATACAGCGCCGCTGCACTCAGTCCGGCCCACACGCCAACAAATATGGTGGCAGCAACGGCTCCCGGAATTGCGATCAGTATCGCAAAAAGATACAGGAACATATGAAGCGTACGTTTGATACCGTCGCTGATGGTATTTCCGAAGATCACACTGCAGACGGTACTGGAATATAGCCCCGCCGCACTCATACATACCTGAATCAGCACAAACACCGGAAAATACCACAGCTCGATTTTCAGCCCGATCATTGCGGGAACAGTGAGCAGTGAGGCATGGATTGCCGAACGGATATGGTCAATCACTGTAGCGTACCACATTTTCTGAAAAGCAGGTTCCGGGATTAAATATACATAAGGGCTTTCCAGCTCCTTATTCCATTTTGTCTTATAGGAGCACAAAATGAAGCTCACGTAAGCCATTACTCCGGGAATAATGTAATACCGTCCAATACTTTCGGTAAGGGACGGGTCTCTCCATCCCAGATAGCCGATAAAGATTCCGCCTGCCAGATATAAAAGGGTTGCAAATCCAAAGATAAAAAACCGCTCCTTCTTGTATTCCAGAATCTGGCGGTAAAAAATGGCCCTTGCACCGCTTCCTTTGTACACCACCTGCGCCTGTTTATATTTTTTCTTTCTGCCGACAATGGCCACCTCGCCCTTTTGACTTTTCTTCCGGGCTTCCTGATAATCATCGGCAAATTTCATTGCGTCCTCATAATACTGTCCGGTACATTTCATTTTCCATGCCAGTCCTGTCAGCACCACAACGGAAAGCAGATACAGAACAGTGCATACAATATTAATGGTATCCGGTCCCAAAATAATCAAGCGCATAGCTCCCAGCGACCAGCCGATCAGCGGAATCATGGAAATCCATGCCCCGTCAAAAAATTCCATCAAGGCGCTCCACTTCATTCCTTCTTTCATAAGGATTACTGCCCCGACCAGAACGAATCCGATGATGATCCCATACATCAGCCAACTGAAAATCCTGTTTCCTCTCTCACTCAGCTTTTCATTTCCATACAGCAGTACCACGATAGCCCCCTGAAGAACGGAATCCAGTATCATACATACCAGAATGTACAAAAGCATCTGTACCGGTGATATGTGAAACCAGAAAACACCTGCGAAAAACACCAAAATCCCCATCACCAACAAAGAGAGCAGTGTTTTTGCGTAAACATAGATCAGGTTCGCCTTAGGACCTGCCGGAGAGCTGAACAGGAAATGTACGTCTCCCGGAAGAAACACCAGTCCTTTTCTTTTGGCGTATGCGGCAAAATTGGCCGGCGTCAGATACAGGCTGAGCATACACAAAACCCGGGCCAGATTTTCTCTGGTTGCCCACCCGGCTTCCGCCATCATACCATTGAGCATCCATCCCAGCCAAATAAAATACGCAGCCATAAGCACCACATAAATACAGGTGACCGGCTTCTGAAATATTTTCCGAATGCGGTTTTTTATTATTTTTCCATAGAGGAATCCATACGTCCCCATACTATGCCTCCTTTGCCGACGGTTCTTTCTCTGCCTGCTCCGTTATCTGAAAAAATAATTCATCCAGATTTTTTCCCTCTGTCTCTCCCCGGTTATAGCTTGCAACCAAAGTACCTTTCTCCATCACAAATACCATGTCCCACAGTTCCTGCACCATTTCCAGCATATGGGTACTGATCAGCACCGTTGTTCCCCTTGCTTTCAGTTCCAGAATCACTTCCTTCAGTTCTTTGATCGCTTTGGGATCCAGACCAACCATGGGTTCATCCAGAAGTATCACCTGCGGACGGATCAGAAGAGCGCAGCATATGCTGACTTTCTGCATCATTCCTTTGGAAAGCTCATCCCCCAGCTTATCCTTTTTGTCCCACAGCTCGAAACGTTCCAGAATCTCCTGTATTTCCTGCCCGGAAATTTCCAACCGATAGGCTCTCCGGATAAATTCCATATGTTCTGCCACGGTCAGAGCCTGATACATGGCCGGGATTTCCGGAACATAAGCAAAAACCCTTTTGGCTTCCCTGCTTCTGGAATCCATTCCCTGAATTCCGATTTCTCCGGTAAATTTTAAAAGACCGGCAATACTTTTGATAATGGTAGATTTCCCGGCGCCGTTCGGCCCCAAAAGCACACCGATGGTTCCGTCAGGCACCGCAAAGGACACCTGATCCACAGCCAGAGTTTTACCATAAGACTTACTGATGTTACGAAGTTCCAGCATATCATTTCCTCCTCTTGTTTCATTATAAATGCAAAAGCGCCAGCTAACATTTCGTAAACTGACGCTTTTAGTATATAATACCCTTAATTTTTTGACAATTCTCTATCTTTCAATTTTTCTTACAATTTCATGACGGTTCTTGAAAATACTGTTAGCCGGAACTACGCCTCTGACGCAGGATAAGGGATAAATATTGGACTCCCTTCCCACAACGGTCCCCGGATTCAGCACGGAATTACATCCCACTTCCACGTTATCCCCCAACATAGCGCCGAATTTTTTCATTCCGGTTTCTATCTGGAAACCATCTCCGTGGACAACTACAAGCTTTTTGTCAGATTTTACATTGGAAGTGATGGAACCGGCTCCCATATGGGCCTTAAATCCCAGAATAGAATCCCCCACGTAATTGTAGTGAGGAACCTGTACTTTATTAAACAAAATGACGTTTTTCAGCTCTGTGGAGTTTCCTACCACTGCTCCTTCTCCCACGATGGCATTTCCACGGATAAATGCACACTGACGCACCTCTGCTTCTTTTCCTATGATACAGGGGCCGTGCAGCGCTGCTGTAGGCGCAATACTGGCGGATTTTGCCACCCAGATGTTCTCGCCGATCCGGTCATATTCTTCCGGGTCCAGAGTCTTTCCCAACTCCAGAATAAAATCCTTAATCAAAGGAAGCAGTTCCCAAGGATATGTTTTTCCCTCAAACAGGTCTTTTGCAATGGTTTCATTCAAATCATACAGGTTTTCAATCGTTACCGATTCTTTGTTCATAATGATTTTCCTCCTACTTTTTTATAGCTTTCTGCAATGGTGTCATAGCGGGCACGAAGGGCGTACTGATTATTCATCTGTAATACGCCGCTGACCCTTACGCGGATAAAATGCTCCAGTTTATCCATATATTCTCCCGATGTGATCGAACCTTCTGCAACGTAAGTCAGGCCTTTTTCCCAACTGGCCGTCAGCTCCGGGTTGAGCAGGGAGCGAATGGAAGCATTCACCACTTCATATATCATCTCACCTAACTGGGTAGGTGTGATAATCTGTGTTTTTTTATTTAAAGCCATGTATTTGATATTGACCAGCTTTTTCAGGATTTCTGCTCTGGTAGCGCTGGTTCCGATTCCGCTTCCCTTAATCTGGGCGCGCAGCTCCTCGTCTTCAATAAGCTGTCCGGCATTTTCCATCGCCAGAATCATGGTTCCTGAATTGTACCGTTTCGGCGGGGAGGTCTCACCCTCCTTGATTTCAAACGCTTCCACCGGAAGGACATCTCCCTTTTTCAGCCTTTGCAGGCGCTCCAGAAATGCGGTATCGCACTGTATATCCTCTGTTTTTTCTTCTGATTTTGCAGACGGGGATTCTTCCTCCTCTTTCTTTTTCCCCTGCACATTTGCCACCTTCAGATAGCCCTCTTCCGTCAAAACCTTAAAACCGGAAAACAATTTTTCCGGTCCGATGGCTGTCACCAAGCTGACCTTCTGGTAAACTGCCGGAGGATAAAAGATGCTTAAAAATCTTCTCACAATCACCTGATATACCTTCTGGGATACCGAAGACAATCTATTCAGATTTCCCAGTCCCTGACCTGTGGGAATGATCGCATAATGATCGGTAATCTGTTTGTCATTCACGTATCTGGTCTTGGAAAGCCCCTGATAACTGCCTTTATCTAAAATCTCAGCAGCAAATTCCTGAGCCATGGGGTATTTCAATAATCCATTCAGGTTTCTCGTGATTTCCTTTGAAACTGCTGTAGACAGCACTCTGGCATCTGTTCGGGGGTAGGTCACCAGTTTTTTCTCATACAGTTCCTGAACCACCCGAAGAGTTTCATCCGGGCTGATCTTGAACATTCTGGAACAATCATTCTGAAGTTCTGCCAGATTGTATAACAGCGGCGGATTTTTCTTCTCTTTCTTCTTTTCTATCTTATCCAGCACTGCCCTCATCTGTGCATTTCCGGTTTCCGGGTTCATAGTCCGGCTGTCCTGCCGGAGAATTTCCTGCAGTTGTTCCGCCTTTTCCCTCTCCTTAAAACCGTTTTCCTTATACAGATACGGCGACTGAAAAAAACGGCTGCCTTCCACGGCCCGCCACTCTCCGTCAAATTCTCTGCCTTCCAGCGAAAATTTTCCCAGTACGCGGTAAAACGGCGTCTTTACAAAGTCACGGATTTCCCGCTCCCGGCGCACAACCATTCCCAGTACGCAGGTCATCACTCTTCCCACGGAAACCGCTTGATACTTACTTCCCAGATAATTGGAAATGCTGTTGCCGTAGCGTAAAGTCAGAAGACGGGAAAAATTGATCCCCATCAGATAATCTTCCTTCGCCCTCAGATAGGCCGAATCACTGAGATGATCGTAAGCGCTTAAATCCTTTGCCTCTTTGATTCCGCGGATGATCTCCTCCTCCGTCTGGGAATCGATCCAGACTCTCTTTTGTTGTTTTCCTTTCACTCCCGCCATCTGTGCCACCAGACGGTAGATGTATTCTCCCTCCCGCCCCGAGTCGGTACAGACATAGATGGTAGTCACATCCGGACGGTTCAGGAGACCTTTTACGATCTCAAATTGTTTTTTTACTGCCTGTATTACTTCATACTTAAATTCTCCCGGCAGAAAAGGCAGAGTTTCCAGCGTCCACCGCTTGTATTTGATATCATAGACTTCCGGATAGCTCATAGTCACCAGATGGCCCACGCACCATGTCACAACCGTGTTTCCTGATTCCAGATAGCCGTCCCGTCTCTGGGTATTAAGCTTCAGCGCCTTAGCGAATTCCTGAGCGACACTGGGTTTCTCTGCAATAAATAATGATTTGCTCATGCAGTCTTTTCCTTTAATCTCTTTCTTTTCATTTGAAAAAGCGTACCAGAGCCTCCGCACCAATACGCTTTTTCATTTGAATTATTTTGCCTGAATAAATCCTTTTGCTTTCAGGGTTTCCGCACACAATACTGCGCCGCCTGCTGCGCCGCGGACCGTATTGTGAGACAGGCCAACAAATTTCCAGTCATAAACGGTGTCCTCACGGAGTCTTCCCACATTGATTCCCATGCCGTTTTCAAAGTTGACATCCATCTTAACCTGCGGACGGTTATCCTCTTCCAGATACTGGATAAACTGCTTAGGAGCGCTGGGCAGCTCTGCTTCCTGCGGGAATCCTTTGAAATTCACCAGTTTTTCGATAAGCTGTTCTTTGGTAGGTTTCTTACGGAATTTTACAAATACAGCAGCCGTATGTCCATTCAGTACCGGAACACGGATGCACTGACAGGTGATTACCGGCTCCTGAGCCTTTACGATCACGCCGTCCTCGATCTTACCCCAGATTCTAAGAGGCTCCTGTTCACTCTTCTCTTCTTCTCCGCCGATGTAAGGAATAATATTTTCTACCATCTCCGGCCACTCTTTGAAGGTCTTTCCTGCTCCGGAAATTGCCTGATATGTAGTAGCAACCACTTCGTAGGGTTCAAATTCTTTCCATGCTGTCAGTACCGGAGCGTAGCTCTGGATGGAGCAGTTTGGTTTTACTGCGATAAATCCACGGGTGGTTCCCAGACGTTTTTTCTGGAATTCGATCACATCAAAGTGCTCAGGGTTGATTTCCGGCACTACCATCGGTACGTCCGGTGTCCATCTGTGAGCGCTGTTGTTGGATACAACCGGTGTCTCGGTCTTTGCATATTCTTCTTCGATGGCTTTGATCTCTTCCTTTGACATATCAACTGCAGAGAAAACGAAATCTACGGTAGCAGCAACCTCAGCCACTTCATTTACATTCATAACAACCAGTTTTTTCACAGCTTCCGGCATAGGCGTATCCATTTTCCAGCGTCCGCCAACGGCCTCTTCATAGGTTTTGCCTGCGCTTCTCGGGCTTGCTGCCACTGTCACTACCTCGAACCAAGGATGGTTTTCCAGAAGAGAAATAAATCTCTGTCCCACCATTCCGGTTGCTCCTAAAATACCTACTCTTAATTTGCTGTTCATAACAACTCACTCCTCATTTTCATTATTTGCCGCGATTTCCTTTTGGTTTGTCTTTATATAAATGTATTTCTACGGCGTACATTTGTATTTACCATGTAATACTATACTACTTTTCCGGAAAACGCAACCTTTTTTTTATTTTTCTTTCAGATATTCTTTATTCCATGCGATCACCTGAGCCATTGCATCCGGTCCCGGAGCTCCCAGAGTCATCCGTTTTTCTACACAGGTTTTTATACTGATGGCCTCGTAGATATCCTCCTCGAATACCGGGCTGATCTCTTTATACTCCTCCAGAGTCATATCATCCAGCGCAATATTTTTATCCAGACAGTATAAAACGAGACGTCCCACGATTCCATGGGCATCACGGAAGGGTACCCCGTGATTTACCAGATAATCCGCCGCATCCGTGGCATTGGTAAATCCATGCTTTGCACTGTTTTCCATCACATCTTTCCTGAATTTCATTGTGGAAACCATACCTTCAAACAGCGCAAGACAGCCTTTTACCGTATCAATGGCATCAAAGGTCAGCTCTTTATCTTCCTGCATATCTTTATTGTAAGCCAGAGGAATCCCCTTCATGGTGGTCAGAATCGACATCAAAGCCCCGTAAACACGGCCGGTCTTTCCTCTCACAAGCTCGGCAATATCCGGATTTTTCTTCTGAGGCATGATACTGCTTCCCGTACTGTAGGCATCGTCAATCTCCACAAAACGGTATTCATTGGAATTCCAGATAATAATCTCCTCTGAAAAACGGCTGAGGTGCATCATAACCGTGGACAATGCAGACAGCAGTTCAATCACATAGTCTCTGTCCGAAACAGAATCCATGCTGTTCATGGTGGGCCCGTCAAATCCCATCAGCCGGGCGCTGTATTCCCGGTCCAGAGGATAGGTGGTTCCCGCCAGTGCGCCGCTTCCCAGCGGACAGTAATTCATGCGGTGGTAAATATCTGTCAGGCGGCTTCTGTCCCGTCTGAACATTTCAAAATAAGCCCCCATATGGTGCGCCAGCGTAATGGGCTGGGCTTTCTGCAAATGGGTAAAGCCCGGCATATAGGTATGCAGATTTTCTTCCATGATCCGGTTCAGTGTCTCCAGAAGCTTTTTAAGCAAAACGTCCAGCTCCTGCACTTCGTCTCTCACATATAATTTCATATCCAGAGCCACCTGATCGTTTCTGCTTCTTCCGGTGTGGAGCTTTTTGCCCACATCTTTACATCTCTCAATCAGATTGGCCTCCACAAAACTGTGGATATCTTCATATTCGCTTGTAATCTCCAGTTTTCCCGCATCCACATCAGCAACGATGGAATCCAGACCTTTCAGGATCTCATCCCGTTCCGCTTCTGTCAAAACTCCCTGCTTTGCCAGCATGGTCACATGGGCCTTACTGCCCTGTACATCCTGATGAAAAAATTTCTGATCAAATCCAATAGACGCATTAAAATTATAGACAAGTTTGTCTGTCTCTTTTGTAAAGCGTCCGCCCCATAACTGTGCCATAATTTCATTCCTCTTTTCTTTCCTAATCGCGTTTGGGCTTTCACGTGGTAAAGCACGAATAAATTTTATCACTCCCTAGGCAATTGTGCAAGGATTATTTCTCCGTTCCCGGAGGGAAAATACACACCCGCAGTAATCCTGCCGATACATCCCGTACTCTTTGGAAAGCTCTGTAGAACGCTTATATCCGTTTTTCTTTTTAAAATCCGAAGGAAGCCATGCCACTCCTTCCTGTCTGCAAAGCTCTTCCCCGATTTCATTTAATTTCTCTGCGTTTTTCAGAGGACTGATGGTGAGCGTCGTAGTGACATAGTCAAAACCGCCTTTTTTTGCCTCCTTCACCGCCTCACCAAGCCGCAGCCGGAAACAGGAAAAACAGCGTTCTCCACCCTCCGGTACCCCCTCCAATCCCTTTACCGCCTGATAAAAACGCTCTTTTTCATATGATCCCTCCAAGAACGAAATCGGATATTTTACCGGAAGCTTCCGGATAAATTCTCTCTGTTCTTCCACCCGCTTCCAGTATTCCTCCTCCGGGTATATATTGGGATTGTAATAAAATACTGTAATTTTAAAATCCTCCGCCAGAGTCTCCAGCACATAGCTGCTGCAGGGTGCGCAGCAGCTATGTAAAAGCAAAGCAGGAACATTTTCATCCTGCTTTTTTCTTTCTATGATGGTTTCCATCTCTCTCTGATAATTTCTTTTATTTGCCATAAACAGCCTCTTTTCAATTTTTCTTTCCGATTGCCTCTCCCATTCGAACCAGCGTTTCATATCCATCCCGGGTATTCTTTAAAAGATCCCGGTCCACCGATACCTTTCCCTGTTCGCACAGCACGATCACCGTAGAGCCTCCAAACTCAAACCGGCCCTTTTCCTGTCCTCTGTGCACCCGGCAGGCTCCGTGATAGTTATGGATTTTTCCTACCAGCAAAGCGCCCACCTCCATCACCAGCAAGGTTCCGAAATTCCGGGTGTGAAGCAGGCAGTATTCCCTTGTATTTTCTTTATAAATGGGTTCTGCATCATTTGCTGCGGGATTGACTGTGTGAAAAATTCCCGGAATCCGGTAGTTACTGGATTTCACTCCGTCATCCATATAGCAATACCTGTGATAATCGTCCACTGTCAGACGGAAAACGAAAGCATAACCCTCTTCAAACCGCTTCGCCAGCCTTCTGTTTCTCAGAAGAGAGGCCGCTGTATAGGATGTATGCTTGATGACAAACCTTCCTTCTTTCGTGATCGGATAAACCGACAGTTTTCCATCGCAGGGACTGATCAGAAGTTCCTCCTTGCCGGTAATGGGACGCTGTCCTTCTTTCAGTTGTCTGGTAAAAAAATCATTGTAGGAAGAAAATTCTTTTTTGACCCACTGGTTAGGATGAAGTCCATGCCTCCTGACAAATCCCGGAATCAAAAACCGGGAAAGGGAAAAATCTAAAACACGGCCGCCCAACCCTGAAACTGCCGGATGAACCAGCACCTTTATAAGCCTTCTTCCTATAACGCTTCCATACATTTTTTTCAGAAAACAGTCCTGAAAAGATGTCTCTTCCCAGCGTCTTCCATCTCTCGATGCATATTTCATATCTCGTCACCTCTTTAAAACACATGAAAAATTTTCAGCAGCGCCAGTGCAACAATCAGCACCAGTACCGCCAGCGTAATATTTTTCGGTTTTTTCACTTTTAAATCCACTACAAACAGCGTTCCCACCATCAGCATGGTGCAGTGGAGCAGCAGATTAAAATTATGTCCCGCCACATTTTTCAGCATGCACGCCAGCGGAAGAACAATCGCAATGGAGGTAATCGGCAAACCGCTGTAATATTTACGGACTTCCTCCGTCTCTTCCTGACGTCTCATTTCCATTACGTTGAAATAGCCCAGACGAACCACTCCGTTCATTCCATACCAAGCCAGAATCAAAACGCCAATCACGCCGCGCATTCCCAGACAGTAGGACAGAAGAACAGGAAAAGCTCCAAAGCATACCATGTCGCAGAGAGAATCAATCTGGATTCCGAAATTTTTCTCTTCCTCTGTCCGATCCTTTTTTCTTCTGGCCACTTTGCCGTCGAACATATCGCATAGTCCCGAAAACGCAAGACAGACCAGCGCAGTTTTATAGTAACCATTTACTGTAAACATCATCCCCACAAGAGAACTTACCAGACTCAGATAGGTAAGAACCACTGTATAATTATAAAATCCAATCACCTCATATATCCTTCTTTCTCTTTTGTCTTTTCCCCAGAGTCAGGTGTGCCGTCACAGTCATCACTGCGCTGACCAAAAGCTCTGTATAATAACTCAGTCCTCTGCACAAAATCATGCCGGGTAAAATAAGGGCGGTTCCAAAAACCGGCGCAAAAATCACAGAGAATAATTTTTCCGAAATCCCCATGCCTCCGGGAAGAGGAAGCATATCCACGGCTACCGCAATTACTGCCTGAAGCATGGTCAGCTCATATATCCCGCAGTTTTTCAGACCAAAGGAGCGGTACACAAAATAGGTCACCGCAAACAATACCATACGCTGAATAAAGGTAATCAAAAACACATAAACTACTACCCGGAAATTTTCTTTTAAGTAAGCGGCCGTTTCATGGTACAGCTCCATGGACTGATCCAGTTTCTCCAGTCTTTTCGGTTTTTGGGCAAGCAGATGACACTTGACCAGCCAGTCATACCCTTTCATCATGATTTTCTTCATAAGAAGCGGATGAAAAACCAGCAGAAGCAGCAATGTCACACAGATTACATTTAAAAATAATCCCAGATAAAACACCGGCATAATCTGCTGAAGGTATTTTTTTACGAAACCATGTTGAAAAAGCAGAAGAAACACTCCAATCAGAACCAGAACCGTCTTATATGCAATCGTCACAATCATCAAAACCAATGATGAGACAGGAAGAGGAATTCTTTCTTTTTTCATATATACCATCTGCATGGGCTGTCCGCCGCTGGCAGACGGAGTGATACAACTGAAAAAAAATCCCACGGAAGAAATCAAAAAGCACTTCCATTTTTTCACCGGAAATTTCAGTTTCTTCATAAGGTAATGCAGGATAATGGATTCTCCCCAGATAAAAAATATTACACACAATACCGCCAAAAACAAATACCAGCCGTTTGTCCCCCGTATGGTCTCCTGAATCCTGCTCAAATCTTCGCCGTAAAAGACCCCGTACAGCGTAAACCCAAACACCAGCACAAGAAAAATCCCGTTTCCGATTATTTTTTTCTTATTTTTCATGAAATCCTTCTCTCTTGTTCTTCAAGTTCGTCCCGACGTACCAAAAATTTTTTCTGTACATCTTTCCAGTATACCAATAAGCTTCTCTGTCCTGCCGGTACGGGAAACCAGCAGATGCATTCCCTCTGCAAGCCCGATTCCTGCAGCCACATCTGCCAGTACATGCTGCTTAGTGAACAGGGTAGACAGGCATATAAGAACGGCGCCGATTCCCACTGCCATCCGGTACCACACCGGAAGTTTTTTCTCAGCACGCACAGCAACCCAGCACAGCCAACTGGAGAGACAATGAATCGACGGAAAGAGATTAACCGGGTCATCCATCCGGTACAAAAACCGAAGTACCTCGCTCCAGAATCCATTTCCAAAATCCACCGGTCTTACATTTGTGGTAGGTATCACCAGAAAACAGATACCGCATATAAGTTTTGCAAAAACATCCGCAAAAACAAGCCGGTAAAATTCTTCCCGGTTTGCTCCTGCAATCACAAGATATGTTACGGCACAAAACAGGAAAAAAAGATAGTACACGCTGACAAATTCTGGAACTGTCGGTATGTTCCTATCCAGCACCGTCTCCATATTCCAGTGCTTCTGATCGGCCGTCAGCCACTGGGTACCATAATATATCGCGGAATTGATTGTCAACGCAGCCGTAACCGGTATGACAGCATACAGCGGCAGCCATGGGTCAACGTATTTTCTCAGCCATTTTCTCACAATTTTGCCTCCCATCCTTTTGCCTAAAAGACTGCTGTCCCCTCTGTTTGCAGTCCCAAAAAGCTTCAAACTGCGTCCATTATATCGAAAAAACCATTCATCCACAACAATCTTCCATAAATCTTATAGAATGTTAAAATTTTTTTAAGAAGTATCTGCGGCTGCTGTGTTTTTTCACCTCTGTTTCTCTTTGTCATATGATAGAATATATGAACATCCCCTGTAAGGAGGATTCTTATGACCACGTTATTAAAACTTCAGGATGTCGGAATGTCTTACCATACCATGGATGGAGAAATTCCCGCCCTTTCTCATATCAGTTTTTCTCTCAAAGAGGGAGAATTTGTTTCGCTTGTGGGACCCAGCGGCTGCGGAAAAAGTACCATTTTAAATCTGATTGCCGGGCTTCTCCGCCCGGAGACAGGCGCCATCACCATTCAGGATGTGCCTCTTCAGCAGGCACAGCTTCCCATTGGATACATGCTGCAGAAGGATCATCTGTTTGAATGGAGAACCGTCTATGAAAATGTAATCCTCGGTCTGGAAATCCAGAAGAAAATGACGCCGGATCGTCTTTTGCGGGTTAACCAGCTTTTGGAAGATTACGGGCTTTCTGATTTTAAACAGGCCCGCCCTTCCCAGTTGTCCGGCGGGATGCGTCAGCGTGCCGCCCTGATCCGTACCTTAGCTTTAGAGCCTGCGCTCCTGCTTCTGGATGAACCTTTTTCCGCTCTGGATTACCAGACGCGACTCAATGTCAGCGATGATATCGGAAAAATCATCCGAAGGGAAAAAAAGACAGCCCTTCTTGTTACCCATGATATCTCGGAAGCCATCAGCATGTCTGACCGTGTCATCGTTCTCACCAAAGCCCCCGCCTCAGTACGCTGTGAAATTCCTATTGAACTGGATATAGAAACAAAAACACCAATGACTGCCAGAAGTGCGCCAAATTTTAAAATTTATTTTAACAAGATCTGGAAGGAGCTGAACCAGCATGAATGAATCTTCTCTGCAGAGAGCTTTTATCCGTTCTCAAAAAAAACAAAAGTATTTTATCCGAATTATGCGGATCTTGATTTTTGTGGGTTTTCTCGGTCTCTGGGAAACCAGTGCCCGGATGGGGTGGATTGACTCCTTTATCTTCAGCAGTCCCTCCCAGATTGTCTCCACTTTCTTTCAATTACTCTTACATCAGAATCTAGTTATCCATATCGGAGTCACCCTTTCAGAAACACTGATCAGCTTCGTGCTGGTTGTTCTCATAGGCGTAGGCACCGCCATTCTTCTATGGCTGTGTCCACGGCTTTCCTCTATTCTGGAACCATACCTTGTCGTATTGAACAGCCTGCCAAAATCTGCGCTGGCTCCTCTTTTAATCGTCTGGCTGGGAGCCAATATGAGGACCATTGTGGTAGCTGGCATGTCAGTGGCAATCTTTGGTTCTATCATCAGTCTGTATACCGGATTTCAGGAAATCGATCAGGATGAATTGAAACTGATTTACACTCTGGGCGGGAACAAACGGGATACCCTGTTCAAGGTGGTTCTTCCAGCCTCTGTGCCGTTCCTCCTCAGCGTGATGAAGGTCAATATCGGGCTGTGTCTTGTGGGGGTGGTGATTGGGGAATTTATCGGGGCGAAGCGAGGACTGGGGTATCTGATTATTTATTCCAGTCAGGTGTTTAGATGTGCAGGCGTTCTGATATGATGTGATAGCCTCTGGAGGCGGTGATTGATTTCATACTCAGGATATTTTTTCTTCCATTCAGTAAAATTTAATATTTCGAATCCATTACCGGATTGGACGCATTTCCAACATTGCTATTTTTATATTCTATAAATAACAATCTATCTCTTTCTTCTACAACAATATCCGCATCCGACAAATATTCTCCATATATAGAAGTCACATCATGCACTTCATATACGTTTTCCGCAGAAGAAAAATCTATTACATACTGATTATTTTCATCTGTCCACTTTTTACTCATGGTCATTCCTTCATAGAATATTCCAGTGCTTCATCTAAAAGCTGAGTATCTGCTTCCATAATCTTGTTTCCCTTGAGTTCACTAAGATAAAAAGCTTCCGCATACTCTGTTTTTCCGTCTTGTTCAAAAATGCTGTAATACTTCACCTGTTCTTTCGCCTTACGCCGAATTTCAAAATATTTTAGTAGATTATAACTATGTGTGGCTATAAAAATCTGAACCCCGGCCTTTTCCAGTTCTAACAATACATTTCTTATCAGTTTCCAAATAAGTCCTAATTTTCTCAAACCTTCTGCTTCCAAATGAGAAATCTATTTTTTCACCGTTTTCTTTTAAGACATAGAATCTATCATCCTCATTAACAATTGTCCCGTTTATTACCTTGCTGATGTGATTCAAAATATCCTTAAAATAATATGGCACTTCCCTCACTTCCGGCAACGATGCATTCACAATAATATCAACCTGCGTTTCATCAAATGGCAGCCTGTATTTCTGGTTCAGAGCTAAAAATCCTTTCGAATGAGACAGCATTTCCATAGTTGGAATATACAGTGCCTTATAGTTCTGCCCTTGCCATGACTGATCTGGGTAAAAATATCCTGTTTTTTGTTTAATCGTATATCTACAGAAGCTTTTTTCATCTGAAACTTCAAAAAAAGCCTCTGCCTTATCTTTGTTCTTTATCAAATCTCTGTCCTTCAAATTCCCGGAAAACAACGCAGCCAATTTGTCCTTTTGTAAATCAATCCCATTTGTGCAACTCCACTTAGCCGCAGCATAAATTTCCTGCCCTTTCCATATACACATAGAGATAATTCTCATATATGCCGTTTTAATACCCTGCAGTTTTTCCTAAAAAACGCAATCCCATAGCAGATGATATTCTCATATCCCTCTGATTCCAGCTCTCTAAAATACTCTTTTGTCTGAATCTGCTTCATCGCCTCTTTCGCTTTTTCTTCCATTAGTCTGAATGAATTTGCCTGTTTCAGTTCAAAAATCACCACTGGTTTTTTCACATCCAAGCTTTTCAACACGATATCCGATCGTCCGTCTCCTGCTTCTTTGTTTGATTCCACCATATATTCCTTCAATGGTTTTATCAACCCCAGCAAAAATCCATGATAAAAAGCTTCTTTTCCATCAAAAAAACTAATACTTTCTCTTAATTGCTGGCCCAATTCCTCCTGCAGCCCTATTTCATCCCCTGCAAGCAGAGCCTGATATAAGGCAGACAAATCCTCTCTCCTGATTTTATCAGCCATCCATTCTCTTACTTTGCTCTTATAGATATAATTTACTTCCGCATTCGGAACCTGCACGCGCATATAACGCTGTTCGTCCTCGAAACGCTCTGCTGTCTTTTTTAAATATCCCGTAAAGTAAAGGAAATTCCAAAGATTATCTTTTGATTTTTCAATGTCCGCATAAGTAATATCCTCATGGATTTTGCTTTCCAGAGATTCTCCGGCCATCAATCTTTCTATTTCATTTTTTACCTGTAAATCTGCATTTTCAATCAGTATGCGAATAATACTGTTGGAGCTGGTATTCGACCAATACGGTTTCGGAAATGCATTCGGATCTTCCAGCAGATCTGAAAGATAACTCAAAACACTCCACGGATTATAAACTTCCTGCTCACCAAAGAGATAGCCATCGTACCATTCTTTTATTACAGGCAATTTATCGTTCAATCCATAGTAATCCAATATTTCCCCGATTTCTTCTTCTGTAAATCCAAAATACTCTTCATATGCTTTATCTAAAATGGAAATGATACGCAGATTATTCAGTCCTGTAAAAATACTTTCCTTAGAAATTCTCAAACATCCCGTAATCACTGCAAATTCCAGACAACTATTTGTTTTTAAAACAGATTCAAACAAAGAACGGATAAAATTTACCATTTTGTCATAGAAACCACAAAAATAGGCATTTTCCAATGGCACATCATATTCATCCAGTAACACAATGACCTTTTTCCCATACTGATAATAAAGTATCTGAGATAAAAACTGCAGAGATGTAAGATAGTCCTGCTCGTCTCCCTGTGCATTCAATATTTTCTCAATTCTTTCTTTTTCAAATTCATACGCGCGTACTTCTTTCTCATGACGGCGAAATTCCTCTGCGATCGCCTGTCGGATTGCTGTAAATGCATATTCAAAAGATTCCTGCCTTGCACTTTTCAGGGACAAGTGAATCACCGGATATTTTCCCATGTGTTTTTCACAGATTTCTTTTTCCTGTCCAATAGCCAGATTTTCAAATAAAATATCTGGTTTCTGTTCCAGATTTTCAAAAAAGCACTGAAGCATACTGATGTTCAATGTTTTTCCAAAACGTCTTGGCCTTGTAAATAAAGTCACTTTACTTCTCACATCCAACAGTTTTTTGATCAGCAATGTTTTATCTACATAGTATCCATTATTTTCTATAATTTCCCGAAAATCTTCCTGCCCCAGTGGCAAAAATTTATAGTTGTTCACCATTTTCCTGCCCCTTCCAATATTTTTACTCTTTCCAATACCTGTTCCCACTGTATCGCCGTCAGAAACTGCGGAATCTCCATTTTTTTCAATTCGGCAAAATCCATTTGCAGTTCTTTCTGTGCCGCTAAAGCAGCCCCCAGCAATGTTTTTTCTTCTTCTGTTGTCTGGGAAATCACCTGAGAATAAGCGGAAAAAGCATGATCGTGATCAAACAATGGACAATATCCTATTATTTTTCCCGATTCATTATCCATAAAAAATCCCCAGTTCTGTTCATGCCTGTCATTATTATTCAGAATATAATCTGCAATCTGCATCTTATAGTAAAATTCTCTGTCTATATTTATAGCCTCTTCATATGGATTCATTTCGTAAGCTTCACAAAATATCTTAAATTCTTCAAACGTCACCATCGCGGTATCTTCCGTTGTGAATAGTCTGGAATTAACGATCACTTCTCCAACTCCGCTAATCCACTGTTTTCTTTCCTCTGACAGATAAGAATTTATCTCCTGATCCGCTGATATCCGGTACGGTATATGCGGTATTTTAAGGGCTGTGAGAATCGCATCCGCAGGAATCTCATATTTTCCTACCTTGTGAAGATAAAGCCCGTCTTCATGACGAATCCACCCTTTTGCGCTTGCGCCTAAAGTAGTCAGTTCCGGTGTATGAATTTCCTTTTTTATCTGCGCCGTCATTGGATAATGAATGCTTCTTCCTGACAGGGAAATCTCCGTAATAAACAACGTAAGGGGATTATGAAACAAATTTACTTCTTTCCATGTCTTTCTGTCTTCCTCCTGACAAATCCAATAGGAATCTTCCAAACTCAATCCTCTGCAGGCTTTACTCACCGCATAGCGATTACTCTGAGACAGTCTCAAAGAATTCAAAATCTCTTTGGCATAGCTTCTTCCTATGGATAACGTCCTGTTGGATGCCCATTCAATAAAATCAACCACCGTAACGTCCTGTTTTCTCAATGCAAAGGGAAGATGCGCAAAATCCAAAACTGTACATACTCCATTATTCTGAACTTCCAGCACTGGCATATCTTTTAAGAACAGTTTCATTGTATCTCTCCTAGTATAATAATGGTGTAGTCAATAAAGACTACTTGGTTAATAGTTGCATATCTAATCTAATGAGTAACCGAAGGAGAGGATTCCCCCTTCATC
>JAHAFI010000025.1 GCA_018374355.1 Clostridiales bacterium
GCTGGACAAAGCCATTTCTATCCTTGTGCAGAAATGCACTTTTTTACGCTTTCATCTCGGCTATTGAATAACCGAGGATTCTCGCTTGCTATTCCTAAAACACGCATTTGGACGTATACGAAAAAAAATTTCTATATATGTCCATGGCTGCTGCAAAATCATAGCTATATTCTTGAAATTTAATTTACAAAACCGGATTGGACGTATATGCAAAATATTCTCGTATATGTCCAAGGCACTTGCAGAATCATGGACGTATACAGCACATATCGTATCTTCATGTCCAAACTACTGTTTTTTCCAGTATTTTCCCATATTTTAGGGCAGCTATTTGGATAATATCGGGGCTATCTTACTGTTTATGTCCAAACTGCTGATTATGCCCAAATTTTATTCCCGCAGGCAACGAGCCATGCGGATATGCTTGCATATCCATTTGGCGCTGCTGCGAGGGTCAAATACCCCGCTGCTCTGCAGCGTTACAAATTTGATGCCCCGTTGCTTGCAGCGGGGTTTTTGACTTCAGTTATTTTAGCGCCCATATATCTCGGGATTTCCGCGCAACCTGCGCGAAACCACCTCGCGGAATATTACCAGTGAACAACAAACAGTTCACTTCATTCGCAGTAACCTTTCTTCCCCTCTTGACCCCACCCTCATTTTCCGTTAAACTACATACCAGATAGTAATACAATAAAAATGAAGGAATCAGGTGAATCCATGAACAATCCATCAAAAAACCATGAACCCGATATAGAACTCTGCGATATCTGCCACCATCACTGCGTAACCCTCCCCGGGGAACCTCCGGCAGATGAAGTGCTCTACAAACTGGCTGATCTCTACAAAGTTTTCGGTGATCCCACCCGCATCCGCATCCTCTACGCCCTTTCCGCGGGAGAACTCTGTGTCTGCGACATCGCCGACCTTCTGGGAATGACCCAAAGCGCCATTTCCCATCAGCTCCGTGTCCTGAAGCAGTCCGCTCTGGTGAAGTTCCGCCGGGATGGAAAAACCGTTTACTACTCTCTGGCCGACTCCCATGTGGCTACGATCCTGATTCAGGGGCTGAACCATGTGCAGGAATAATACAGCTGGGAACAGCTTTCATAACTTACTATACATTCTAAAAAATTTGCGGAGGTGTATTGTGGACTGGATTCCATTTGCATGTATCGCTGCTCTTGTAATCATTTCCGGATTATATGGAATTGTTAAACGGGCTGTAAAAGATGCACTGAAAGAATATTTCAAAGATAAAGAACAGTAAAAAAGCAAGCCCTTTCGCCGAGAGCTTTACCTTCTTATTTTCCAACAAGGTAAATTTCCCCAGCGAAAGGGCTTGCTTTTTCTATCCGCATCTCTTTTATAATTGAAGAACGTATTTAAAGGCGCTTTCATCCGGATTCGTAAAATAACCTTCTTCAATCCGGTCCAATCGATAGCCGCAGCTTTCAAATGCCTTCTGCATATTTTTATTGGATACTCTTGTTTCTCCGCAAAGTTTCTTCATCTCAATTTTTTTCATTTCATTTGACACATGGGTCAGCAATTTTTGAGCCAAACCCTGTTTTCTGTAATCGGGATGAACCGCAACATTCATAATCTTAACGTAATCATTTTCGCCTTTCCAATTATAGATAAAGGCATCACCGACGATTTGCTCATCGTCTAACAGAGCATAGTAAACAGCTCTTTCGTCGTTCAGCAAATCCATCCAGTCTTCCTCCTTCCAGTAATCGGTTGGGAAACATAATTTGTTAAAGGCTATAATGGATTCCATTTTTTCAGCACGAAGTCTCTTCAGTGTAATCATAAAACCCTTCCCCTCTACTTCTGGCGATAATTCCCAAGGAAATCTCCCAGCTTCCGTGCTGCTTTCTCCAAATCAGCCACACGGGGCAGATAAACCACCCGGAAATGATCCGGGGCCTTCCAGTTAAAGCCGCTGCCCTGCACGATCAGAATTCTCTTTTCTCTTAACAGATCCAGCGCAAACTGCTCGTCATTATGGATATTGAACTTCTCCACATCCAGTTTCGGGAAAATATAAAATGCTGCCTTCGGCTTTTTAGCAGTAATTCCCGGGATGTCGTTCAGCATCTTATAAATCAGTTCTCGCTGTTCATAAACCCGGCCTCCCGGAACAAGATATTCTTCTACGCTCTGATAGCCTCCCAGCGCAGTCTGGATAATGGACTGTGCCGGTACATTGGAACAAAGGCGCATATTGGAAAGCATCTTCAATCCCTCGATATATCCGGCTGCTCTTTCTTTGGCGCCGCTTAATACCATCCAGCCCACACGGAAGCCTGCAATCATATGAGACTTTGACAGTCCGCTGAAGGTCACACAAAATACATCACTGGGAGCAATCGATGCGATGGAAATATGTTTCAGACCATCCATTACCAGACGATCATAAATTTCATCGGAAAAAATAATCAGATTATGCTCTCTGGCAACCTTAACGATATCTTCCAGCACCTCCTTCGGATACAGCGCTCCGGTAGGATTGTTTGGATTGATGATGACAATGGCTTTCGTTCTGTCTGTAATCTTGCTTCGGATATCTTCCATATCCGGGTACCAGTCAGACTCCTCATCACAGATATAGTGGACTGGTTTTCCTCCCGCCAGAGTGGCTGTAGCCGTCCACAGCGGGTAATCCGGCGCCGGAATCAGAATTTCATCGCCATCATTCAAAAGCGCCTGCATACACAGGTTGATCAGCTCGCTGACGCCGTTTCCCGTATAGATGTCATCCATCATCACTCCCGGAATCTTTTTCAGTTGGCAATACTGCATGATCGCCTTTCGCGCTGAGAACAGGCCTTTGGAATCGGAATACCCCTGACAGTCCCAAAGAGACTGACGCATATCCAGAATCACTTCCTCCGGAGCATTGAACCCGAACGGCGCCGGATTTCCGATATTCAGCTTCAGAATATTCAGCCCTCGCTCTTCCATTCTGGCCGCCTCATCCACAACAGGTCCTCTCACATCATATAACACATTGTCCAGCTTGGAAGATTTCTCAAATGTTCTCATACTTATTGCCTCCCTTTTCTTCATGAAGCAGCTTATGCTGCCTTTTTATTTTTGATAAATAATATAAAAACCACACCGCTGACAGCCATCAGAATCGGATAGAAACAATACGGAATGATCTGAAACGGTGTCAGTCCCGTAGCTCCTGCCGCCAGCAGAAGCTGTGCCCCGTAAGGAATCAGTCCCTGTCCCACGGAAGTAAACATATCCAGCAAAGAAGCGCTTCTTTTCGGACTTATATCATATTCCTCGCTGATTTCTTTTGCAATAGGACCCGCCATAACGATGGCAACCGTATTATTTGCTGTACACAGATCCACCAGCAGGGCCAGAACAGCAATTCCCAGCTCGCCGCCCTTTTTCCCTTTGATTCGTTTTCTGATAAAGTCCAGAATAAACTGGATTCCACCCATCTCTTTTACAAGAGAAACGATACACGCCACAACGATGGAAATTACCGTGATATCATACATTCCCGTAACACCGTCCGCAACTACAGTAAACATATTAGCCAATTCAATGGTTCCGGTGGCCACGCCAACAACAATGGAAAGTACCGTACCGGCGATCAGCACCAGAAAAACATTGATACCGATTAAGGCTCCCACCAGCACTACCAGATACGGAAGTACCTGAAATACATTGTAGGAATATTCTTCCGCCGCCTCAAAGTTTCCGTTTCCTGTAAGCACCAGAAAAATAATGATGGTAATAACCGCTGCCGGAAGTACAATCAGGAAATTTTCCTTAAATTTATCCCTCATCTCACAGCCTTGGGTCTTTACCGCTGCGATCGTGGTATCAGAAATCATGGAGAGGTTGTCTCCAAACATGGCGCCGCACATAACCGCACCGATGCAGACTGCCATGGAAAATCCTGTTTTCCCACTAATCTCCACTGCAATCGGCGCCAGCGCGCCGATTGTTCCCATGGAAGTTCCCATGGAGACCGAAATAAAACAGCCGATAATAAACAACCCGGCAACGGCAACTCCTGCCGGCATAACGGACAGTCCCAGATTTACGGTACTGGATGCACCGCCCGCCGCTGTCACCGCTCCTGAAAATCCCCCTGCCGCCAGAAAGATCAGGCACATGGTAATGATATTGTCATCCCCCACACCTTTTGCGATCAGATGGATTTTTTCATCAAAATTTAATTTTCTGTTCTGGCAGAAAGCTACCAGAAGTGCTATCAGAAATGCTACAATTGCCGGCATTGCATAAAAATCGTCAAATACGATCCCGGCTCCGATAAAAATCACCAGAAATACCAGAATCGGCAGCAGTGCAGCGGCGTTACCCTTTTTTCCTTCGTTCACACACTTGTCCCCCTTATAAAATAATTAGGTAAAGTTTATCATTTTACCATGGGAAAATCAAGTCCAACGTGTAAAACTGCACAATTTAAGGTTGCTATTATTATTGTTCATACGGTATACGGACACCAAATCCCTTCACAATACGTCAAGCCGTGCAAAAGCACGGCTTGACACTGTAAATCCCTGAATTACCATTTTCTTATTTTGCCAGCATCATACGGTCGTTAGCAAACTCTTCACCGCTGGCCTGCTCAAATTTTTCCAGAAGCTGGGATACTTCCAGATTTTTCTTCTCCTCGCCGGAAACATCATAAATGATTCTTCCCTCATGCATCATGATCAGACGGTTTCCCAGACGGATGGCGTCTCTCATATTGTGAGTGATCATCAGCGCTGTCAGTTTCTGTTCCTCGATGATCCGCTCTGTCAGTTCCAGCACTTTTGCCGCTGTTTTCGGGTCAAGAGCCGCTGTATGTTCATCCAGAAGCAGCAGCTCCGGCTTTCTTAAAGATGCCATGAGAAGGGTCAGCGCCTGTCTCTGTCCGCCGGAAAGCAGTCCCACCTTGCTGGTCATACGTTCCTCCAGACCCAGTCCCAGTTTTTTCAATTCCTCGTGATATCTCTCTTTTTCCTTTTTAGTAATACACCAGCGAAGCCCTCTTTTCAGACCTCTGCGGTAAGCCAGCGCCAGATTTTCCTGAATCTCCATTCCTGCCGCCGTCCCCTTCATGGGGTCCTGAAAGACTCTTCCCAGAAATTTTGCCCGGGCATACTCCGGTCTTCTGGAAATATCCTCGCCATTCAGGATAATGGTTCCTTTATCAATGGGATAAACCCCTGCGATCATATTCAGCATGGTGGATTTTCCTGCCCCGTTTCCTCCAATCACCGTCACGAAATCCCCGTTATTCAGTGTAAGATCAATTCCTCTGAGGGCCTTTTTCTCATTGACTGTCCCTTTATTAAAAGTTTTTTCCACATTTTTCAAGATCAGCATAATTATTCGTCCCCTCCTTTGGAATATGCTCTTCTGATTTTCCATTTTTCCAGCATAACCGGAGTGCTCAGCGCCAGAATTACGATGATCGCGGAAATCAGTTTCATATCATTGGGGTTCATTCCCATCCTGAGTACCAGAGCGCGGATCACAAAATACACCACAGAGCCCACAACTACAGAAGCCAGTTTTGTACCAAAGGAACGGTTTTTTCCAAATAAAACTTCTCCGATGACAATTGCTGCCAGACCGATTACGATAGCTCCGGTACCCATCTGGATATCTCCTACCTTTGTACTCTGACAGACCAGCGCACCTGACATACCCACAAGGCCGTTGCTGATGGCCAACGCCAGCACTTTTGTCATTTTGATGTTGACGCCCAGCGCACGGATCATGTCCTGATTGTCTCCCGTTGCACGGAGGGCCGCACCGATTTCTGTACCGAAAAACCAGTACATCAGCCAGATAATCAGAGCTGCAATCACAGCACCCACGATTAAGGATGCCAGAGACTGCTTCATCCCTGTAGCTTCCACGATTCCGGTAAAGATGGATTTTGTATTCATCAACGGGATATTGCTCTTTTGTCCCATCAGTCTCAGGTTGATGGACCAGAGAGAAATCTGGGTCAGGATTCCTGCCAGAATCGCCGGAATCTCAAATACCGTATGTAAAATACCCGTAACTGCTCCGGCCACCGCTCCGGCTAATGTAGCACATAAAAGCGCCAGTACCGGGTTCATTCCCTTATCAAGCATCAGCATTGCACAGATACATCCTCCCAGCGCAAAGCTTCCATCAACTGTCAGATCCGCAATATCCAGAATTCGGAAAGTAATGTACACACCCAGTACCATAACTCCCCACAAAACCCCTTGGGAAATTGCTCCCTGCATGGACAACAAAAAACCACTCATTGATCAGTTCCTCCTAGTTTATAGTTTTTACGTAAACACGGGGGGACAAAGTTTCCTTTCTCCCCCTGATTGTTTTTTCGTAACTATTCAGGACCCTGTCCTTCATAGTCACGACAGTTACGTTTTTCTTTTATTTTAATATACTGCTTTCGCCCTTTATTCAGCTTCCAGAACTGCCTTCATCTCATCCACATTCAGGCCCAGCGCTGCTGCTGTATCTTCATTAATCTTCAACGCGCATTTGGAAGCATCCAGATATTCGATCGGCATATCTGCCGACTGGCTTTCGCCTGTGAGGATTTTAGCTGCCATCTGGCCTGCCAGATATCCTACTTCATGATAATCAATACCATAGGTGATCAGACCGCCGTTAGTTACCATACCCTCTTCACCGCAGATCATCGGCAGTTTGTTTTCATTTGCCACCATGGAAACAGTTGCCATATTGTTGGCTACCACGTTGTCGGTCGGTGAATACAGTACATCTACATTTCCCACTGCGGATTCCACTACAGTCTGAATCTCATTGGAGCTGGAAACTGTAAGATCTTCATATTCCAGTCCTTCTGCCTCGCAGGCTTCTTTTGCCATATTGATCTGGAATACAGAGTTTGCTTCGGAAGAACAGTATAAAAGACCAACTTTCTTAGCTTCCGGGAATAATTTTTTCACCAGTGCAATCTGTTCTTTTACCGGGGTCAGATCTGAAGAACCTGTCACATTTCCTCCCGGCGCTTCGTTGGAAGCTACAAGACCTGCGTCTGCCGGATCGGTTACTGCTGTCAGTACAATGGGAATCTCACTGGTAGCGCTTGCCATTGCCTGTGCGGCTGGAGTTGCGATTGCAAAGATCAGATCGTTATTGCTGTTTACCAGCGTCTCTGCGATGGTCTGGCAGGTAGAAGTCTCTCCTGCTGCATTCTGCTGATCTGCTTTGTATTTGATACCGCTGTCGTCAAGTGCGGCAAAAAATCCTTCGTTGGATGCATCCAGCGCTGTGTGGGGCATAAACTGGAGCACTCCGATATTATAGGTTTCTCCGGAAGCTTCCTCTTCTCCCGCATCTTCGGATGCTGCTTCCTCTGTCGGCGCTGCTTCATCCGTCTTCTCCGTGTCTTTCGCTGCGTCCTTACTTTCTCCGCAGCCTGCCAACATGGTTCCCACCATCATTGCACTGACTGCTGCAGCCAGCATTCTTTTCATCATTTTATTTTTCATCTCTTCTCCTCCACTCTTTTACGATTTATATCGTTACACTTCACCGCATTGAAGTGTAGCTGTTATAGAGGATTATAGCACCATTTCCATAGTGCGTCAATCGAAAGTTTTGGAGATTTTGTATCTATTATTTTTATTATTTTAAAATTTTTTTCAATTCATCCATAAATGTATTGACATCTTTAAATTCCCTGTAAACCGACGCAAAACGCACATAAGCCACCGCTTCCAGATCCTTCAGCTTATCCATGACAATCTCCCCAATGACGGTACTCGGAATCTCCCGTTCCTCCATGTTGAAGATTTCCGTCTCCACAGAATCCACCAGTTCATGAATCTGCTCGGCAGACACCGGTCTTTTATGGCAGGCGCGCAAAATCCCCGCCTCGATCTTGGAACGGTCATACTGTTCCCTGTTCTGGTCCTTCTTGATCACGATCAATGGAATCGTCTCCACCTTCTCATAGGTGGTGAAACGCTTTCCGCATTCATCACACATCCGCCGGCGCCGGATTGCCGTATTCTCATCCACCGGTCTGGAATCCACCACTCTGGTATTATCCTGATTACAATATGGACATTTCATCTTGGTACCCCGTCTTTCTTCTTTTCTATTACACTAATATAATATAAGGTGGAAGATACCGTCAAGAAAATTGTCTTTATCTCATATAATAATTTAAGTATGGGAAGGGATTTTTTGTATGCGTGTCTTCGAGCTGAAACAGAAGGAAGTGATCAATGTCTGCAACTGCAGAAGTATGGGGTGTCCTGTGGATGTGGAATTTGACCCTTGTTCGGGGCAGATTACCGCCTTGATTGTTCCGGGACCCGGGAAGTTCTGCAGCTTTTTTGGGAGGGATAGTGAGTTTTGTATTCCTTGGAAATGTATTCGGCAGATTGGGGAGGATATTATTTTGGTGGAGATTGATGAGGAGAGGTGTTTGAAGAAGTTTGGGTGAAAAGTGGCTGGTATGGAGGGGGCGGAAGAGGCAGGAGAGTCCCGGGGCAAAGGCAGGCCGTTCCTCCTCAGCTAACTGCTAACTGCGACTAAGACGCTCAGGAATGCCTTCGCGCCTAAGTCTACGTAAGCAGTGGATCTTCGGACTCTCTTCCCCCATGCCTTTGCCCCGGGACTCTCCTGCCTCTTCCGCTTCTCAGCCGATACGTTGTGGATGCGCCTGTTCAGCTTTTTGGGGTGCGCCTTGCGTGCTTGCTGTTGATTGGTTTTGCTGCTTGCTGACATAGTCAAAAACCCCGCTGCAGTCGCCAAATGAATATGCAAGCATATCCGCATGGCTCGTTGCCAGCGGAAATAATACTGAACCGCTCTGCAATCCGCCGTGACTTTATCCGGGAGCAACATTGGCTTCCGCCACAACAAGCTTCACCAACTCCCGTCTGCGAGGCGAATGTGCAAGTCCCCGGTGGGGGAGCGGTGAATGTTTTTGTGATTGCGACTACAGGCGGATGGTGGGCAGAAAATGTACGTCAGAGCCGGACATTTTTAATGTACGGAGCTGGCGTACATTTTCTGTCCACTGTCCGAATGTCGGAGTGAGAACAAAATATTCACCGCTCTCCCACCGGGGGCTTGCGCATTCGCCATCCTTCTGCTATAATCACAACCGAACAAAATAACAGACAGTTCGTAACCATCCTGTCTATAAACAAAACTAGGGATTCCAACGTGAGTAACTCGCGCTATTTTTGATGGGCCCTTGGCCCATCTTTTTTATTCCCGCAGGCAACGAGCCATGCGGATATGCCTGCATATCCATTTGACTTATGCGCGTGAATCCCGCGAAAGGAGCTTTATGTCAGATTTAATACGCTACAGTACCATTCCGGACAAATTTCCCCGGGAGATCGTCCTTCTCAGAGGCAGCGGCTGTAAATGGAAAAAATGCAGCTTCTGCGACTATCATACCGACGCTTCCCCGGACAAGGACGCCAACTATGAATTGAACCGTCAGGTACTTTCCCTCGTCACGGGAGAATTTCATCGGCTGGAGGCGATCAATTCCGGAAGCTTTCCTGAACTGGATGACAGAACTATGGAGGAACTTTTGAAGGTTTGTCTTGAGAAGGAAATCCGCCAGATTTCTTTTGAAAGCCATTGGATGTACCGGAAAAAGATTCCCGCCCTTCGGGAGTTTTTCGGAAGTCAAGGGATTTCCGTGTTTATGAAGATTGGTGTGGAGACTTTTGATGTCCCTTACCGTGAAGATTTCCTGAAAAAGGGGATGGGGCCGGCTGCCCCGGAAGAGATTGCAGAATATTTTGATTCCACCTGCCTGCTCTTTGGCTTGGAGGGGCAGACGCTGGAAAGTATGAAGGCGGATATTGAAACCGGACTCCGGTATTTTTCCAGAATCTGCATCAATATTATGGTAGAAAATACTACTCCCATCAAACCTGATCCCAAGGTGATTCAGACCTTTTTAAATGAACTTTATCCACTGTATAGAAATGATGAACGGGTGGATATCCTGATTGACAACACAGATTTCGGCGTAGGAGGACAAGACGATGCCCAATGAGATTCTTTTAATTTTTTCTTTGTTCCTGTTGTTTGGCGGTGTGCTTTTTTTCTATTATATGTTTGGTAACGAGGGGCTTTACTGCTGGACCGTATTCGCCACCATCGCCGCCAATATTGAAGTTCTGATCGTGGTAAATGCCTTCGGCATGGAACAGACTCTGGGAAATGTGATGTTTGCCAGCAGCTTTCTGGTGACGGATATTCTCAGTGAGGTTGCCGGAAAAAAGGAAGCCAGCCGGGCTGTAAAGCTGGGCATTCTGACTTCCGTATTCTTTATCCTTACTTCCCAGCTCTGGCTTCTTTTCACTCCGGCAGAAAGCGACTTTATCATGCCCAGTATTCAGGCGGTATTTTCCAATACTCCCCGGCTGATGCTTGCAAGTCTCCTTGTATACGCAATCTGCCAGCAGTTTGATGTATGGGCTTACCATAAATGGTGGGAGTTTACTACGAAAAAATGCGGGGATTCCACACGTTTCCTGTGGCTCAGGAACAATGGCTCCACTCTGATTTCCCAGTTTCTGAATACGCTTTTATTTACTTTCGGAGCTTTTCTCGGTGTATACGATATGAAAGTCCTGATCAATATTGTGGTTTCCAGCTATGTGATCTACATCGTCACAAGTCTTTTGGATACTCCGTTTATCTATCTGGCCCGGCGGATCACCCCCCGGACTCAGGGACGAAGATAATTCCTCATACTTTTCAGGGCATTCTTTTCCAGACGGCTGACTTGGGCTTGGGAAATTCCGATTTCCCGGGCCACCTCCATCTGGGTCCGCCCCTCATAAAAGCGAAGCTTCACGATATGCCGTTCTCTCTCATTCAGTCGGTTCATCGCCTCCTGCAAAGCCAGATTTTCCACCCAGTTCTCTTCCTTATTTTTCTTATCGCTGACCTGATCCATCACATAAAGAGTATCCCCTCCCTCTGTATAAACCGGCTCATACAGACTCATAGGGCTCTGGATAGCATCCAGCGCATAGACGATCTCCTCCTTATCAATCCCGATCTCCGATGCAATTTCCATAATGGTAGGTTCTTTTAAATTTTTCTTTACATAACTTTCTTTTGCGTAGATGGCTTTATAGGCAATATCACGAAGAGAACGGCTGACCCGGATCGCGTTATTATCCCGCAGATACCTTCGGATTTCCCCGATGATCATGGGAACCGCGTAGGTGGAAAACTTAACGTTTAACGTGGTGTCAAAATTATCAATAGCTTTCATCAGACCGATGCACCCTATCTGGAACAGATCGTCCGGGTTTTCATTGCTGCTCCCAAAACGTTTGATCACACTGAGTACCAGCCTCAGGTTTCCCTTAATGTACCGTTCTCTGGCTTCCCTGTCCCCATTTTTTATTTTCTCAAAGAGCAATTCTTTTTCTTCATTTGTGAGTACGGGTAATTTTGCGGTATTCACACCGCAGATTTCTACCTTGTTAAGTGCCATAATAAGAATCCTCCTGAAATCTTAAAATTTGTTTATACTAGAATGATTCTCATATGCACTTTTATCTATTCACAGGATGGGAAAATTTAAAAAAGTTTTAGACCTTGACATTCACAAAACGGCGCTGCTTCACAGATGCTTTTCCATCTGTAAAACAGCGCCGTTTCACGCTTTTATAAACTGTTTGCAATAACTTCTGCAAGAGCCTCTATGGCTTCTGCCTGATTTTCCTTCACTGCAGAGCGGACAGTCACGCCCTCCTCCAACAGAGTGATATTCTTCATGTTAGAAAAGATTTCTTTCATCTGTTTTCCTGCAACCGGAGCCCATGTTCCGTTTTCCATTACGGCTACCGTTCTGTTCTGCAGGCTGTGTGCTTTCAGCTCGGAAAGCACAGTTTCCATCTTTGTAAAGATACCACCGTTATAGGTTGGAGATGCAAATACCAGATGGCTGCAGCGGAAAGCTTCTGATACAATCACAGACGGATCCGTCACGGAAACATCGTACATGGCAATATTTTTCACACCCTTATCCGCCAGTTTGGATGCCAGCAGTTCTGCCGCATTTTCTGTATTTCCGTAAATGGAAGCATAGGCAATCATCACTGCCTGATCTTCCGGTGTGTAGCTGCTCCATTTGTCGTATTTGTCGATAAACCATCCCAGATTTTCTCTCCATACCGGTCCATGGAGAGGGCAGATCATTTTGATTTCCAGAGTGGCCGCCTTTTTCAGCAGATTCTGAACCTGAACGCCGTATTTTCCTACGATGTTCACAAAATATCTTCTGGCATCATCCAGCCAGTCTCTCTCAAAATTCACTTCATCTGCAAACAGATTTCCATTGATTGCGCCGAAGGTTCCGAATCCGTCTGCGGAAAACAGCACTTTGTCTGTCACATCATAAGCAACCATCGCTTCCGGCCAGTGTACCATAGGCGCCATCACAAAGGCAAAGGTATGTTTTCCGGTGCACAGGGTATCCATCTCCTTCACGATCACAGTTCTGGAATCCACATCAAAATCAAAGAACTGTTTCAGCATCGGAACTGTTTTTGCGTTGCATACAATCTTTACCTCCGGATATCTGCGAACCACCTCACTGACAACCGCGCAGTGATCCGGTTCCATATGGTTTACTACCATATAATCCAGTGTCCGTTCTCCCAGCACATGCTCCAGATTTTCAAAGAAACGTCCGCTGACGGAATGGTCTACCGTATCCAGCAAAACTGTTTTTTCATCCAGCAATACGTAAGAGTTGTAAGATACTCCTCTTGGAATAGGATATACATTTTCAAATAAAGCCAGTCTCCGGTCACTTCCACCGATCCAGTACAGATCGTCTGTCACTTTTTTTACACAGTACATGTTGGTACCTTCCTTTCTTCTGCTTTCGTATGTAACACTTCTGAACAGTTACAGCGATTACTTCATCATTTTTTCACATAGCCATTATAACTGTTCCCCTTCTTCTTGGCAAGTTTTTTCCGTTTCTTATTCGTAACGGACAATTTCCTTTTTCAGCCGCCGCATGATTCTTTTTTCCAGTCTGGAAATATAGGACTGGGAAATGCCTAAAAGATCGGCAACCTCCTTCTGGGTCTTTTCCTCTCCGTCCGGCTGATTCAGTCCGAAGCGAAGGCAGATAATCGTCTGCTCCCGCTTGGTCAGCTTATTGATCGCTTTTCCCAAAAGAGTACATTCCACTTCATGTTCCAGATCTTTATAGATTACATCCTCGTCCGTTCCCAGAATATCCGACAACAGCAGTTCATTTCCATCCCAGTCCACATTCAGAGGCTCGTCGATAGATACCTCCATTTTAGTCTTGCTGTTTCTTCTCAGATACATCAGAATTTCATTTTCGATACACCGGGACGCATAAGTCGCCAGTTTGATTTTCTTTTCCGGGTTAAAGGTATTGATCGCCTTAATAAGTCCAATGGTTCCGATAGAAATCAAGTCCTCCATCCCCACACCGGTATTGTCGAATTTCTGCGCGATATAGACCACCAGACGCAGGTTGTGTTCGATCAGACTGGCCCGGGCCTCCTGATTATCCTCTCGGGACAGGCTCAAAATAACCTCTGCCTCCTCTTCCGGTGTGAGAGGGGCCGGAAGTACATCCGCGCCGCCGATATAATAAATTTCCCCCGGACGCTTCCAGACCATTCTGGAAAAACCGGGTGTCATACGCAAACGAAAGTGACTGGGTAATGCTGCTCGCATCATAAGAACTCCTCCTAACTGTCTATTAAATTGGGATGCAATATCATCTGATAGTCCCCCAAAAAGGAACTATTTTCCCTTGAAAAAGCGATTACCGGACGGGTAATCACCTTATGTATCTCCCGGCCCTCCATACACAGATAATCCAGTGTCACAGCCAAAGCAATTCCCCGGGCGCGCCCAAGGCTGGTAAAGGGAAGAAAATGAGGATTCAGATTTCCAAAGTCCCCTTTGCTGATTTTCCCTTCCCAGAAATCTTCCAACTGCTTTCTGGTTTCTTCCGGCAGGAGTCCGTCCAGCATCTGTATCGTCCCCACACTGACCGGCTTACCGCTGGCCGGATCCGTCAGGCTGTTTCCCGTATCCAAAAGCGCCGTTCCTTCTTTACACTTTCCGTCTGCATACAGAAGGATTCTGTACGTCTGCTTTTCCCTCTTTTCTCCGCGTATATACGCCCGAAGTCCAACAGTCAGAATAAGCTGGCTCACTGCCGCTGTGGCAAGAAATATGCAGATCCCCTCTGTGCCTGTAAATGTCTTCAAAAGCTGCATCATCCCTCCCAGCAGGAAGGCTGCAGCGTAAAGCAGAAACACACCTTTTATCAGAACCCGGATTTTTTTCAGATTACATCCAAACCTTACCATGATCGTATTGATAATTACGTGAACCAGTATCGTATTCAGGAACCGGTTTCCCGGGAAAATCACGGGAATACAGGCGCCTGCTGCGCCCGCCAGCGCTCCCAGAAGACTTCTCCCCGGTGTGGCAGAGCCGTGGAGCAGCCGATTGACCAGCCGAAGGAGGAAGTAATCCATCGTTCCGTTCAGGACAAAAAAAACGTCCAGATAAACTTCATAGTACACAAAACACCCCCGATCCCTCATGAATACTTACTGGAATAAGCAAGTATCATTATATGGGATTGGGGGTGTTAATTTTGTCAAAACCGGTGTGTCGGAATCTGGATTCTATCGACAGCGGTTACCCTTCTTCTCAGTTTTTATGTAAAGTTCTCTCTTTCTCACGTTTCTTTTCCGGTAAACCCGGTTTTTCCCGAAAAATCACGGCTGTAATTTTTTCAAAATGCTCCGCAGATTTTCAATCTCAATCTGTCCCGGCGCAGAGGCCGCCCCTACTGTTCCGAAAGTGACGCAGGAGCCGAAAACTTGGCCGCTCACCCGGCTTACCGCTCCCAGACTGCCCATGGACATTGTGATCACAGGAGCCTCTCCCGACCGGTTTGCAGACAACGTAGCCGCCAGAAGCTCCAGAACATCCTCCGCATCCGATGGCATCACTGCCAGCTTTCGGATATCCGCCCCGGCCTCCTCCATTTTTTCCAGAATCGTTTGCATAACATCTCTTTTTGGAGTCTCATGAAAGTGATGATTCGACGCAATTACTTTTTTTCCCAAATTTTGCAGTTCCCGTATAAACGCCGCCATTACAGGAAAATCCATAAAAATTTCCACATCGATCACATCAATTTCCCTGTTTTTTGCCGCATTTCTCAGGATGTTTACATAACCCTCTGTCGAAATCCGGCAGCTTCCACCCTCGTTTTCTGTCCGAACCGTGAAAATCAGAGGAATTTGTCCCAAAATGTCACCCAAGCCTTTGCATACCTTTTTCACCTTATCCGGGGAATGGACGTCTTCGTAAAAATCTGCCCGCCATTCCAAAAGATCAGGTCTTTGTTCAGCGGCTTCCTTAGCCTGAAGCAGGATTTCTTCTTCGGTTTTTCCGGTAACCGGGACACAGATTTTTGGGATTCCGCTTCCTATCTTTAAATCTTTCAGGATTACTTCTCTCATATTCTTTCCTCACTGTTTTCGTATTTCTGATTTTCTTTTTTACGTTACTGTGATATTATAATGTAGCGGGTATGAAAAAACATAACTTCGGACCCGCCTGAATAGCTTTAATTATAATATAAGGAGATTATTATGACAATACCTTCTATCACCGGACATACCGGATTATACGGCCTTCTGGGCTCTCCTGTAGCCCACAGCCTTTCCCCTCTGATGCATAATCACAGCTTTCAAAAGCTGGGGCTGGATGCTGTCTATCTCTGCTTTGACGTATCGGAAAATAATATGGCTCAGGCTGTTGCCGGGCTGAAAGCTGTGGGAATCAAGGGATTTAACGTGACAATGCCCGGAAAAAATGAAATGGCGCGCCTCTGCGATTCTCTCTCTCCCGCAGCCGCTCTCACGCAGGCAGTCAATACCGTGGTAATCACTGACGGCAGACTGACCGGACACAACACCGACGGCTACGGCTTCTGGCGTACCGCCCGTGAAGCGGGATTTGAACCTCAGGGAAAAACCGTTACCCTGATGGGAATGGGCGGCGCCGCTACGGCAATCGCTGCTCAGGGAGCTTTGGACGGGCTGAAAGAGCTTCATATCTATCTTCGCCCCACCAGCCGTTTCCATGAGCGGGCAGTGCATTTGGTAAAAGAGCTGAATCAGAGCACCTCCTGTAAAGCTGCGCTGTTTGACCATCAGGATACATCCTCACTGGCAAAAAGTCTGAGCGCTTCCCAGCTTCTTATCAACGGGACGTCCGTAGGCATGGCTCCTCATACAGAGCAGAGCATTTTGGCCGATCCTTCCCTGCTCCACCCCAGTCTGCTGGTGGGCGATGTGATCTACAATCCCACGGAAACTCTGCTTCTCAAGCAGGCCAAAGCTGCCGGATGCAAAACCTTTAACGGGCTGTACATGCTCCTTTATCAGGGCGCGGAAGCCTTCCGGCTCTGGACCGGACAGGAAATGCCGGTGGAATATATCAGGCAAATCCTGTTTTCCCGGTCTTGACTTTTTTTCTTCACCCATATATACTTAGCACGTTAACTATGTAAGCATGAGTGTCTGACTAAGCATCCCACTGTTTAGTTTGACACTCTTTTGTAACTGTTCAGAAGGTCACTGTTCCGCGAGGTGTTGCCTTACAAATGCAAGGCAATCCCGAGACATACGAGCACTGCCCTGCAGAAAGGAAAAATATTTTTATGTCAAATATCAAATTTACGGAGCTTCCCCTGCTTCCTGAACTTCAGAGAGCTGTACAGTCCATGGGATTTACGGAGGCAACCCCCATACAGTCCCAGTCCATCCCGGTAATTTTAGAGGGCCGGGACGTCATCGGGCATGCCCAGACAGGCACCGGGAAAACCGCATCTTTCGGTCTTCCCCTTCTTCAGAAAATCGATCCAGCCAGCAAAAAGCTTCAGGCCATCGTTCTTTGCCCCACCCGGGAACTGGCGATTCAGGCGGCAACGGAAATCCGTAACCTTGCAAAATATCTGCATTCCATCAAAGTCCTCCCCATCTACGGCGGTCAGGATATGGGCAGACAGATCCGCTCCTTAAAAGGCGGTGTTCAGGTAGTCATCGGCACCCCGGGCCGTGTCATGGATCATATGCGCAGGCGTACCCTGAAAATGGCTGATCTTCACACCGTAGTTTTGGATGAAGCCGATGAAATGCTGAATATGGGATTCCGGGAAGATATCGAGACGATCTTGAAACAGATTCCGCAGGAGCATCAGACGATCCTGTTTTCTGCTACCATGCCCCGCCCGATCATGGAGATTACGAAGAACTACCAGAAGGATGCCAAACTCATCCGGATTACCCGTAAGGAGCTGGTTGTCCCGAATATCAAGCAGTATTATTATCAGGTAAAGCCTCAAACAAAAGAAGAAGCCCTTTCCAGCCTTTTGAAGCACTACAGCCCGAAGCGTTCCGTAGTTTTCTGTAATACCAAACGTCAGGTGGACTCCCTTGTCAATGTCATGATTTCTAAGGGGTACTCTGCTGCCGGAATTCACGGGGATCTGAAACAGAAGCAGCGGGATTATGTGATGAAAAATTTCCGCAGCGGAAAAACTTCCATGCTGATTGCCACAGATGTAGCAGCCCGCGGGATCGATGTGGATGATATCGAAGCTGTATTTAACTTTGACCTTCCCCTTGACAACGAATACTACGTCCACCGTATCGGACGTACCGGAAGAGCCGGACGAAAAGGACGTTCCTTCACTTTTGTCAATCGCAGGGAAATGTATAAGCTGAAGGAAATTCAGAGATACTGCAAAACGAAAATCAGCGAGAGGAAGCTGCCGGCCTGATAACGTATACCGCGTGTTTCCTGCTGTCAGAAATGCGATAAAAAGAAGAGGTGATGTCCGATTTATCCGGATATCATCTCTTCCTTACATTTAACTTGAACCGCTGGCGGCCCCGTACTATACTTGAACTATACGGGGTTCCGTCCTTTATAGTTGTGAACGAGTATTTTAAAAAACATTGGAGATTTATTTCATGACAGTTGAAAGAAAACATATTCTAAGAAAATTATTCTTATCCACCCTTTATCTGAGTACATTCACCTTTGGAGGAGGATATGTCATTGTATCTTTATTAAAAAATAAATTCGTAGATCAGTACCACTGGATTGACGAGGAAGAAATGATGGATCTGGTCGCCATCGCCCAATCCTCTCCCGGAGCAATCGCCGTCAATGGAGCGATTATCGTGGGATATAAGCTGGCGGGCATTCCCGGTGTCCTGCTATCCGTTCTCGGCGCAATCCTGCCCCCGATGGTCATTCTTTCCCTTGTTTCCGTATTCTACAGCGCTTTTGCCTCCAATCCTTATATTTCGGCCGTCTTAAATGGAATGAAAGCCGGAGTAGGCGCCGTGATCGTCTCTGTTGTCTATGATATGGGAAGCAGCATCGCAAAAACAAAGGACTGGATCAATATTGCTGTCATGATTTTAAGTTTCTGTATCAGTTACTTTTTGAATGTCAATGTAATCTTTATCATAGCTGCTGCTGCAGCCTTAGGAGTCATCCGTACACTACTCACCCAAAAAGGAGGACATGGCTTATGATTTACCTGAAACTCTTTCTAAGCTTTCTCCAAATCGGATGTTTCAGCTTTGGCGGCGGCTATGCCGCCATGCCGCTGATTCAGGAGCAGGTAGTGACTCTTCATCACTGGCTCTCCATGGATTCTTTTGCTGATCTGGTAACCATCGCAGAGATGACCCCGGGGCCAATCGCTGTCAATGCAGCCACCTTTGTGGGTTCCCGGATTGCCGGTATGCCGGGGGCCATTATCGCTACACTGGGATGTATTCTTCCCTCCTGTGTTTTTGTCACCCTGCTGGCCTGTCTCTATACAAAATATAAAAAGCTCTCCCTGCTTCAGGGGACATTGAATTCCCTGCGCCCGGCTGTGGTTGCAATGATCGCAAAGGCCGGACTTACTATCCTGATTTCGGTATTTTTTGTCAATGGAACCTTTTCCCTTGTCCGGGAAAATATTTCGCTGCGTATGGTGGTATATTTTGCTGCGGCTCTGGTCTTACTCAGGAAAGTAAAACTGAATCCGATTCTGGTTATGGTGTTGTGCGGGTTGGCGGAGCTTGTCTTTTACATACTTTCAAATTTTTAAGCTTTATAATTTGTTTTTTGCACAATACACCTGTAAAATGATACTATTCGACAGGATTTCATATCTTACATCTTCTTTATAAACTAATTGGAATTTTATAGAATCTTTTGACGGGCGGGAAATCCCGCCCGATGACTTGTTAAGTCAAAAACTCCGCTGCAATCAACGGGGTTTTTGACCCTCACAGATACGCAGACACCTCCCGCTGTTCCAATTCCGACTTACTGTGAAACCGTGACCTTTCAACCGTTTCTAATGTATCCCAAGGCTGAATGCGCTTTTCAAATTCCTGTAAAAAAAGTTCCCTATAATTCTCTGACAGATTACTTCTGGACTGAATACCCTCACGTTCCCAAATCTCCCACTTTAATGTTGCCATCGCATCTCTAAGAACCACTTTGAATTCCTCTTGCACGGGATATTCCACCGGAGAAAGCGCCTCGCCAAAATTGATAACAAATCGTCTGTCATACTGCTCTATTCCAACAGGAACAATTGGGGTATCGGTTTCTATAGACATTTTGACTGCACCCGGAAACAATTCCATAACGGGCAGATTTTCTGTCCCGTTTCTGGCTCCTTCCGGGAAAATCATCAGGGAACCACCGCCCTTCAGCAGTTCTACCGCCCGCCGGTAAGCAATATGCCTATCTACTTTATCACCTGTTTCCAGCAAAATACATCCGTTCAGATACAGCCACAATCCTGAAATATTTTTATACAAAATGCAGGGATCACCGACAAACCACCAGCACCCCCGGCTAATCTTTTCATAAATATTTTCCAAATCATTTTCACCGATATGGGTACAGGCATAGATCACCGGTTTCTTATATTTTCTTTGATTCCCCATTGTGGTAATTGTCTGCTTTCGGAAAAGTCTGTCTATCACCAAAAATTTAACGAACAGAGGATACAGCGCTTCCCTAAGCCCTATATGCTTTAATCTTTTTCCTTGCTGAAACCGATATTTTCTCTGTTCCCTGTAATAGTCCTCCAGTTCCGGCAACGGCATTCCCAAACGTTTCCATATACTTATTTTTGAAGTTTTATAATCTACAGTATCCATCTTTCTCTCTCTTTAATGCTTCCACATCTCTTTTACCATTTGTATGAACAGGAAAACCGTCATGCAGTTTATAATATTTCGGGATTGCATAAGATGCCAGCCTGCTTTGGCACTTCACACGAATCCTTTGAATTACCTTTTCAGTCTCCTCTGCATCTTCCTTTAAAATCAAATGCATAACCGGAACTTTATGCCCCTCAACAGTAGTTTCTACAACCTTGCACATAGAAACCGCTTTGTCCTCCAAAATTACATTTTCCGCATCAAACGCATATACCCGAATTCCTTCTGCAGTGATATAACTATCTGCAGCTCTGCCCAAAACAAAAACATCCCCTTCTTCATCTACATAGCCAATATCACCGGTACATCCCCACAGGATTCCTTTCTCATCTTCGTGAAAAAAATCCATTGTTGCGTTTGGATTCCGATAGTATTCTTTCATATGTGACGGAGAATTCACTCTAAGTTCTCCCCGCACACCGTAGGGAACTTCCTGATTTGTCTCCATAATAAATGCAGATACTATTACATTAGATATCGGATAGCCGACACTCCCCTTCTTGCTGTGAACCCGGGAAGTGGATGTAACGGTACTGCCCAATTCACACATGCCATACCCTTTTATTAGGGCTGACGTACAGCCATGATCTGCCAAAAAACGATTAATACTTTCTTCCGTTTCCGGAAGAATCTGTTCTCCCCCGGTAATCGGATAATGCATACCTGATAAATCAACTTTTTCAAGTTTTTCACTTTGAATTGCATAGCTCCACAAACTGGTTGCCGTCAATGTCATATTGGGCTTATATTTTGCAATATCTTCTACAAAAGATTCCTTACTAAATACCGGCTCAGGTATTACTGTAATACCTGCACACAGCGGCATAAGAACCGACAGTACCAGTCCGGTAGAAAACCAAAATGGGATCATCTGCAAAAATGTTTCTCCGCGTCTATGCGGAAAATCCGGTCTCAAGTAGTGTGCAATCGTTGCATTAATTCCATCATTGGTTAAAACGATTCCTTTCGAGGCTCCGGTAGATCCCGATGAGTATACCATAATTGCCGGCATATTCTTTTGATAGCACACTTCTGTAGATCCACTATACCGATTGCCTTTTTTCAGAAATTCATTCCATTTAATAAAACGTGACCTATGCATCGCTTGTTTAAAATCTTTCTCTGATTTTGTTTTTACCTCCAAAATCCACTGTACCATAATCGGCAGAGAATTTACAGCCGGAATGATAATAATTTTTTTTGAACAAATTTTATCAACTGCTTCCTTTATATATGGGTACATCCTGTCCAGCACAAACAGCAGCTCTCCTTCGGTTTCATTGATCCGGTCAATTTTCTGTCCGGTCTCAAATAACGGATTGATAAAATTGGCAACTGCTCCCAGTTTATTGGCTGCCAGAACCAGTTCTATGATTTCCGGTGTTCCCGCCGCACATATATTAATGCAGGTACCTTTCTCTACTCCGGCCTGTTTTAATGCTTTTGCGCACTTTTCTACCTGTTCAAACATTTTTTTATATGTAATCCTGCATCCAAAATACTTAATTGCTGTGTCAGATAAATGTTTCTCATTTTGTTTCAAAATATTTTGAAAAACAGTCAGATTCACTTCTGAAATCTTCGGCGCTTCCTGCGCATAATATTTTAGCCATGGTTTTTCTATGGACGGCAGCCTTGTCTCATCTGTCTTTAATATCATTTTTATTTACCTCTTTTTTGATCCGTAACAAATTCTTTCAAACAATCAAATTTCTGATTCTTATAATAAATTGTTCCTCCCACATATCTGAGTTTTTCAAGCCCTTCCGCAGATGAAAGAAATAAATCCCCCATAACAACACGCAGTTTTTTTACAAATCTCATCTCTTCCAGCGCCCTTAAATCCGCATTCCCAAATATCAGCCTCACATTCTTCAAATATTTTACATCCGTGACTGCATGATAGGTATAATCATCCCCTATATAAACCGTATTTGATTTTTTCTTCAAAAGCTCACCGATATCAACAGCCAACACCTTTTCACTGCATTTCAGAATCGACATAAGACGTTTTTTCCTATAGTAGCTCTCCCATATTTCCACAGCCAGACCAAGAAATCCCATGACTCCCCAGCAAAATGCCGCCCACCATTTCAAAAATATAGTTCTTTCTTCGCAGCCATATAGGATTTCTGATGCCTTTTGCGCAAGTTTTTCCGATAGCCGCCATTTTCTTTGGTAATACCTTTTCAGTTTATTAAACATTTTGTCCTCCATCGTTCTGTATAGAAGGCTGAACTGTTACGTATTTTTCTATATACCTCTTCCCAGCTTTCGATTCTCGTAATATTCCTATGCTCCAGATTCTGATTATAAGGAGCATCAAAAAGCAGGACTTTAATCTGGCGCTCTGCAAGATACAAGGCAACCTCCGGCCTGTCATCGATCATCACTTCTATCCCGTTCTCTACACAGGCCATATATTTTTCCTTTCCTGTATTTCTCTCCGCGCAGTAAATAATTTTTTCAAATCCAAAGCCATATTTTTGAAGCCATGTTTCAAACATTTTTCTGCTGTATCTGCCTATGGGGTTTTTCATCATCACAAATTTGCGCGCGGTAATCTCTGTCAGTGTATTTCCATCTGCATTTAGCTTCCTGATTATTTTTGCCGCGTTTTCCCTTGGCGGCCATGTCTTACAGTAGGGAATAAAGTACCTTAATCCAAATAGAAATTCTCCTGCTTTCGTACTTTGAAATACTTCTGAAATACTGTATCCGCTCGGGCAGGATGGCTTTCTTCTGAAAAATTTTTCTCCACATTCATATTGAAATTTTGCCAAATCCGTAAGTACACCGTCAGCATCCACTCCGATTTTCATCTTTCCTTATCCCTTCCTTTTTCATAGAAATAATCTGTTCTTTGATTTCTTCCGTCAGTTGCTCCGCAGTTTTTCCCTGTGGAACAATCGGTTGTCCATATATGATATGCAGGGGATATTTTTTGAAGGTTTTCCTGTTCATTATCCGAGGTACTTTTTTGTGGGGCGGAAATATCTTATATGCCCCTTCTATACATACCGGAATAATCTCTATTCCTGCCTCAATCGCAATCTTTGCCGCTCCTTGCTTAAATGCTCCCATCTTTCCGCTTCTGCTTCTGGTTCCCTCCGGATGAATCAGCATCAGACAGTCATTCTGGCGCACATATGCAAGTGCACGCTCTGTTGCAGGTACTGCATTTCCTGTCCGGTCAACCGGAATACCTCCTAATGCAACAAATGCTTTCTTCATCCACCGGTTTTCCATCAGATGCTGAGCCGCCATACAGCAGAAATGGTCCACTCTTCTGCCCTCAGCCGCCAGTGACGCAGCTACCCACAGTGCATCAAAATAACTTTCGTGATTTGGACACAGAAGATATTTTTTACCTGTATCCATTCTCTCTCCATGAATAACCTTGAAATCCCACAAAAATGAAGATATTTTTCCGAATTTTTTTATCAGTTCCACATCGGCCTTCGTTTTCTTCAACGGAAATTCTTCCACATTATATCCCCTGTTCTCTTCAAGTTTTTCATCCCCTTTATCATTTTTATTTTCCAATATCTGCAAGATATCTTCTCCGCTTCGAATATTCGGCAGATATTCTGCAATATCTATTCCTAACTGTTCTTCAAGCGCTACACACAGCTCAAATAAAGTCAGAGAATCTAATCCAAGCTCCTCCCTCAGTAACATAGACAGTGAGATTTCCCCGTTTGAATTTCCGGCCAGTTTCTGAAGAATCTGTAAAACAGCAGCTTCCTCCGGCAATGCTTCGTCTGCAACTATATTTTTTGTATCTTCCTTTTCTCTTACCATTTCTTTTAACCGGTAACGTTTTATTTTTCCAACAGTTGTCATCGGAATCTTATCAATCAGATGAATTTCTTCAATTTTATAAATGGAATAGTTTTCCAAGGATTTTTTCAACAGACGTTTCCTGCATTCTGTCCATTCGTCCTCCGACAAATTTCCTTTTTCTACGAAAAGATGTACGGCATCATACCCGTCCTCTGTCGGCATCCCGCAGGCGGCAATCCCAATCCCCTCACATACATTTCCGTAAAATGCATCAATATCCTCCGGCGATACTTTTTCACCATTATGTAAGATAATCGCCTCTTTGATCCGTCCCGTAATATAGAGCTGATTTTTATCATCTACATATCCCAAATCTCCGGTTTTAAAATACCCATCTTCAAATGCTTCCTCCGTAAGTTTTTTCTCTCTGAAATATCCTTTCATGATAAGTTCCGATTTCACCTGAACTTCACCGATGCCCTCTTTATCCGGATTTTGAATCCTGACAGTAATCTCCGTATGCCGTGTGATATCTCCCGCACTGTTTAACGGATATCTGTCATAAATCCCGGTACAGGCAATCGGAGCATTTGTTTCCGTTGAAGCATACATATTTGCCCACTCAAGTCCCATATTTAGATAAAATTGTGCCGTTTCCTTTTTACAGACAGTTCCCATGACAGACAATCCGAATATTTCATTTCCGAATACCTGCCTGTAAATTCCGCGAAACAGTATTTTACCCGCCTTGATACCAAATCGTTTTCTCAAATATCCTGAAATACGCAGCAGACCATTTACCATGTGTTCCGCAAGTATACCTTTCTCACGGATGGCTTTCTGCATTTTTTCCGCAATCAGATCATATACCTTAGGAACCATTCCGAAATAATGAGGATTGTAGATCCGTAATCCCTGCTGCATTTTCGTAGCATTCACCTCCTCCAGTAATCCCATCTTACATCCGTTAAGCAGAAAAAACATCATAGAATCATAACCTGCAATATGGGTAATCGGAAGTACATTCAGATATTTCATACCATTCCTGATCCCAAAATCTTTTTTCAGGATATCCGCAGACAGGAGTATGGATTTATATGTAACCATTACCCCCTTCATTGCACTGGTCGTTCCGGAAGAATATAAAATAGCAATCACATCCGGGTCTTTGTCAATTGTTTCAGCCTTCCTCACTTTGCTCACACTCTGCGGAAACAGGGAAAGCGTTTTTCTTCCCTCTCCAACATCAAAAATCGGAATCGTTTTTCTAACCTTTTCTTCCAGAAGGGACAATTGTCTCCCTATGGTAAAAATCCCCCGCACATCTGCATTTTCCAATATCCGGTTTATCTCAGTATCCGGCAATGATACATCAATCATCACCGCAGTCATATGTGCGTAGGCAAGCGCCAGACAAACAAACACCGTATTCGGCGTCACCGGGGCAATCACCGCAATTCTATCTCCGCCTGTTCCTCCGGCTTTTACAATCTCTTCTGTTATTTCTCCTATTTTTTCACGAACTTCCCTGCCGCACGTGGAATACATCTGGCCGTTGTTCCTTATGTATGTAATCTCTTCCCTGTCTTCATTTTCAGTAAATCTGCGGTTCAGCCTTTCAACATACTCCTGATAACTATTTTGATTTTCCACGATCAATTTTCCCCTCCACTATCAGTCATCCCTCCTACTAACAAAAAAGAAAATATCCTCAAACTTCCCAATCCGTACCGCATCCAACTCCCGGCATTCCTTATTCCAGACCGCCGGATAACACAAGATTTTTATTTTATCTTTCAGCGGAAGCAGATTTTCCGGTTTATCATCTACCAGCAGATGGATTCCTTTCTGCATACAGATTTCATATTTTTCTTCAGAGCTTCCCTTCTCCGAGCAGAAAATAAGTTCATCATAATAAAAATGATTCTTTTTCAGCCAGTATCTCAGCATCTGACGAAATAATTTTCCGGTAATCCCTTTTTCTGTGGTATGTGCCCTTCCGGTGATAATGGTGATATGATGCCCTTTCTCATGCAATTTTTTCACTGTTTCTGCCGCATTTGTTGTCATTGGTTCCCAAAGACAATATCTCCAGATATATTTTTTCCAGAACCTTTCCCTTTCCTCATGGGTGCATTCATAAATATCTTCCACATCATACCCTGCCGGATTTTTCTTTTTCCTCCCAAGCCTCTCCTCAAAATACTTCTTTCCGCAGTTCAACTGATAAGTTTCCATATCTACCAAAACACCATCTACATCAATTCCTATATTCATCACATTTCCTCTATTCGTTTACGCAGCATATGCATCATTTCATCGGCATCTTTTTCCCGCGGATCTATCGTCTCACCAAACTTAATTCTTAACTGATATTTCCGGCGGTTTTTCCAGTCATAAAGTCTGGGTTTTTCTATGTGTCTGGGAAAAATTTCAAATGCCCCTTCTATTTTTACAGGTAATATCTTCTTTCCTGAATTTTCTGCAATCAAACCTGCTCCCGGCTTAAATGGAAGCATACTTCCGTCTCTGGATCTTGCTCCTTCCGGGAACAAAATGACATTTTTCCCGTCTTTTAATAATTCTTCCGTACGCCGGATAACCGGAATAGTATTTCCTTCCCGGTCTACAGGAATTCCGCCTAAGACTTTAAAAATTCTCTTCGAAAATTTCCCTTCCATCGTATGTTTTGCTGCCAAACAGCATATATTCTCCAATTCAAGCGAATTTTCCGGCATAGCTGCCAGAATCCAGATAGGATCAGCATAAGAAATATGATTGCAGCAAATCAGATAGTTTTCTCCTTCCGGAATATGTTCCGTTCCTTCCACATGAATGTCATAGATTAGTTTTGACATTCTTATCAGGTGCCGCAGACTTTTCCTGTCTTTTTCAGAGCAGGGAAGGGGATAGTCCATCAGACTTCTATTCTGTATTTCCGTCCTCCCGGCTTGATTTTTGAGTAATTCTTCCAGATCCCGATAGGTTATGACCTTTTCCATTTCCTCTGCAATGGAAATGTGATAGTGTTCTTCCAGTATACACACCATCTCAAACATATTTAGGGAATCCATTCCAAGCTCTTCCCGCAATCTACTGTCTTCCCTGATTTCTACTTCCGGACAATAGTTTTGGACAATCTGATATAAGTTCCAGTCTTTATCTGTAGGTTTTAAAATATCTGTCGATTCAACAATACTGTCACTGATTCTTTCCGCTTCTTTTCCGAATGCCACTGCCTGATAAAGTTTTTCAGTCAAGCTTTCCTTTGTCTCACCTTTCGGCGAAATTTGCTTCATAAATTCTATTTGCAGTTTATAACGTTTTCCCCTTGCAATATCCATCCATTTCGGATATCTTCTCATGTACGGGAAAATATCATATGCCCCGGTGATTCGTACAGGAATTATCGGATAACCGGTTCCTAATGCAATGATTGCCGCTCCCTTTTTAAAATTTCCAATTTTTCCATCTCGAGTACGAGTTCCTTCCGGATGAATTAAAAGACAGTTTTTTTCTGTTTTCAAACTATCTCTGCACCTTTGTATTGCCGGAAGCGTATTCCCCGTACGATTCACAGGTACTCCGCCCAGCATCGTCATCCAGAAATGAGAAAAACGCGATTGCAAATGTTCCTGCTTTGCCATGCAGCATATCTTGTCCGCACCCGGAAAATGATTTTTCAAGGCGCTCCATACCCACAGTCCGTCCAAATGACTCTGATGGTTTGGACACAAAATATATTTTCCTGATTCCGGAATATTTTCAAGTCCTCTTACCTCTATCTTCCATACAACAGACAATAATTTTCTAAGCACCCAAAATACAGCTTTATGATACCACTTGCATTTTTCCGGAAAATCCTTTGTTCGATATTCGGTTTCATCCTCGTGGATTTTCTCTGTCTGTTCCCATTCCGTATTTTCTTGTTTTGCCAATTCTTTTAGCAAATACCTTCTGACCTTTCCCACCGATGTCACAGGAATCTTTTCCACAAACTTAATATGACTGATCTGGTAGTTTCCACCAGTTGAAGCGGAATGCGTCTGAATCTTGTTTCGTATTTCATCTTCTGTCAATATACATAACTCACTACGTTCCACAAACAGCCATATTTCATCATAATTCTGTCCCTTTTTCCGTATTCCGCAGCTTGCCGCCACACAATTTTCCGGCAGAATCTTCTGATAAACAGCATCTATATCAACAGGTGATACCTTCTTTCCATTATGGAGGAGAATCGCTTCTTTTATTCTTCCGGTAATATAAAGATTTCCTTTTCGGTCAATGTATCCGTAATCTCCTGTTTTAAAATATTCTCCGTCAAAAGCTTCTTTCGTAAGCTCAGGCTCCCGAAAATATCCTTTCATCAGCATTTTGGAATATACCTGAATTTCTCCGATGCCTTTCTCATCCGGATTTTTAACTCTGACGCTGATTCGCTTGTCCCTTCGGACGTTTCCCACAGTCCCTACCGGATAACGATCATGAATGCCCGTAGCTGCTATGGGAACTCCCGCTTCTGTCGCAGCATATAAATTTGCCCACTCGATTCCCATATTGATAAAAAATTTAGCTGTACTTTCTTTACATGGTGCGGCCCCCGTCCCAAGCCCAAAAATATTTTTTCCAAAAACCTTTTCGAGAACGGGAGCAAATAGTTTTCTGCCGATTTTCAGCCCGAATCTTTTTCTTAAAAATCCGCTGAAAGCCAGCCCTCTGTTAAATACAAACTCTGCTGCTTTTCCTTTTTCCGCTGCAGCCTTCCGAATTTTCTGTTCCATTACCTCATAAACCTTAGGAACCATTGCAAAATAGCTCGGCTGGAAATCCAACAATCCTTTCTGCAGTTTCGATGCATTCACCTCTTCAATCATGCCAATTTCGCATCCCGTTAAAAAATAAGTCATTGCTCCGGTAAATCCTGCAATATGATTAAACGGGAGAACCAGCAAATAAGTCATATCAGAAGTCAAACCTGCCAAATCCGCAAAGATATCTCTCGCTTCAAATACAGAATCGTATGTAATCATGATTCCTTTCATCATACTTGTAGTTCCTGAGGAAAAGAGTATGGAAATTACATCTTCATCCGGATCCGGTGTCCTTTCTTTCTTCACATCCCTGCTATACCTTTCAAATACCGGATAACCAAAATCCGATTCCTCTATATCGCAGATAGGGATCGTTCCATACCTTTCTGCCGGAAAAACCTGCAGAAGACTCTTTGTTGTCAAAACAGCTCGCACATCCGCATCATCTGCCAGTCTCCGAACCTCTTCTTCTGGAAGAGACGCGTCAATCAAAACACTGGTAAACTGCCAGTATGCCGCTGCCAGCCCAGCAATGATTCCATAAGGGGAATGAGGAGTCAATATCACAATTCTGTCTCCTGCCCTCAGTCCATACTGCCGGAAAATATTATGAAAATCCAAGATCTTTTTATAAATTTCTCCAAATGACAATTTATATCTGCTATTGTCCTTTCTCATATAGGTAATTGCCGTTTTTTCCTTGTATTTCTCACAAATCTCTCTGATTTTTTCCTGAAAAAAATGATATCCCATTACATCCATGCTTTTATCCAAACCCTTCCAACTAGAAATATTTGAACACAATTCTATCATAAAAAAACTGCAGTCCATGTATAACCTCATGGACTGCAGTTTTTTTGTAATACTCTGCAGTGTTATGTGAGCTCCACAGGGAACTGAAGCCTTTGCCTGACACAGTGTTTTTCTGCATCATAGGTAAAATCTTTTGTTCCGTGATAATTTTTTACAATCTGTTCAATGATCTGCGTCCCGATTCCGTGTTCGCTCTTTTTCTTCTTCCGGGTACGAAAAGTAATAATTTCTCCAGATGCAACACTATTTTCAGTTAAAATGCAGATTTTTCCTTCCTTCTTCTCCATTGTAAAATGAATTCTCTTTTCTACATATCCTTTTGCCGAAGGATCACTGGGAATCCGTTCATTGGCTTCTATGGCATTGTCCAGAAGATTGTAGATGAGACCTACCTTGTCGAACTCCTGAAAAATATCATAATCCTCCTGTTCTACATGGATTTTTATAGGAATTCCCTTTTCCTCACAACGCCTCTGTTCTGTCACCACGATTGCATTAATAATTTCATCCATGCAGTATTTCTGACTTTTGGATTTTTGAACCTTTAGCTTTAATTCCTCTATACATTCACGCATCTGGACATTCTGCTGATCCTGCCGTAAAAGAAACTCCAAAGTCTGTACGTGTTTCGCCAAATCATGCCGAAACTTTCGAGCCAAATCTATCTGGTTTTGAAGGGTATCATACAGCTCACGCATAACCGCAATATTATTCTGCAGAATCTCGTTTTCCTTCCTGTGAAGCCACAGATAAAAGCTTGCGATTCCTATGGTAGCGGATATAATCAAAAAGCATATGATTATATTTCCTGTATTCATTTCTTTTTCTCCCCCTTTTGCAGCATAATAACAACATTCTCTTTTTCTCCAGTATTCTCCTGCCGAAAAATACCCTTGTATTTCTTACAGCATCTCTTCCATATGTCTTTAGGAATACTGACTCTGTCACTTCGGAAAGAGCACTCTATGAAAAACTGATTTTTAACGGAATAGATATGAAGCCGTACAAATCGTTTTTCTTCCTGTGTATCTTTCTGATTTTCTTTAACAACATACTCCATCAGTTGAATCAGAAGCTGCAGCAGATCCTGTTCTTCCAAACCGTCCTTGCTCTGCACTTCTACAGCAAAATCTGTCTGTATCCGATGTCTTCTGCAGACTTCCTCCTGATAACAGAAAAATGCGTCCAACAGCCGGTCAGCACAGTAATGTTTCATTCCCATATTCTGATACGCAGATTTTAACTGATTGGCATATTCCATAATCTGTTCATTTGCCATATCACTCTTCGCACTCAGCACTGCCTCCCGCTGTATATCCAGTGCCGCTATGATATTCTCCACCTCTTCCGAGCGATGCTGAATTAACTGGTAATGGAACTCCAAAAGCTGTTTCTGCTGCTTCAGTATGCTGCGCCGTATTCCTCTGTATTTTTGATAGCAGTAAAACAGATACAGTTCTGCTGCCATAAGATGAATCAAGCCGTGTCTGAGATTATCCTCCAGCGCACCATCCGTATTTCCAATTGTCACATTCACACAGGACAACACATATATCAAAAATACACTATAGCCGATTGTTTTCCCTTTAATATCTACCGTTTGAAATTTCTTTAATAAAGGGGACAACAGATAAAAAAGAAGACTGCATTGGATAACTGTAAAAACTAAGTACCAGATATCTGACACCGAAACAGGCACCAAAATCGCCAGTATATCCTTTCTTCCCTGCATCCAGTTCACCAAAATAATGGGGAAGAAATTAAACGAGCTCAGCAAATCCCCCATCACAGATGCCAGCACATGTTTGCTTAAATTTCCCTTCAGACAGCGATTCATTGCGAAAAACATGAAAAAAGACGAATTCAGTGCAATTACTCCGTAAAAGCCCCTGTACCAGCTCAATTTATACCCATAGTACTCCATATATATCGACATAAAATTGTTCACAATTATCAGTTTAATAATCAGGGAAAAGATCAGCAGCCATGGTGATTTTTTCAAACCACACATTTTGATCAGTCCCAACGCGTAAACAAACAGGGTACCCAACTGCCAGATCAGAAACCTCATTGCTATAGATACCGCTTCACACACTTCCGGATTCATATACGAAACCTCCTTCTATATACACAGTGGTTAAATTCGCTGCGTAAGCGCCCACTCCATAAATGCCTGCCTTACCGCTTTTCCATATCCCCGGCTGATGGGAATCTCTTTCCCGTTTTTCATAAGAAAGCAGCTTGATTTCATCTCCATAACAGCCGGAAAATACACGATATAGCTGATATGACACCGTACAAAATCCTTGACCGGAAGTTTCTCCATAATTGCATCCAGTTTGTCCCAAATTTCAAAAGACCCCTTTGTGGTTTCAATCACTGTCACCCTTAAAATCCGTTCATAATACAAAATATCTTCCGGTGCCAGCACCAATGTTCCTTTTTTTATCAGCGAATAGATCAGTTGTTTCTCAGACTGCTTCAATCCGTGCAGCACCTTCTCAAAAATTTGTCCGATATATACTTCAAATTTTTCTTTCACCATAAAATATGTGTGCTGTGTTTCATAAACATCCACTGCATAAAAAAGATAATTCGTCAAATACACAATCTGACACTCTTCCCATCTCCTATTCACTTTTTCAGCAATTTCAATACCATTTTCCTGATTTTTCAATTCTATGTCCAAAAAAAGAACATCCATAGTTTCCCCATACGTCAACACTTCTTCTCTTTTATAGAAATGTTTTATCACACATAAAATACCATGCTCGCTAGAATGTTTTCTTATGATTTCTTCCGCCGCAAAATGCCAGCTTGCATCATCGTCACAGATTCCTATCACCAGATTTTTCATTTGCATTGTCCCCCTCTTTCTTCGATACTTCTGTCAAATCACTTATAGAATATCATATTCTGATGCCTTATTGAACTTTTTTGCATTATATGCAGTATTTTTGTAATAGTAGGTTTTAAAACAATATCTGAACAGTTACGATATAAAATACAATTGAAGATCTCACCTCCCGCATAACATGTCCCCAAAAAATGTTTTTTGGACACATACCGGATTTTGTCCATTTCCCTCTCCGAAAATATCGTGTATTATTATCCTTTGAAAACAAAGAGAGGAGAACATCGAATGAACGAAGATAAAAATTTTCTGGCCAGCGAGCCAATCGGAAAACTACTTTTAAAACTGGCTCTGCCCACCGTAGCTGCTCAGGTTATCAATATGCTTTACAACATTGTTGACCGAATCTATATCGGCCATATTCCGGATACCGGTTCTCTGGCGCTGACCGGAGTGGGCGTCTGTATGCCGCTGATCATGATTGTAACCGCATTTGCCGCCTTTGTAGGATACGGCGGCGCTCCCCGTGCTTCCATTTTTATGGGGAAAGGGGACTACGAATCCGCAGACCGTACTTTAGGAAACTGTTTTTCCGTCCAGCTTATATTTTCTGTCCTTCTTACGGGAATTTTACTGCTGTGGAACCGGGATCTCCTGATGGCCTTCGGAGCCAGTGAAAACACCATTGATTATGCGGTAAGCTACATGAATATCTACGCCGTTGGAACCATATTTGTACAGATCACCATGGGAATGAATGCCTTTATCACCGCACAGGGCTTTGCAAAAACCGGCATGCTGTCGGTACTTATCGGAGCCGTTGCCAATATCATTCTCGATCCGATTTTTATTTTTGGTTTTCATATGGGCGTGAAGGGAGCCGCTCTGGCTACCATTATCTCTCAGGCGATTTCCTGTATCTGGGTACTGGCCTTCCTGTTTGGCAAAAAGACCCGCCTGAAAATCCGGAGAAAAAATCTCCCCATTCATGCCAAAGTGATTCTTCCCTGCCTTGCACTGGGATCCTCCGCTTTTATTATGCAGGCCAGTGAAAGCATTATTTCGGTCTGCTTCAATTCGTCCCTGCTTCAGTATGGCGGCGATATTGCCGTGGGAGCCATGACCATTCTGACCAGTGTTATGCAGTTTGCCATGCTTCCTCTTCAGGGACTGGGACAGGGGGCGCAGCCTATTATCAGCTACAATTACGGAGCAGGGAATGCAGACCGTGTAAAATCTGCCTTTAAGCTGCTTTTAAAAACCAGCCTTTTTTATTCAACCCTGATATGGGCGGCGGTTATGATTTTCCCACAGACCTTCGCGGCAATGTTTTCTCCCGATCCCGCTCTGATCGCCTTCTGTAAAACTGCACTCAGGATTTATGCAGCCTGTCTTCTCCTTTTTGGCATACAGATGGCCTGTCAGATGACCTTTACCTCTTTGGGAAATGCAAAGGCATCCATTATGGTTGCTGTGATGCGCAAATTTATTTTGCTCATTCCGCTGATTTACCTTCTGCCGCAGATTTTCTCCGGCAATCAAACCATGGCGGTTTATATGGCAGAACCCATTGCGGATTTTCTTGCAGTATCCTTTACATCGGTTTTGTTTATCATTCAATTTAAAAAGTCTCTTTCCGGGTTATCCGGCAGTACCGCAAAGAAGATTTAAAGAAAGAGAGGAAAAAATCCTTCCCTTTTGGATTTTTTCCTCTCTTCTTCTCAATAAGAAAGTATCTTCTCTGCACATTGATCATCCATAATCAACGTTTGAATGTAATTCCCCCTGAGCGCTCCTAACACTGCCTCTGCTTTTCCTTCACCCAACGCTACACATATGGTTTCTCCGCAGTTTCTTAAATCTTCTACCCCGACTCCTATCATCCTTTCTGCCAGCGAGGTTTCCAGCTCCCGTCCTTCCACATCAAAAAAATGGCCGCCTATATGCCCAACAACTCCTTTGTTCTCCAAAACCTTCAACGTTTTTTCGCTAAGATAGTTGCTCCACGATTTATAAGTTATAGAACCTACACTGGTCAGTATCACATCTGCTTTTTTTGCCAGATTTAAGGTATCCTGAATGCCTTCATCCTGTACCAGACTTTCTTTTATCTCCTTTGTTTTCACAAAAAGCGGGGCGTAGATATACTGATATTTTCCGCCGTAAGCAGACGCTAAATCTTTTGCCAGATCCAATCCGTCTTTCTCCGGACTGTTGATTTTCGCTGCTCCCATAATCGGTACTACGGTAATCGGAATGTTTTTTCGGTTATTTGCCGCAATGTATTTTACAATATTGTAAAGTGTATTTCCCCATGAAATTCCCACAACCATATTTGCTTTCACAATGGAATCCAAATAATAAGCCGCCGCCTCGGAAATCAGCGCCTGTGTTTTTTCTCTATCATAATCTTTACGCATAATAACGCGGATATTTTTTAATGCGAACATTTCTTTCAATTTCTGTTCATACGCTAAATTTCGTTCCCAAGGTTCTTTGATATAGATTTCAACAATACCCAATTCTCTCGCTTCTTTCAGCATTCTTGAAACCTTTGATCTGGATGTATATAATCTTTCAGCAATCTGGTTTTGTGTCATTTCTGAATTGTAATACAAATTGGCAACCATTGCCAAAATGTTCCATTTTTCCTGAACGCTCATGGCTTCATAATTCTTAATATCTTCCATAATGCTGTTCCCTCTGTCCTTTCCCAATATGTTTCGTATTATTTTAACAGTAACAAATTCTGAACCGTTTGTAAACCCGGGCAGAATTTTTTATGCTTTAACATCAAAAGATCAGGAACAGCAATTGTTTTACAGGCAGGAACGGAATGGAATGTTCTGCGGAGCTTCAAAGCAGTCCTCAAATCCTCTTCTGTGATGATAATAAATCTTATCCTTATCCGCCGGATACGTATATTTTCCACCTACCTGCCAGAAGAACGGATGGAATCTGTATTCATTTCTGTCTTTTTTGAAGTCATACAAAACCTTGATTTCCTCGCAGTCAGCCTGAAAATTAGTCCACACATCCCAGTGAATCGGAACTACAACTTTGCACCGCAGATTTTCAGCCATACGCAGAATATCAATGGATGTCATTTTATCCTGCATACCGACCGGATTTTCACCAAATGAGCCAAATGCCACATCCACATCATAATCTTTGCCATGCTTTGCAAAATAGATTGAGAAATGGGAATCTCCTGAATGGTAAATATTTCCACCGGGCGTTTTCACGAGATAATTCACTGCCTTGTCGTCCATATCTGTAGGACAGATACCTGTCAATTCTTCTCTGTCTGCTCCTGTTGAATCTGTCGTTACGATACAGGTTCTGTCAAAAGAGTCCAGCGCAACGATTTCCAAATCCTTGATTTTAATGGTATCCCCCGGTTTTACCGTGATGCAGCGCTCTGCCGGAACGCCCCATTTCTGCCACAGCTCAACCGATCTCTTCGGGCCGATAAACGGCACCGGAATCTCTTTTCCGTTTTCATCTGTTGTAGTCATTCCGCTTTGGATTACGTGTGCTGCCCATTCCGCAGACATATGATCCTGATGGTAATGTGTTGCAAGCACTGCATCCACTTTTTTAAAAGCAAAGGGATCAATTACGAAGGGAACGTTACGAAGGTTTGGCTGCATTGCTCTTCCGCCGCACATATTTGCCATCTGATGGCCGACCGCCATTTTTCCGTTTCCGTGGGTACGCTTTCCATTGCCGCACCATAAATCAATCGTAATGTTTGTATCTGCCGGAGTTTTAAACCAGACTCCTGTACAGCCTAACCACCACATTGCAACATTTCCCGGTTCAACCACTTCATTTTCAATATCTTCTACCAGCCATGTTCCCCACTCGGGAAAGGTACTCTCAATCCAGCTCTGTCTCGTCATTTCACTAATTTTACTCATGAATATTTCCTCCCAGATTAATCTGCTCTTTTATTCCTGCAGGCAACGAGCCATGCGGATATGCTTGCATATCCATTTGGCGACTGCTGCGAGGGTCAAATACACAATGTCCAAAAACTTGAAGCCCTCTTATCCCCTCTGTCCGTAATAAGCGTTGGCTCCATGTTTTCTGTAATAATGTTTGTCCTTCAGTTCCTGTGGTGTCTCCCCTACTTTGGGATTGATTAATTCCGTCCTTGCAGCCATCTTAGCAACTTCCTCTAATACAACTGCATGATGTACTGCATCCATCCCATCTTTTCCCCATGTAAAAGGTCCATGATTCCTGCACAGTACCGCCGGCATGCTTATGTAATCTTTCTCTTTAAAATAATCTGCAATTAAAATGCCTGTATTTTTTTCATATGCTTCATTAATTTCTTCTTCTGTCAGATTTCTGACACATGGAATTTCTCCGTACATATAATCTGCGTGAGTAGTCCCGTAACAGGGAATCCCTCTTCCCGCCTGTGCCCAGCTTGTCGCCCAAGGGGAATGGGTATGTACTACCCCGCCAATATCTGAAAATGCTTTATATAATTCCATATGTGTTGCTGTATCAGACGAAGGATTATATTTCCCTTCTATCTTATTTCCCTGTAAATCCATCAGCACCATATCTTCCGCAGTCAGTTTGTCGTACTCCACTCCGCTGGGTTTAATCGCAAAGTATCCCGTCTCTCTGTCTATCTCACTGACATTGCCCCATGTGAAAGTGACCAGTCCATGCTTTGGAAGTTCCATATTTGCTTTGTAAACCCGCTCTTTTAATTCTTCTAACATCCTTCATCCTCCATGTAAAAATGCATCCATTTCTGCCGTTACAGATCCCCTTTTTCAAAGATATACATTGCAATCTCATTAATTTCCCTGTTCGCTGAAATCAAAATATCTTTTTCACCGTAAGCGTATCCATATGCATTTGCAGGTCCGCAGTCATCGTCCAATGTTTTAAATGTATAATCTTTTTTGTTTTCATCCCAGCTAAATGCAAGCAGTCTTCTCGCACCTTTCCGGTGTCCGATAACAGCAACCGGTTTTCCTGCTAATCTGCCGCTCCAGATGGCATGAAGAAAATCCGCTTTCTCCGGATATTGATAAACTTTCACGTATTTTTCATTTTCTTTTTTATAGATAGTCACTTCATCGCCATGGAAAGGGGACAGTACCAACAGTTCCATTTTCCCGTCACCGTCCAGATCGATCATCGCTGCATCACTTGCAGGGGTATCTAAAAGCTGCTCGATTTCCCAAGCATCTTCCTTTGTTTCCGGCGGCCAGAATCGAAAAACACCATTTTCGCTGCAGACAAGGGAAGTCTCTTTCCCATTTTCAATGACTTTATAATATCCGTGATTTTTCAGCATTCCATCTTTCAACACCTGCAGTTCCAACTGATGCTCCTCATCAAATACGGATAAATCTTCCGGCAGCTTTGCTGCATATACTTTTCCCGGATTTGACCAGTCATCTTTGCATTCGTGGCCTGACTTTAAAGTACATGCAATGAGATAATTCTCTCCGCCGCTTTGTAAAATATCGAAACGATGTACAAAGGGCAGATCTGTCAGTGTTCTGATCTCCCAGTTTCCGCTTCCGTCCGGTGTTGCAATAATAATTTTTGCTTCCTTGGAATCGTTTGGCGAATAAAACTTATGGGTTGCCAGAAATTGTCCGTCTGTCCCCGGAACCTGTACCATTGTCATAACGCCGCCCGGCTGCTCCCATACGGTTGCTTTCTCATTTCCTTCAGCATCGAACAGAATACAACGGTCTGTTTTTTCTGCCGCCACGAGAATATGCTGTCTGCCCTGATATTTTAATGGCGCTACGGAATAGCATTTTTCCAATTCTGCAATTACCTTTTTCTTCATTTTCTTCTTTATACCTCCATTCCTGCTTCTGCCATCTTATCTGTAACAAATTTGTATGCATCTGCTATTTTTTCCGCTGCCTGTTCCACAGACTGGTAGCTGCTGTTATCTGCCCACATTTCTATCAGGAACATTCCCTGATAATTCAATGCTTTCAATTTTTTGAATATCTCAGCAAATTTTACCTCGCCCTCTCCGAACGGAACCTCTTTAAACACACCAGCCTTCGTTTCTTTGACATGGATCGCCACGGTCTCTGAAATGCCGATTTCGAATTCTCCTGTCACATCATTGCTGAAATTGCTCAGATTTCCCATATCCGGATATATCTTGAAATATGGAGAAGGAATTTCCTTCAGGTAATGAAGCGCCCGCACAATCGTCCCCACAAACTGCGTATCCATAATCTCCATGGCGAGAATCACGCCGGCTCTGGAGGCCATAGCAACGGCTTCCTTCATTCCTTCCAGAAACAATCTTTTTGTTTCCTCATCAGATTCCTCATAATAAACATCATAGGTGGCAAGCTGGATACAGCGGATTCCCAGTTTCACAGCCAGATTGATTGCTTTCTCCATAATCTCCATAGCCCTTTTTCTGATCGCCGGGTCTTTACTGCCGAAGGGATATTTTCTGTGGCCGCTCAGGCACATTGTAGGAAATGAAATACCTGTGTATCTCATAACCGAACGGAGATTTTCTATCTCTTCATCTGTCCACTCAAGCCTTGCCAGTCGTTCATCAGATTCATCAATTGACAATTCCATATAGTCAAAACCAGCCTTCTTTGCTGCAATAAATTTTTCTTCCCATGTAAAAGAATTCGGCAATGCTTTTTCATAAATTCCAATCGGATTTTTATGAATACTGTACATTTTCATTTCTCCTTTCACTAACTGTTTTCTGTTGATTGCATCTTAACACTCTGAAATGCCACATTCAACATTTTCTCATGTTTTGCACATATGTGCAATTTATGATTCAAAATCAAAATATGTATTCTTATCCGATTTTGCATACTGTATCTGCGGTATAATCAGCATTACTGCAATAGCAATAATCGCACCCGGAAGTCCCATTGCTTTTAGCAAGGAAGAAATAGCCAGCCATACTGTAGAAAAATCTGTTGTTCCGTGCCATCCGCCATAAGGAACCAATTCTACCAAAGCCACCGTTACCGCCCCCAAAAGAACCTGTATCACTCCGCAGATAAAAGGAATGATCATCGCTGCTTTTACTCCGCCTCTTTTATTTGCAAACAATGCAATCGTTGCATTGTCAAAAAATACCGTCGTGAATCCCATAATCATAATGACCGGGGAATGAAATACCAACAAACCTAAAATCGCAAGAATTTCCCCAATCATTCCACAAAGAAAACCGATAGTAACTGCATTTCCCGGTGCATAGCCAAAAGCAACCGCACAGTCTACTGCCGGAATTGCTCCCGGAAGCAGTTTTTCTGATATCCCCTTAAATGATTCTGTTAGTTCACCTACAAACATTTTCACTCCCATGTTCAAAATCTGGAGATATACAGTAAAGTACAGGGACTGAATGAATATGTAAATCGGAAAAGATGTATCTTCTCCAAATCCGCTGTCAATCTGTCTCAAAAAATCTTCACCAAGCAGCGCCATGATTGCTCCGAAAAAAATTACCATCAGCACACAGGTAGCCACTAAACTATCGCTAAAAATCTTGAGAAATCCCGGAAGCTTCATATTTTCCACGGAATTTTCTTTCTTCCCAAACAGATGGCCTGTTTTGTCTGCTGCCCAGACAGCAAACATCTGCTGATGACCGATTGCAAATTTTGCTTTTCCGTCTGTCAGATTCATACAGGGTTCCACAGTCAGATTAGAACTTACCGCCTGATAAGTGCCTACCAGCATTCCTACCAGAACCGCTCCGCGGATATCCCGCAGCTCCGGAACAAACAAAAATACGATCCATGTTACCGTAGTTGCCTGCTGCACCATAATGTGCCCCGTCAAAAGTAATGTACGCAGTTTTGTCCATTTCCTGAAAATCAGCAATACAATGTTCCAGAGAAACGCGATCAGTAAGGAAGTCATTGCCCATGCTGCACTGGATCCAATGCTTTCCAGAGCCTCATTTGCCGCATTCAGTCCAAAATAAGGATCAATTACGACCGCATTTAAATGAAATTTTTCATTTAGTCCTGTAAGGATCGGGCGAAAAGTTGTCACCAGACCGGAAGCCCCCACCATCAGAATCAGATAGCCTACTACTGCTTTGAAAAAACCGCCTATGGTTTCGTACCATTTTTTCTTCTGGAGAATATACCCCAGAAGAACAATCAAACCTACAAACAGTTCTGCTCTTGTCAAAATATTGTTGGTCAAAAAATCAAACATGAAATTCAAAGCTTCCATCTTTCCTTACCCCTCCCCATATCTTTTTATAAATTCTGTTCATCTGCGCCCTTCCCTTTTCATATTTCAAAATGTTTTCTTCCTGTGGAAGATAAACTTTCACACTATTGCTTTTACCGATTTCATCAAACGCTGCTTCTACCGACGGATAGAGACCCAGTGCTTCTGCCGCTACCATCAGCGCTCCTCTTGCAGTTGCATCTGCTTTTCCGCGGCGGATAATCTTTGTGCCATATACATTGCACTGGATTTCATTAAACGGTTCACTGTTGGTAAGTCCTCCGTTAATATAAATATCTGAGATTTCCAAATACTTTTTCATTGTTTCTATACCATTTCCGATTTCAAAACAAATACCTTCCAGCAGACTTCTCAGCATATCCTCCTTCGTAGTTGCCAATGTCACGTTGGCAAAAATACCTTTTGCCAGATTGTTCCAGTCCGGTGTGGATCTTCCCTGAAAGTAAGGAACACATAAGCATCCATTGGCTCCTACCGGTGTTGCTGCAATTGCTTCATTGATTTCACTATAACTGCTTTCTTCATAAAATTCCCGTCTGAACCAGTCAAAGGCTGAACAGCAGGTTAACACACTGGATTCCAGAACATATTGACCTTTTACTGAAGAAAAATTACAGATAACATCCTGTTCCAGATTTTCCGGCACTTCATTTGTTGCTGTGATTAAAAATCCGCCTGTTCCGGCAGTTACTGATAATGCGCCTTTTTTGACAACGCCCTGTCCAATCGCACCGCACTGCTGATCGCCGCCTGCAGTAATAACAGGAATTCCTTCCGGACATCCGGTTATTTCCGCAATTTCTCTTGTCAGTGTTCCGCATATACTTCCGGGTTCCACCAGATCGCACAGCTTTTCTCTCTCTACACGGAATATTTCCAAAAGCTCAGGATCCCATTGATGGGTGTGGATGTTCATCAGTAAAGACCGGCTTCCATATGTATAATCTGTGCAGAGATTTCCGGTCATTAAATAGATGAGATAATCCGGAATCACCATAAATTTATATGTCTTTTCATAAATTTCCGGACGGTTTTCCCTGATCCATGTCATTTTACTTGCCGAAAATACAGGATTTACTCTTGAACCGCACAGTGAAAACACCTTGTCATTTTGTGAGTTTAATTTCTCACAGATTTCATTTGTCCTTTTATCCTGCCACATAATTGCATTACATAAAGGACGTAAGGATTTATCCACCGGAATTACCGAAGAACGCTGTGACGTAATTGTCATTGCGTCAATCTTCCATCCTTTCTCTTTTGCCTTTTCGGAAACTTCTTTCATTATTTTATATAATGCATTTTCCCAATCAGAAGGATTCTGTTCAACCCAACTGTTTTCCATATAAGTGACATTGTAAAGATTTTGTTTTTCTGTTAAAAGCTGCCCTTGATGGGTAAACAAAATTCCACGCATACTGGATGTTCCAACATCTATAACCAGAATGTTCATACCCTTCTCCTTTTCCTGTGAAATTTAATAAGTTTTCGTTTCGTTGATTTTTGCCAATACTACCCGGGATTTATATTTTCTTATGTTTTGTCTTTGCTGCTTTCCTTATGATTGTACAGTATCATATCTTATTAATATTTTCAACTTTTTCTCAGCAGTTGCACATTTGTTCAATTTTGAGTAAATCATCAAAAAAAAGAGGTTCACCAGTTAACCTGATGAACCTCTTCAAACTCAAAATCTCTTGATTTTAAGCCATTTTTTTAATTGTTTTGCATATGCAGCTATTATTTGTTGTTGATAGCTGCCTGTGCTGCTGCCAGTCTAGCGATCGGCACACGGAATGGTGAGCAGGAAACGTAGTTCAGACCAACTTTGTGGCAGAATTCTACGGAAGACGGATCTCCGCCATGCTCTCCACAGATACCCAGTTTCAGAGTCGGGTTAGTGGAACGGCCTTTTTTAGCTGCCATTTCTACTAACTGACCTACACCAGTCTGATCCAGTTTTGCAAATGGGTCAGATTCATAGATCTTGCTGCTGTAGTAAGAACCTAAGAATTTACCAGCGTCATCACGGGAGAATCCGAATGTCATCTGTGTCAGGTCGTTTGTTCCGAAGGAGAAGAACTCAGCTTCTTCTGCGATCTGATCTGCTGTCAGAGCTGCACGAGGAATCTCGATCATGGTTCCTACATGGTAGTTGATGTATTCACCTTTCTCTTTCATAACTTCCTCAGCAGTAGCGATAACAACGTCTTTTACGTATTTCAGCTCTTTCTTTTCTCCAACCAGAGGAATCATGATTTCAGGAACGATATCATATCCCATCTCGTCTTTTACTTCGATAGCAGCTTCCATGATAGCTCTTGTCTGCATCTTAGCGATTTCCGGATAAGTAACAGCCAGACGGCATCCACGGTGACCCATCATCGGGTTGAACTCGTGCAGATCGTCACATTTAGCTTTTACTTCTTCAACAGTCAGACCCATGTCTGCAGCCAGTGCTTTAATGTCTTCTTCATCAGTCGGTACGAACTCATGAAGCGGCGGATCCAGATAACGAACGGTCATCGGACGTCCTCTCAGAGCTTTGTACATAGCTTTGAAGTCAGCTTTCTGGAACGGAATCAGTTCGTTCAGAGCAGCTTCTCTTGCTTCTACTGTATCGGACAGGATCATCTTACGGATCTTAGGAATACGGTCAGCTTCGAAGAACATATGCTCTGTACGGCACAGACCGATACCTTCAGCACCCAGTTTTACTGCGTTTTCTGTATCAGCCGGAGTATCAGCGTTTGTACGAACCTGCAGTTTACGGAACTGGTCAGCCCATCTCATGATACGGCCAAAGTTTCCGCCAACAGATGCTTCTTCTGTCTGGATGTCACCTTTGTAGATTTTACCTGTTGTTCCGTCCAGAGATACATAATCTCCTTCTTTGAAGGTATATCCACCCAGTGTGAACCATTTTTCTTCTTCATTGATTTTGATTTCTCCACAACCGGATACACAGCATGTTCCCATACCACGTGCAACTACGGCTGCGTGAGATGTCATACCACCACGAACAGTCAGGATACCTTCGGATGCATGCATACCTTCGATATCTTCCGGAGATGTCTCCAGACGAACCAGGATAACTCTTTCACCAGCTTCGTGAGCAGCTTTTGCTTCGTCAGCAGTAAAGTAAACTTTACCAGCAGCAGCTCCCGGAGATGCCGGCAGAGCGGAACCGATAACTTCGCCTGCTTTCAGAGCAGCAGCGTTGAATGTCGGATGCAGAAGCTGATCCAGAGATTTAGCTTCGATACGGCATACAGCTTCTTCCGGAGTGATCATTCCTTCGTCTACCAGATCACAAGCGATCTGAATAGCAGCCGGAGCTGTTCTCTTACCGTTACGTGTCTGCAGGAAGTACAGTTTTCCTTCCTGAATGGTGAATTCCATATCCTGCATGTCGCGGTAATGATTTTCCAGTTTCATAGCCAGTTCCATGAACTGTTTGTAGCATTTTGGCATATCTTCTTCCAGTTTGGTGATAGGCTGTGGTGTACGAACACCAGCAACTACGTCTTCACCCTGAGCGTTGATCAGGTATTCACCGTAGATACCTTTTTCACCGGTGGATGGGTTACGTGTAAATGCAACACCTGTACCGGAAGTCTCACCCATGTTACCAAATACCATGGCCTGAACGTTAACAGCAGTTCCCCAATCTCCCGGGATATCGTTCATACGACGGTATACAATAGCACGCGGGTTGTCCCAAGAACGGAATACAGCTTTTACTGCTCCCATCAACTGTTCCTTAGGATCCTGTGGGAATTCTTCTCCATCCATAGCTTCAGAATAAACTGCTTTAAATCTTGCAACCAGTTCTTTCAGATCGTCTACTGTCAGTTCTGTATCGAAGTGAACACCTTTTGCTTCTTTTACTTCATCAATGATTTTTTCGAAGAAGGACTTAGGAACTTCCATAACTACGTCAGAATACATCTGGATGAAACGTCTGTAAGAGTCATATGCAAATCTAGCATTTCCGGTCTTTTTAGCAAATCCTTCTACAGCGATGTCGTTCAGACCTAAGTTCAGGATTGTATCCATCATACCCGGCATAGATGCTCTTGCACCTGAACGAACAGATACCAGTAACGGATCTTCTGTGTCACCGAATTTTTTGCCCTGAATAGCTTCCAGTTCTGTCAAAGCGTCAAAAATCTGATTCTGGATTTCAGCGGAGATTTTCTTTCCATTGTCATAATAGTCGGTACAAGCTTCAGTTGTAACAGTGAAACCCTGTGGGATCGGCAGACCAAGACTTGTCATCTCAGCTAAGTTAGCACCTTTTCCACCAAGAAGGTTTCTCATGTTGGCATTTCCTTCACTAAATAAGTAAACCCATTTTGCCATTTTCTTATTTCCTCCTAAAAAGTGTAATTTGTTTCAAAGCTATCTCCTGCCCAGGAAAGAGGCAGGGGATACCCCACTCGTGCGCAAGGCACTCGTATATCATGATTGTAAACAAAATCGCAAATATAGTCAAGAGTATTCAATAAAAAAAGGAAAAAATGGAGATACAATCCCCCATTTTTTCCTTTTTAGCTGTTATTTATCGAAATTCAGCACCAAATGTCTCGGCAGACCATTTACCATGATCGGCTGGTAATCTCCCTGAATCAATGGTTTTACATAGTCCACAAAATCCTCGGTTACGTAGTTTCCTTCTTCGTTCATCCACTCTCTCGGCACCAGTTTTTCTTCATTTGCAATCCGGTGTACATCGTAGATTCCTGCGGAAGCCATGTAAGGATCATCGGAGATACGGTCGATAACTACCATGTTTCCGTTGTAGCCTTCGTCAGCCGCCTTCACTGCTGCGCCGCCTACCATGAACGCTTCATCAATATCCACACGGGATGCCATATGGGAAGCACTTCTCTGCAGGGTGGAGAACTCTACGCTTCTGGTCTTGCAGCCAATCTCAGCCCCAAGGAATGCAGCCAGATAAGCAGCCGTTCCCTGTAACTGTTTGTGGCCGAATGCGTCCACATAATCCCCGCCGCCGGACAGCTCACATACATAACGGCCGTCTGCCAGTTTGATTCCTTCGGAGACAGCAATCACGATGGAACTCTTCTTCTGCAGGATTTCTTTTACTTTTGCCAAAAATGCGTCGACATCGAAAGGAACTTCCGGAAGATAGATCAGATCCGGTCCTTCACATTCTTCTGTCTTTGCCAGAGCGGTTGCGCCTGTCAGCCAGCCGGCATTTCGTCCCATCACTTCGATTACTGTGATCATCTCTTTTTTATAGGTGAGTCCCAGCGCATCGCGGATGATTTCTTTTGTGGATGCGGCAATATATTTTGCAGCGCTTCCGAAACCGGGAGTGTGGTCGGTAAGAGCCAGATCGTTATCAATGGTTTTCGGTACTCCAAGGAATTTCTGCTGGTGGCCTTTCACGATGGCGTAATCAGACAGCTTTTTGATGGTATCCATGGAGTCATTTCCTCCGATATAGATAAAGGAATCGATTTCCAGTTTATCAAGAATTTCAAAAATCTTATCGTAGATTTCCATGTTTTCGTGGATTTCCGGCAGTTTGAAACGGCAGGAGCCAAGAAAAGCAGATGGCGTTCTCTTCAGAAGCTCAATATCCAGATCGGAATGAATCTGTGTGGACATATCCACATACTGTTCGTCCAGCAGTCCCTGAATTCCGTGAAGCATACCGTATACTTTGTGGAATCCACGTTCAATGGCATTTTTATATACGCCGGCCAGACTGGAATTGATTACCGATGTGGGGCCTCCTGACTGTCCTACAATAATATTTCTTTTTTTCGTTTCCATTTTTTTCTCCTCCTCGTTGAAAATGTTCTGTCACGTGGTCTTTTGTAAGCTAATCGTCATTATAGCAAATCTCTGCCGTTTTTGCAAGCTTGTCTTGTTGTTTTTGTATAGTTCTATCTTTTTTTCAAATATTTTTTATGTCACTTGCACAATTTATTTTTTTATTCTTGCTCATTTTTGTTGACGTTTTCACTAAAACAGAGTATTCTTTTTATGAATACAGGCAACTGTTCCGACAGTTGCAAATACGTAACTGTTCAGTTACGCAAATACACATACGAAAGCTGAGGTGTGACTATTGGGTAAAAAAAGAAAGAATGCATCTCTTTCGTCACTTTCCGGTTATATCAGTTGGCTTCTGGCCGTGCTCTGGCTGCTTTTGGGACTGTTTTTTGCAATCTGGCCCTCCTTTTCCTCCGGATTTCTCTGTTTTCTGGTAGCCTTTCTGCTGACAGCCTGCGGAGCTGTCACTTTTTTGTGGAACTGCCGAAAGCTGACCCGACAGACGGATTATCCCTATTCCATAGAGTTATCTGCTGTTTTTGTGGCAGTGGGAGTCTGGATTTTTCTCAATTCCAAAACTTTCCTGTCCATGGTTCCTATTTTATGCGGAGTTCTGCTTTTCATTCATGGACTGGTGGACGGACTGAAAGCTTGGAAGCTGAACCAGCGGAAACAGGAATTTTGGTGGACTGCCCTGATTGCAGGTGGAATTCTCCTGATTCTGGCTGTGGTTCTGTTTTTCAACCCCTTTAAAGCCATGGCATCTACCCTGCGCTTTGCAGGTATTGCCTTGATTTTCAACGGACTGGCAGATATCTGGCTGTGCTTCTGTCTCTCCTTTGCCGGAAAGCATTCTCTGCGGGAGGAAGCCTTTAAGATTGAAGAAAATGTAAAAGAAGCATCCCCGGAAGACGAAGACGAGCTGTGACCATTGGATTTTTTCCGGGCAGCGCCCTTTCAAAATTACAAGAAATGAGGACAAGACATGAAAGAAACCATCTATACGATCCCGTTAAATGACGCTTTTAAAGCAGAGGATGAATGTCCCTTCTGCTATCTGGAAAGAGAAGCGGAACAGCACGCTCTGGAATTTATTCTGGGAAACGGTGCCTCTTATATGGAGGATGATATCCGCATGGAAACTGACAAAATCGGTTTCTGCCGCCACCATTACAAAATGATGTACGACTACGGCAACCGTCTGGGCTCCGGTCTGATTCTCAGTACCCATCTGAAAAAGCTGAATCAGGAAATGACGGAACAGATGAAAGCATTTACTTCCGGAAAATCTTCCTTTATGGGACGGATGAAAAAAACGGAATTGAATCCCGACCTGCCTGAAACAGCACTGGGACAGTGGATCAAACAGAAAGAGGACAGTTGTTATGTGTGCGACCATTTCCATTCCAACTATCAGCGCTATCTGGATACCTTCTTCTATATGTACAAAAACAGCAGTGAATTTGTGGAGCTTTTTAAAAACAGCAAGGGCTTCTGTCTCCATCACTTTAAAGATCTGGTGGAAGTGGGCGAGAAGAAATTGAACGATAAGCAGAAATCGGAATTCTATCCGGTTTTATTTGATCTGATGGAAAAGAATATGAAACGTCTGCAGGAGGAGGTATCATGGTTCTGCGATAAGCAGGATTACCTTAACCGGGACAAGGACTGGGGAAATTCCCGGGACAGCGTCCAGCGGGCTATGCAGAAGCTGGGTGGCGGGTATCCGGCTGATCCGGTGTTTAAGATTGATTATTGATTTTTCCAATGAGCACTTCTTGATTTACGGATAAAATTAATCGAAACAGGAAGATTCGTAGGTATATTTCACCGATGAATTTTCCTGTTTCGCACATTTTACCTATAAATATTATGTTCCTGAGCTATCTTATGGGTATTTTCTTTAATTTTTCCAATTTACCGTTCAAGATCAAACTTTCAATTTATATTCTGCACTGGCAGATGCCTGTACGATTCCGGTTTCGCCAGTCGGTGGGATTTCATAGTAGACTTCTTCTCCACTCTTTGCAGGATAGATCCTCACCGTCAGTTTTTCCGGCCAGCCCAGATATCTGCTGCTGATCTTCCA